>NZ_CP097269.1:5397500-5695567 GCF_028473645.1 Acidovorax sp. GBBC 1281
GAACACGGAGCTGCAGGCCGTGCTGGCCGAAAAGGACACGCAGGACAAGCTCGCGCAGATCGGCTTCCAGGTGTGGCCCAGCAAGACGCCGCAGGAATTCGCGACCTACGTGGCCGACCAGCTGGCCCACTGGCGCACGCTGATCCAGCAGGCCCGCATCCAGCCCGAATGAACGACATCCCCCTGAGCGGTGTTGCCGCTTCCCCCTTGCTCTCGCATCGCTGCGCGCTGCGGGAAGGGGGACGACGCCAGCGCGGCGGGGCGGCCCTTGCGCGGCGTCTGCTCGCGCGGGCCGCACCGGTGGCACCGGCCGCTGCCCCTGTCAGACGTTCTGGAGAATGGCATGACCGACAACACGCATAGCACTTCACGCACCGGCCCCCTGGCGGGCGTGCGGATCCTGGACCTGACCTCGGTCATCATGGGCCCGTTCGCCACGCAGATCCTCGCCCAGCTGGGCGCGGAGGTCATCAAGGTGGAGACGCCCGACGGCGACAACATGCGCCATGTGGGCCCCATGCGCCACCCCGGCATGGGCCACATCTTCCTGCATGCCAACGCGGGCAAGCGCAGCATCGCGCTGGACCTCAAGCACCCGGAGGGCCGCGAGGCCGCGCTGCGGCTGGCCGAGCGCTGCGACGTGCTCATCAGCAACGTGCGCCCGCAGGCCCTGGCGCGGCTGGGCCTGGACCCGGCCAGCGTGGCCGCGCGCAACCCGCGCCTCATCCACGTGAGCTGCTGCGGCTTCGACCAGGAAGGCCCCGACGCGGCCCGCCCCGCCTACGACGACCTGATCCAGGGCGCCACCGGCATCCCGTGGCTCATGCAGCGCTACGGCGCGCCCGAGCCGGCCTATGCGCCGACCACGCTGTCGGACCGCGTGACCGGGCTGCATGCGGTGTACGCGGTGACGGCGGCGCTCTATGCCCGCGAAAAGACGGGCCAGGGCCAGGCCATCGTCGTGCCCATGTTCGAGGCCATGGCGCAATTCATCCTGGGCGACCACATGGCGGGCCTGACCTTCGAGCCGCCGCAGGGCGAGGCCGGCTACGCCCGGCTGCTGACCACGCACCGCAAGCCCTATGCAACCGCCGACGGCATGCTCTGCGTGCTGATCTACAACGACAAGCACTGGCGCAGCTTCTTCGCAGCCATCGGCGAGATCGGCGAAGCGCAGGGCCTGGCGCAGGACCCGCGCTTTGCCACGCACGGCGCCCGCGCGGCGAACATCGATACCGTCTATGCCGAGGTGGCGCGCATCCTGCGCACCCGCACCACGGCCCAGTGGCAGGCGCTGCTGGATGCCGCCGACGTGCCGCACATGCCGATGAACTCGCCGGCCGACCTGCTCACCAACCCGCAGTTGCGCGCCACGGGCTTCCTGCACGACAGCGTGCACCCCACCGAGGGGCCCATGCACGCCATGGCCCATCCCACGCGCTGGTCGGCCACTCCGCCGCCCCGCACCCTGTCGCCCGCGCCGCAACTGGGCGAACACACCCGCGCCCTGCTGGCCGAGGCCGGCTACACCCCCACCCAGATCGACGGCCTGCTCGCGCAAAACGCCTGCCACGCCGCCACCGGAGAACCCGCATGACCCTCGCCACCACCACCACCACCACCACCGCGCCCCGGTACCGCGTGCGCGCCGCCCAGGTGCCCAGCTACCAGCCCGCCAACCACCACCACACGCACAACCAGCGCCTGATCGGCCCCGAGACGGTGGGCGCGCAGCAGATGGAGGTGCTGCTGGGCACGCTGCACAAGGGCGGCGGCGCCCTGCCCCACGCCCATCCGGGCATCGAGCAGTCGTGCTATCTGCTCGAAGGCACGGCCCGCGCCGAAGTGGCGGGCGAAGCCTTCGACATGGTGCCGGGCGACATGTGCTTCTTTCCGGCCGACCAGATGCATGTCTTAACCGTGACCAGCGACACCCCCGTGAAGCTGCTGGTGATCTACAGCCCGCCCTACGGCGAGTCGCCTGACAAGGTGATCCGGCCCGCCCCATGAACTTCGACCTCTCTCCCGAACACGCCCAGATCCGGGACGCGATCGAGCGGGTGTGCGCCCCGTTCGATGCCGACTACTGGCTGCGCCGCGACCGCGAAGGCGGCTTTCCGGAGGACTTCCACCGCGCGCTGGCCGACGCCGGCTGGCTGGGCATCGCCATGCCCGAGGCCTACGGCGGCGCCGGCCTGGGGATCCGCGAGGCCGCGCTGATGATGCACACGATCTCGGCCACCGGCGCGGGGCTGTCCGGCGCCTCGGCGGTGCACATGAACATCTTCGGCCTGCACCCGGTGGTGGTGTTCGGCACCGAAGCGCAGAAGGCGCGCTGGCTGCCGCCGCTGATCGCGGGCCGCGAGAAGGCCTGCTTCGGCGTCACCGAACCCAACACCGGGCTGAACACGCTCCAGCTCAAGACCCGCGCGTTGCGGGAGGGCGACCATTACGTGGTGCACGGCCAGAAGGTCTGGATCAGCACCGCGCAGGTGGCCAACAAGATCCTGCTGCTGGCGCGCACCACGCCGGTGGAGCAATGCCGCGGCACCGAGGGCCTGAGCCTGTTCTACACCGACCTGGACCGCAGCACCGTCGAGGTGCGCGAGATCGACAAGCTGGGGCGCAAATGCGTGGATTCGAACCAGGTGTTCATCGACGGCCTGCGCATTCCGGTGGAAGACCGCGTGGGCGAGGAAGGCCAGGGCTTCCAGTACATCCTGCACGGCCTGAACCCCGAGCGCATCCTGATCGCCAGCGAGGCCGTGGGCCTGGGCCGCGCGGCGCTGGCGCGCGCCGCAGGCTATGCCAGGGAGCGCGAGGTGTTCGGCCGCCCCATCGGCCAGAACCAGGGCATCCAGCACCCGCTGGCCCTGTCGTGGATGGAGCTGGAGGCCGCGCACCTCATGGTGCAGAAAGCCGCATGGCTGTACGACCAGCACCTGCCGTGCGCGGCAGAGGCCAACGCCGCCAAGTACCTGGCGGCCGAGGCCGGCTACCACGCCTGCGAGCGCGCCATCTTCACCCACGGCGGCATGGGCTACGCCAAGGAATACCACGTGGAGCGCTACCTGCGCGAGTCGTGGATACCACGCCTGGCGCCGGTGAGCCCGCAGCTCATCCTGTGCTTCATCGCCGAGAAGGTGCTGGGCCTGCCGAAATCCTATTGAACGGCCGCAAGCCGGTGCCGGCGCTGCGGGCCGCGCTGGCATCATCGCCGCCATGAAACTGCACCTCCTGCGCTACTTCGCCGTGCTGGCCGAGGAACTGCACTTCGGCCGGGCCGCCGAGCGGCTGGCCATCACGCAGCCGCCGCTCAGCTCGGGCATCAAGGCGCTGGAGGATGAACTGGGCGTGCGGCTGTTCGAGCGCACCAGCAAGCAGGTGGCGCTCACGCCCGCCGGCCACGCCTACCTCGCCGAAGTGCGCGTGGCGCTCGACCGTGTGGCCCGCGCCGGCGAGACGGCCCGCGCCGTGGCCGCGGGGCAGCGCGGCCGGCTGGACATCGGCTTCACCGGCTCCATGGTGTACCGCGACATGCCCGCCATCGTGCGCGCCTTCGGCGAGCGCGCGCCGGGCATCGAGGTCAACCTGCGCGAGATGTCCTCGGGCGAGCAGCTCGAAGCCCTGCTGCACCGGCAGTTGCATGCCGGCTTCATCAATGCCAGCGTCGTGCCCGCGCCCCTGCGCAGCCTGCCGCTGGCCGAGGACCATTTCGTGGCCTGCCTGCCGCAGGACCACACCCTGGCGGGCCAGGCGGAAGTCGACCTGCGAAGCCTCGCCGACGAGACCTTCGTGATGTTCGCGCGCGACGTGGCGCCGGCCAACCACGACAACGTCATCGCCCTCTTCCACCGTGCCGGCATCCACCCCCACACGCGCCATGCCACCCGGCAGTGGCTCACCGTGGTGGCACTGGTGGCCATGCGCATGGGCGTGGCCCTGGTGCCGGCCTCGATGGCGCAAGCGGCCGTCCAGGGCGTGCGGTTCGTGCCGATTGCCCACCTGGAGCATCCGACCGTCGGGGTCCTGGCGTGGCATGGCGACGCGTTGACCCCGGTGCTGCAGACTTTCCTCGACGTGGCCGGGCACGGCAAGGGTTGACGCGGCTTCCTACAATCGGGGGATGACTCCGCTCCACTACACCCGCGCCCGACAGCTACCCGACATCCTGGCCCGCCGCATCGCCATCCTCGACGGCGCCATGGGCACCATGATCCAGCGCTTCAAGCTGGGCGAGGCCCAGTACCGCGGCGAGGGCTACAGCGGCCCGGACGGCGCGGGCGACCGGTTCAAGGACTTTCCGCGTGACGTGAAGGGCAACAACGAGTTGCTGAGCCTCACACGCCCCGACGTGATCCGCGACATCCACGAGCGGTACCTGGCCGCCGGCGCCGACCTGATCGAGACCAACACCTTCGGCGCCACGACCATCGCGCAGGAGGACTACAAGATGGCCGATCTCGCGCGCGAAATGAACCTGAAATCAGCGCAGCTGGCCCGTGCCGCCTGCGACAAATACGCCACGCCCGACAAGCCCCGCTTCGTGGCCGGCGCCCTGGGCCCCACGCCCAAGACGGCCAGCATCAGCCCCGACGTGAACGACCCGGGCGCACGCAACGTCGATTTCGAGCAGTTGCGCGCGGCCTACTACGAGCAGACCGAGGCCCTGGTCGAAGGCGGCTCCGACGTGCTGCTGGTCGAGACCATCTTCGACACGCTCAACGCCAAGGCGGCCCTCTTCGCCATCGACGAGTTCTTCGAGAAAAGCGGCGAGCGCCTGCCGCTCATCATCAGCGGCACGGTGACCGACGCCTCCGGCCGCATTCTCTCGGGCCAGACGGTGACGGCCTTCTGGCACAGCGTGCGCCACGCCCGCCCGCTGGCCATCGGCCTGAACTGCGCTTTGGGCGCCACCCTGATGCGCCCCTACATCCAGGAGCTGAACCGGGTGGCGGAAGACACCTTTATCAGCTGCTACCCCAATGCGGGCCTGCCCAACCCGATGAGCGACACGGGGTTCGACGAAACGCCCGAGGTGACCAGCCGGCTGGTGCATGAATTCGCCGCCGAAGGGCTGGTCAACATCGTGGGCGGCTGCTGCGGCACCACGCCGGACCACATCGCGGCCATCGGCCAGGCCGTGGCGCCCGTGCCGGCACGCAAGCTGTTCTACCCCGAAGCCGCCTGATCCCAATGGGGCCGGATCGGCCCCATTCGAAGCCCCTGGCCCCGGCACGGGCCGCGGCCACCACCGGGCGATGCAAGACACGCCGCTTTCCTACCGGGCGGCCGCGTGTTCGCCCTTACTCACTCCGATGGGCTACCGTGCGGTCTTTGCGCATCCAACTGCTTCTTTTCTGGGCCTTTCTGCTGGCCGCCTGTGCCCTGGTCGCGGCCATCATCGTGGTGCTCTACCAGACGGGCTCGGGCGCCCAGGTGGCGTCCAGCCGGGCACGCGCCACGCAGGCCTGCGAGGACATCGCCACGCGCTACGCCAAGTCAGTGCCCACCGTGCCGGCCGACAGCCCCCAGACCGACCTGCTGCGCGTGCTGCTGCACGTGGTGCTGCTGGAAGTGCCGCAGGTGGAAGGCGGCGTGTGGCGCGCCGGCAGCGGCATGCTGGCCTACGCCTACCCCACCTATGAAGGCAGCGGCGTCAAGATCGACGTGCCGGCCGCCGAGCAGCCGCTCATCGTCGAGTCGGCCAAGCAGGCCGGCAGCACCGGCCAGCCCATCGTGAACCTGGTGCGCGGCAGCCGCGAGGTGCTGGTGGTCGCGGCCTGCCCCCTGGCCGCGCACCCCGGCACCGCGGTGTGGACCATGACGCGCGCCCACGCCGGCGCCATCGCCGCACAGGACACCCTGCGCACCGGCATCGCGGTGCTGGCACTGCTGGTGGTGGGATCGGGTGCCTGGCTGGGCTGGATGCTGCTGCGCGGCCTGCGCCAGGTGCGGCGCCTGGAAGGCGCGCTGGCGCAGGCCCAGGGCGACGCCGTGCCGCACCTGGAGCGCACCGGCATCCGCGAGCTGGACCGCATCGTCGACGGCTTCAACGCGTTCGGCACCCGCCTGGAAGACGCCCGGGCACGGCTGAAGGAGGCCCTGGCCCAGCGCCACCGCGACCTGCGCCTGACCGCCCTGGGCCGCATGACGGCCTCGGTCGCGCACGAGATCCGCAACCCCATTGCCGCCATGCGCCTGAAGGCGGACAACGCCCTGGCCGCGCCGCCGGCCCGCCATGCCGACGCGCTGGCGTCCATCGTCACGCAGATCGACCGGCTGGAGGGCCTGGTGCAAAGCCTGCTCTCGCTGGTGCAGCCGCTCAATCTCTACCCCCGCACCGTACCGCTCGGCCCCTGGCTGCAGGAACGGCTGGACACCGCCCGTCCGGGCTCGCAAGCCCGTGGCGTGCGGCTGGCGCTGCGCGGCGAGGCGCCCGCCGACGCCGTGTTCGACCCCGTGCACGCGGCACGCGCCATCGACAACCTGCTGGACAACGCCGTGCGCCATGCGCCGGCCGGCGGCGAGGCCGTGCTGTCGGCGCAGGTGGATGCGGCGCGCACCCTGTGCACGCTGACGGTGGAGGACGACGGCCCCGGCGTGCCCGAAGACCTGCGGGCGCAACTGTTCGAGCCCTTCGCCACCGGCCGCGCCGACGGCAACGGCCTGGGGCTGGCCCTGGCGCGCGAAGTGGCGCTGGCCCATGGCGGCGACCTGCACTACGCGCCCCGCGAGGGCGGCGGCGCCCGTTTCATCCTGGAGCTGCCATGGCGCGCCTCTTAGTCGTCGATGACGACGCGGCCTTCCGCGAATCGCTGGTCGAAACCCTTCAGAGCCTGGGCCACGAAGTGCACGGCGCCGGTGGCGGGGCCGAGGCGCTGCGCCGGGTGGAGAGCCACCGTTACAGCGCCATCTTCCTGGACCAGCGCATGCCCGGCATGGACGGGCTGCAAACGCTGGAGGCGCTGGCCGCGCGCATGGCTCGGCTGCCGCCCGTGCTGGTGCTCACCGCCTACGCCAGCGGCTCGGGCACCATCGAGGCCATGCGCCTGGGGGCGTTCGACCACCTGACCAAGCCCGTGAGCCGCGCGGCCGTGGTGGAGGTGCTGGAGCGCGCCCTGCGCTCCGAGGCCGACGCCGGTGCCACGGCCGCCGCGCCCGCACCGCCACCGGATGCACAAGAGGACGGCGAACTCATCGGCATCAGCGAAGCCATGCGCGAGGTGCACAAGCGCATCGGCATGGCCGCCGCGAGCGACGCCCCGGTACTGATCGAGGGCGAGACCGGCACCGGCAAGGAGCTGGTGGCCCGTGCCTTGCACCGGCATTCCACGCGCGCGGCGGGCCCTTTCGTGGCGGTGAACTGCGCGGCGATTCCGAAAGAACTGCTGGAAAGCGAGCTGTTCGGCCATGTGAAGGGCGCCTTCACCGGCGCGGCCACCGAGCGGCCCGGGTGCTTTCGCGCGGCCGATGGCGGGGTACTGCTGCTCGACGAGATCGGCGACATGGCGCCGGAGGTGCAGGCCAAGCTGCTGCGCGCGCTGCAGGAGGGCGAAGTCACGCCGTTGGGCAGCCACCGGCCCATGAAGGTGAACGTGCGCGTGCTGGCCGCCACGCACCGCGACCTCGCGGCGGCCGTGCGCGAAGGGCGGTTTCGCGAAGACCTGCGCTACCGGCTGGACGTGCTGCACATCGTGCTGCCGCCGCTGCGCGAGCGCCTGGCCGACATCGTGCCGCTGGCCGAGCATTTCCTGCGCGGCGCCGCGGCGCCACAACCCGCCAAACGACTGTCGGCCGGCGCGGCGCGTGCGCTGCTGGACCACGCCTGGCCGGGCAACGTGCGCGAACTGCGCAATGCCATGGAGCGCTGCCATGCCCTGCAGCGCGGCCCGGTGGTGGGGGCCGCCGACCTGGGGCTGCAACCATCGCTGGGCACGCCCGATGACCCCGACCACAGCCACCTCGCCGGGGCGGGCGACGCGTTGCCCGCCGCCTGGCTGGAGGGATCGCTGCCCCAGGCCATCGAGCAGTTGGAGCGGCGGATGCTGGCACACGCGCTCGCGCAGGCCCAGGGCAACCGCTCGCTCGCAGCCCGGCGGTTGGGCATCCACCGCCAGTTGCTCTACAGCAAGCTCGCGCAATACGGCATCGAATGACCGCCGGCCTGTCGCAAAAGCAGACAACCTGTCGCCGTTCCACCCACTGCGCGTGGTCACCATCGCACGTAAGTGATTGATTCATAAGGAATTCAGCCTTGGCACGCGTCTTGAGTGAGAAAGTGCACCACCACTCGAAAGGATGACTTTCATGACGCTCCACCCTTTGCTCCGCACCAGCCTGATGGCCGCAGCCCTCGCCGCCGCCACCGCCCACGCACAGCTGCCCCCACCCCCGCCCGGCGGGCCGGGCCCCCTGGCCCAGGCCCCTGCCGCCGAGCAGTCCGCGACCGCAAGCGGCCGGCTGCAGCGCTGGTTGCCCAACCCGAACGGCGAAGCGGACGGCCTGCTGCTGCAGGACGGCACGCAGATCGCCTTCCCGCCCCACCTGTCGGAGTCCCTCACCGCGTGGCTGCGCCCCGGCGACCCGTTGGAGGTGACCGGCTGGCACCGTCCCGATGCCCCCGTGCTGCGCGCCGAGACCTTCCAGTCGCAGGGCCGCACGGTGCAGGACACGCCGCCCACCCCCGGCCAGCGCCCCCCGCCACCCCCGCGCGAAGCCCTGACCGCCCTGCAGGCCAATGGCCGCGTGGCCCAGGTGCTGTTCAACAGCCGCGGCGATGCGCATGGCCTGCTGCTGGAAGACGGCGTCGTCGTGCGCTTTCCGCCCCACATGGGCACGTCGGTCGCGGCGCTGCTCAAGCCCGGCGCCACCGTGGCGGTGCGCGGCTGGGGCACCCGCAACGCGCTGGGCACCGGCATGGAAGCGGCGCAGATGGGCGCCACGCCGGACACCCTGCAGGACATGCTGGGCGGCCCGATCGGCGCCCCGGCGCTGCGCCCGTGAAGCCGCCGCCCGGCACGCGTCATACACCCGCTTCTTCTTTCCTCACCCATTCGGAGACACCATGAGCAAACCCCAGGAAATGATCGACGTCTGGTCCCTCGAAGGCCAGTTCCAGCATGCCCTTTACAGCCCGCGCGGCGACATCGAGGGCGTGATGATCGACGTGGACGGCGTGCCTGCGCAGTTCGTGTTCGGCAAGCACGACGACCGTGCGGCCCAGTCCTTCGAGGCCCTGCGCGCCGGCCAGACGGTGGTCGTCGATGGCACCGTGGCGCCACCGCCTCCCCATGGCGAGGCCGCGCACGAGGTCTATGTGTTCGAGCGACTGGTGTCCATCGACGGCCAAGCGTTCGCGCCGGACGACGCACCGCGCGAGGTGAAAGGCCATGTGGCGCGCCTGCACCACGCCCGGCACGGCGAGCCCAACGGCGTGGTGCTGGACACGGGCGATTTCATCCACACACGGCCCGACGGCTTTGCCCGGCTGCACCTGAAGCCGGGCGATGCGGTGACGGCCGAGGGCCCCGCCCGGCCTTTGCGCGGCAGCACCGGCGCCCACGTGATCGAGGCGCGCACCGTCAACGGCCACGCCGTGCCGGGCAAACCCGCCAAGCTGTAACGCCATGACCGCCGCGCACACCGCCCCTGGCGCGCTTTCCGCGCCCACCCCGGCCGTACCGCCGCCCGCCCACACGGGCGTTGCGGCCGGGGCTTCCCTGACCGCCCTGGCCTGGATGGCGTTCTTCATGGCGGACGTGCGCGACGGGCTCGGTCCGTTCCTCGCCACCTACCTGCAGACCCAGCGCATCGACCAGACGATGATCGGCATCGTGCTGTCCACCGGGGGGCTGGCCGGCGCCCTCGCGGACCGTACGCGCGCCAAGCGGGCGCTGGTGGCGGTCTGCGCGCTGGCGGTGCTGGGCGCCAGCGCCGTCGCCTTCCTGACCCGGTCGCCCAGCCTGCTCGTGCTGTCGCAGGTGCTCACCGGCGCTGCCGGCGCCGTGCTGGCGGCCGCACTGGCCGCGCTCACGCTCGGGCTGGCGCGCAGCGCCGGCCTGCGCCACCAGACCGGCCGCAACGAGGCCTACAGCCATGCCGGCAACATCGTGTCCGCGCTGGGGGCCGCGGCCTTTGCGCACTGGATGGGCGCGCCCTGGATGCTCGTCGTCATGACCGCCATGGCCGTGGGTGCGCTGGCGTGCCTGCGGGCGATCCGGCCCGGCGACATTGACCATGTGGCCGCGCGCGGCGCCGAAGCCGACGGTGCCAAGCCTGCCCCCTCCTCCCACCCCGAAGCCGTGGCACCCGAAGGTTTTCGCGCGTTTCTGGGCCACCGCGCGCTGTGGTGCTTCGGGCTGGCCTGTGCGCTCTTTCATCTGGGCAATGCTTCCATGCTGCCGCTGCTGAACCAGCGGCTCGCCGCCACGGTGCCCGACTCCTCCCCGCTGCTGTGGACGGGTGTCGCCATCGTCGTCGCGCAACTCACCATGGTGCCGGTGGCCCTGTGGGTGTCGCGCAGCCGGCGGTGGGACCTGCAGGTGTTCGTCTACATCGCCATCCTGGCGCTCCCCGTGCGGGGCGTCATCGCCTGGGCCATCCCCGATGCCTGGGCCAACATCCCGGTGCAGGTGCTCGACGGCTTGGCGGCCGGCGCGCTGGGCGTGGCCACTCCGCTGATGGTGGAACGGTACGTGCGCGGCAGCGGCCGCTACAACACCGCGCTGGGGCTGGTGATGACACTGCAAGGCGTGGGCGCAGCATTGAGCCCCGCCGTTGCCAACAGCGTGGTCGGGGCGCAGGGGCATTTCGGCCTCGCGTTCGCCGTGCTGGCGGGATGTGCGGTGCTGGCTTTGCCCGTCTTCTGGCTGGCGCAGCGGGCTGCCGGCCACAGCGGCCCGGCGCCTGCACAACCGCCGGCCTTGCCCGCCTGAGCAGAAAGGCCCCGCCACACCTTTTCGGTTGACGCCTGAGGGCCCGCTGCGTTACAACATGTTTCCCGCCGCGTCCTGATTGCTGGTTCCGATTCTCGGGAGCAACCCCATGCGTTGCCTGCCCCGCGGCCTGTCCCAACGAAACTGCAGGGAGCATTCCGCATGGCACGAGGCGAAGGCATCCACGACATCTCCATGGGCGCGCACGACGCCCTGCATGCGATCGGCCGCCGGGCCGACGCCCTCCTGCTGGGCATCGTCGCCCTGGGCTGGGGTATCGCCCTCTGGATCGGCGTGGTGCACGGCCGGCCCGGCACCGCCGCGCTGTGGGGCCTGGGTTTGACGGGCCTGGCCGCCCTGGCCTACCTGCTGGCACGCGGCACGCTGCTCAGCCGCCTGGCCATGGTGGTGGCCGGCATGGGCATGGTGGCGCTGCACATCCAGCTCAGCCTGGGCGCCACCGAAATGCACTTCGGCGTCTTCGTGTTCCTGGCCTTCCTGCTGGCCTACCGCGACTGGCGGCCCATCCTCTTCGCGGCGGGGCTGATCGCCGTGCACCACATCGCGTTCGACCGGCTGCAACTGGCGGGGCTGCCGATCTATTGCCTGACCGAGCCCGACTTCGGCCGCATCCTCATCCATGCCAGCTTCGTGGTGGTGCAGACCGCCGTGGAAGTCGCCATCGCCATGCGCACGCGGGCCGACGCCATCGAGTCGGCCGAGCTGCAGCAACTATGCCGCCTGCAGCCGAACGGCCAGCTGTCGCTGGACGTGGGCCATGTGGCCGTGCGCAGCGCGGCGGCCCGGGCGCTGCAGGGCGCCTTGGGACGCCTCAACGGTGTGGTGGCGGACGTGCATCAGGCCGCGGCCGGCCTGGCGTCGGCCTCGGGCGAGATCGCCTCCGGCAACCGCGACCTGAGCCAGCGCACCGAGCGCACCGCCTCGCACCTGCAGGAGGCCGCCGCATCCATGGAGCAGTTGGACGGCGTGGTGCGCCACAGCGTGCAGGAGGCCGTGGCCGCGCGCCGCCTGACGCAGGAGGCCACGCAACTGGCCGAACGATGCGGCGGCGTGGTGACGGAGGTGGTCGCCACCATGGAGGGCATCCATTCCAGCGCCGGCCGCATTGCCGACATCGTGGGCGTGATCGACGGCATCGCCTTCCAGACCAACATACTGGCGCTGAACGCGGCCGTGGAAGCCGCCCGTGCCGGCGAGCAGGGCCGGGGCTTCGCCGTGGTGGCCAGCGAGGTGCGGGCCCTGGCCGGGCGCAGCGCCGAGGCCGCACGCGAGGTGCGCACGCTGATCGCCGCCTCTGTGGCGCAGGCCGAGCGCGGCAGCACGCTGGCGGCCGACGCGGGACGCAACATGCAGAACGTGGTCGATTGCGCACGGCGCGCCTCGCAGGTCGTGGGCACCATCAGCACGTCGGTCGAAGGCCAGTCCAGCGACCTGGGCCGCGTGAGCACGTCGGTCACCGAACTCGACCACATGACCCAGCAGAACGCGGCGCTGGTCGAGCAGTCCTCCGCCGCGGCGGCCAGCCTGCTGGAGCATGCCGGTCGGCTCAAGAGCGTGGTGGAGGGGTTCCAGTTCCAGACGCCGCGCGGCACGCTGGCGGCGCCCACCTGAGCCGGCGGCGCATGCCGCCTCGCGTCAAGCGAGCTTGAGGTACACCGTTCCCTGCTCCACGCGGACGGGGTAACTGCGCAAGCCCTGGGTGAGCGGCGCGCACAGCGCGCTGCCGTCTCGCACGTCGAAGCGGCCCTGGTGCAGCGGGCACTCGATTTCGTGCCCCTCCAGGAAACCGTCGCACAGCCGCGCATTGCCGTGCGTGCACAGGTTGTCGGTGGCGAACACTTCGCCGTCCACGGTGTAGAGCGCCACGTCGCGTCCCTCGACGGTCACGCCCACCACGTCGTCCTCGGGCAGGTCGGCGCGCGCGGTCGCCTCGGTCCATCCGGTGTCGATTGCTGGCATGGTGTGTCTCCTCTCAGATGGGGTAGATGATGGAATTCGGGATCATTTCGCTGTCGTAGATGCACTCCTTACGGGCGAAGCGCAGGCCCTCGGGCGTGCGCACCACCACGTCCAGGTAGCGCCCGACGTTGAACACCGTGGAAGGCTCCGAGAGCTTGGTGCGAAAGACGGCGTAGTTCGCCTCGCACGCCCAACGGCCCTCTCCGGCCCGCCGCACGATCGGCGCACCGATCACGTGTCGCTGGTAATACGGGTCGTGGAACAGCGTCTCGCGGATGCCGTAGACGCGGTCCTTGAGCATGCCCTGGCTGTCGAACGACAGCGTGGCCAGCGGCAGGCCGCGCTCGTGGTTCTCGCGCGGCTGCAGGCGGTAGAGGCAGTCTTCGGTGAAGAAGCCGGGCCACCGGTCCCACTGCGCTGCGTCGAGCGCGGCGGCATAGTCGGCATAGAGCTGCTGCAGGGCGAAGTAGTCGGCGAATTCGATCGCGGTGGATTGGGCGTCCATGGTTCAGTCCTCCTTTTCCATCACGCCGCGCCAGTACTCGTACATGCCGCGGATCAGCGTCTCGGTGACCATGTGGTCGGTGTCTCCCACCTCCCGGCCGCCGAGCTCCACCAGCGCGCGATGGAAAGGTTTTTGCTCGAAGCCCTGCTGCGAGAACTCGATCACCTCGCCGTCGTCGGCCGAGACGAAGCCCGCCGGCCCGAACAGATTGGCCTGGCGCAGGCGGCGCTCGGTCATCTCCTCGGTGTCGTCCTCGAAGCCGAAGTGCGTCCATTCGAAATCGAAGGCATCGTGCCCTACGGGCTGGATGTGGCGCGTGGAGACGCTGTTGACCTGCTGCTGCAGGATCACGCTGGGGAACAGCGTGGTCATCACCGCCGTGGGCCCGCCCCACCAGGGCTCGGGCACGATGTCGAGAAAGCGCGGGTCTTCCAGCTGCATGCCGGCCTTGAAGCTGGAGACGTTGGACACGTCGGACTGCTTCTTGGCCTCGCCGCGCGTGGACACCATGGCCGCGTGGCGGTGGCGCGCATCCATCTTCAGCTCCGACTTGTTGTCGGCCCGCCAGAGCCCGAAGGTCACGAACCAGGTGTGCAGCAGGCCGGGGTGGTAGGGGTCCTTGATGTTCTCCTGCATCAGCTTCCAGTTGCCCGGAATGCGCTGGCGGTTGTAGCCCAGGATCTTGAGCTTGCGGCCGTTGAACAGGCGGTCGAAGTAACCCAGGATCACCGGCCCGAGAAAATCCTCCAGGGACTCCACGCCGTGGTCGAACGAGGCGAAGACCACGCCGCCGCGCGTGGCCACCTTGAGCCGCGTCAGGCCGTGTTCCTCCAGCTTGAAATCCGCCGGCATGCCGCCGTGGACCTTGCCGTCCTGCTTGACGCCGCGCCGGAAAGGCACGCCCTGCAGCGCGCCGTCGAGCTTGTAGTTCCACTGGTGGTAGGGGCAGACGAACTCCTTGCGGTTGCCATGGCGCTCCCGGCAAAACCGCATGCCGCGGTGCGCGCAGACGTTCTCCACCACGTGCAGTTGCATGTCCTCGCCGCGCACCAGGATGACCGAGCGCTCGCCGATGGCCGTGCGCTTGAAGTCGCCCGGGTTCGGCACCTCGGCCTCCAGGCCCACGTAGCACCAGTGGCTGCGGTAGAAGAACCGCTCCAGTTCGCGGCGGTAGATGTCCTCGCTGGTGTAGGCCGCGAAGGGCACGCGGTGCGTGCCGGGGCTTTCCCAGGTCGGATGCAATGGGAAGACGGGGTGGGGCGTACTCATGTCGTTGTCTCCTTGGCTTGGGGCTTGTGATGGGGCGCTGCGAATCAAGAGAAGGAAGGGCGCGCAGGAAGGGGCGCTGGCCCCTGCCTCACGGCGTGCTGGCGTAGAAGGCATCAGCGTAGAGATGCTCGGCGGCGACGCCACGCTGGCGCGCCAGCAGCGACACGGCCTCCACCATGGGCGGCGATCCGCACAGGTAGGCGCGCCAGCCTTCCAGCGTGGGCCAGTCCTGCGCGATCGCGTCGGTGACCAGGCCCGTGCGCTGGCCCGGCGCCGCATCGGCCGCGGCCACCACGGCGGCCGCGGCCACCACGGCATGCACCTGCAATTGCGGGTGGCGCTGCTGCAGATCTTTCAGCCACTGCAGGCCGTAGACATCGCGCGCCGACCGGGCGCCGGCATAGACGTGGATGGGGTTGGGCATGCCCGACTCCAGCGCGCCGCGCACGATGGAGAGGATCGGCGCCAGCCCCGTGCCGCCCGCCACGCAGAGCATGGGACCTTCGTACTTGCGGCGCAGGTAGGCCGAGCCCAGCGGCCCGCTCACGCGCACCGCATCGCCCACGGCCAGCACCTGGGCCACATGGGTGGACACCCGCCCACCCTCGACCAGCCGCAAGTGGAATTCGAGTTCGTCATCGTGCGGCAACCCGGCCATCGAATACGGCCGCACTAGGCCCGGGCCGAACTGCAACTGCGCGTACTGCCCCGGCGAGAAGTCCAGCGGCTTGGCCGGCTTGAGGCGCAGGCGGCGGATGTCGTGCGTGAGCGTTTCCACCGCCGTCACCGTGGCCTTGAGCGTGCGGGCGGTGCGCACCACCACCTCGTCGGGCTCGGGGATCTCGATGGTGCAGGACTCGCTCAGCACCGTCTGGCAGGCCATCACGTATTGCCCCTCGCCGCCGCCCAGCGGCGGCATGCGCAGCGCTTGGCCCGCATCGATCACCTCGCCCGAGAGCACCTTGCAGCGGCAGGTGCCGCAGCGCCCGGCCATGCAACTGTAGGAAACGGGAATCTGGTGCTCGCGCAGCACTTCCAGCAGGTTGGCGCCCGGTGCCACGGGCAGCACGCGACCCAGCGGCTCGATATGCAGTTCCATCGGGTTGTCTCACTCACTGTCGTTGTTATGGCCCCGATCATTCCCGCGATCCGATAATCAGCCAATAGAATGGCGTGAATACACCGCATCACCCTGATGAATAAAGGTGCCCCGTGGAACTGGAAGACATCGATCTGAATTTGCTGGTGGTCTTTCAGCAGTTGCTGGTCACGCGCAAGGTGTCGCAGGCCGCGGAAAACCTGGGCCTGACGCAACCCGCGGTGAGCAACGCGCTGGCGCGGCTGCGCCGCCTGCTGGGCGACGAGCTTTTCTTGCGTACGGCCCATGGCATGCAACCCACGCCTTATGCCGACCAGTTGGCGGAGTCGGTGTCGTACGCGCTGGCCATGATCCACGGCGCCCTCAACCACAAGCTGGGGTTCGATCCCACCACCAGCCGGCGCGTGTTCAAGGTGGGCATGACGGACATCGGCGAGATCTACTTCCTGCCCCGCCTGCTGGAGCGGCTGGCCCAGGTCGCACCGGGCGTGCGCCTGACCACCGTGCGCAATTCAGCCACCGACCTGAAGGACGCCATGGAAGCCGGCAAGGTGGACCTGGCCGTGGGCCTGCTGCCGCAGCTCAAGGCCGGCTTCTTCCAGCGCCGGCTGTTCCGCCAACCCTATGTGTGCCTGTTCCGCGAGGGCCACCCGCTGCACAAGCGCCGCAGCATCGCACTGGCGGATTTTTCCAAGGCGGAGCACGTGGTGGTGGTCTCCGAAGGCACGGGCCATGGCAAGGTGGACGAACTGCTGGAGCGCATGGGCGTGGCCCGCGACGTGCGGCTCACCGTGCCGCACTTCGTCGCCATCGGCCACATCCTGCAGGCCACGCAAATGGTCGCCACCGTGCCCGAGAAAATGGCCCAGAGCATGGCCGAGCCCTTCGGCCTGGCCTATGCGCCCCACCCCGCCAAGCTGCCGCAGGTGGCGATCAACCTGTTCTGGCACACGAAGTACCACCGGGATCCGGGGAACCAGTGGCTGCGAGGGGTGTTGGTGGAGATGTTTGCGGAAGGGGAGTGAGGGGGTTCATGGCACGTCTGCATGACTTAGCCATAGCGCGTACGGAAATACTGCTGCGGCAACGCTTGTTTATGTGGAGAAGAACAGCGCAATGTCACCTGCAGGCTGGTCAGAGTCATTCGCGGCCAGCAGCCTGGGTGGCTGCTTCGATCATCACCGGCCAATCGACGGACAGCGGCGTGTATGACCGCAGTACCTCCCAAACCTGCCACTCAACAACTTGCGGCCGCGATCCAATCCTGAATGGCCGGTCTGGCTTGAGGTGACTGGGAGGAATCGACCTACAGCAGACTCTGCGAGTCCCGACTTCTCAATGGCGAGAAGCCGTCACAGAATGCCTGCGCGCCTGGCTAGGTATCTCTCGGCATACTGCTGAAGTTTGTATGCCGCCTGCACTTGAGAGAACAGCATTGACGACATGAATTCGAGCGTGCCGCCAACGTTGGAGGGAAGTTGATCAAGAAGCGCGTAAAAGGACGAGTGTTCGACATTGGCCGCAAGCACCAAGTGTTCCGGCTTTACTGCCGACGAGAACACCATAAGCCGCTGAAAATTTTCCTTGCTATGCCCTCTCCAGTGCTTCAGCCCTTCAATGACAGTCGCATAGCGACCACCTCGTTCGGGGAGATCGCCAATCAACAGTGGGAACTGAGCACTCATTGGGACTGCGCGACACACCGTTTGAACTTGTTCCTGCGTGATCTCCAGCGAGGCTTCGAGTCCAGCTACTGAAGCAATCTTCAGAAGGTCGCCAATCATGCCCGTGACCTGTCCTGCCATTCTTGTCGAGTGCTGATACAGCAGCGAATAAACATGGTCAGACCGAACGACTCTGGCCACGGCCTCGATTGCTCCTGCGAGTGCTGACTGGAATTTCGCGGCCTCTGCCTTCTTGTCTTCACCGGGTCCGAGCCTGTACTGAAGGAGGCGCATTCCGCGGAGATCAAACGGCAGACTATCGATCTGGCCGAAGTACGAGTTGCAGACCAACACTAACGACTCTGGTCCAAGACACGATAGTGCGTACCCAGTCTCTACGAGCACGTTGGGATTAGGTGACACGCGCATGCTTGAGGTTTGCTCGTCCTTTGGTTGGTTGACGATCGAGACATCGGCGACGAAAGCATCGGCGTCTGCAATTTTGGCGAGGATCATCTCCTTAATATCAGGTGCGCCCGATGCCCCGAGCGTATCTCGGTCGACGACGCCTTCAACCGCCGCTCCTTTGGTGGTCGTCAGTTTTGCGCACGCGTGCTGCAGCCCCTTATCTATGAAACCCCGATTGATGCCATTTGGTAAATCTGACTGCCACGAGTAGAACACCTTAAACATACTGAACGAAGCCTCGCAAGGTTGCTGTAGAGGTTCGTACAGCGTACCCGAAAGCAGACGTCATTGATCGGAAGCTCCTGGCCGGGAGCGTGAGCGAACCCGGGTGCCAGACAGCAGCCTGTCGTGTCCCGCAGCCGCAGCGCTTAAGCGGGGGCGGCAGGACCTCCACCACGTCAGATTTCCGTCTGCTTGGAGATCTCAAGGGCGTCATCTACCTCGATGCCAAGACACCTCACGGTTGATTCCAGCTTGGAGTGTCCTAGGAACAGTTGCGCGGCACGCAGGTTTTTGGTGCGCCGATAGATCAGCGTCGCGTTGGTTCTTCGCATCGAGTGCGTCCCGTAGTCGGCGCGGTCCAGACCGAGTTCATCTACCCAATGGCCGAGGATCCGTGCGTATTGCCGCGTACCGAGGGGTGGTGAACCGTGAAGCCGACTCGGGAAGAGGAAGTCTTCCTGCTTCAGTCCAGCCTGCTTGATCCACGCCTGCAGCGCCGGGAGGCCTGGGTGATCTCGAACTAAACCGGGCGCTGGGTCTTGTGCTGCATGACGATGGCGCGTGTCGTCACTTGGTCACCATGGCACACGTCCCTTACCCTTAGGGCGACGAGATCGCAGCCGCGCAATTTGCTGTCGATACCCAGGTTAAAGAGGGCTAGTTCGCGGACTCGCCGCTCCATCTGGAGTCGCACGCGAAGTGCCCAGATATCCTTGAGTTTGAAGGGCGCCTTCTGCCCGACGATCTTGCCTTTGTTCCACGGCGCGATGAGCGTTGTTGCCTGCGATCCCATGATGGTCTCCCATCGAGTTGAGGGATTGCCAGGATGCGCTCGCTAGTCGTCAGGGCGACATCCGCCGTCAGATTCCGGGCGGGCGCGCCCACTCGTGCGGGCAGGCAACTTCCAGGCGCCGAAGCGAACTGGCATTCCAGGCCAAGAGCAGGCAGTGGTGGACTTGGAACACAGACCTTCAACGTTGGAGATGTTCCGCCGCCGTAGGACAGCCTTGGACAGTGGAATTAGTCGGCCAGTTAGGCGAGGCCATTACGAGCGAGTATTTCCGTGATAACGGTTGACTTGTAAAAATATGAGATACCGCTATGCCCGCTTGGATGGTTTGGCAAATGCCCAGCATTGATGCCGACAAGAAACCCATGTCGAGAGTTCGGCATAGTTGTTGTGCCTCTTGGCGGTGCGAAAACTGGGCTGCCGGAGGAGCCCGAAAGCGAAAATCCTTCGTATGCCACACACTGCCCACGGGCCTTTGAGTCCCACGAATAGTCATAACGTGGATCGCTCGCGATGTGGCCACTTCGGAGGATTGGGCGATTGCCCAACTTGTCGTGCTGATCAGGAAAGCCTGCATAGCAGACCACGTCGAATGGCTGCAAGGACTCTTTGAAGACTGATTCGTCTGCAAGGTGCTCTTTGCCGAAATGCCAATGCAGTGATCGTTGGTTCTCAGGCACGCCTTCCCATACACAGTGTGGTTCGATGACCACTACGTCGTTCTCCTCATCTTCATGGAAGAACATTCTTGCGCTTGGGTGCAAATCGAATGTATAGATGGAGTCATCCGACCTTCTCCCTGTGATGCTGAACTCGGTTAGTTGGAAGTCGTTGAATTTTGCTGTCGCCTGTCTGTAGTCGAGATCAACCACGTGCCGGTTCGTGATGAACCAAGCCTCCCCGGCCCTCCCCTCAACGACGAATCCAGTAGCAATGCCTTCTTTAGATGTGCCGCTACTGTCGGTATGTTTCGCGTCAACTCGATAGGATGAGTACAAAAAGTTTTTTGGTGGCTCGTGGAACATATCTAGAGGTCTGACTAATGTGGATTGCGCTAGCCCGAAGCCCTTCCCATGATGCGCGTCACACACTTACTGGATCGGATCTTTGAGAGCATTCGCTAAAAATACTACATAGGCTCGATGCGCCGTGGGTGTCTTGCACACCCCAAGGACGGCCTTGGGGCTTGGATCTGAGCGGCTCCTCTGTTCGGAATTGTGAGCTTGTGCGGCGTGTGAGCAGTCGTTCAAGCCGCGCACCGCCCAATCGCAGCACTCAGTCAGCTATGCCGCGCATAGCGGCCGGTCAAGCCAGCGCAGGCCGTCGAACTGTATGCCGGCTTAACCGAATCAACTGTGAGCTGGCTTGCCGGCACCGGCCGGCTCTTTACGCTGCCAAGCAGTCTTTCAAAAGCGATCAGCAGCCACGACACGCCGTGCATAGGTTTCCTGAATGCCATACAAGACCCCGCAAAGACAGAAGGCGTAGCGGAGCATCACCCCGATACGCCTTGTCCACCAGCTCACCCGAACCAGCGTAACCCCCTCAAAACCGATAACTAACCCCTGCCGTCACCACCAGCGGATCCAGCCGCACCTTCGCATGTGCGGGCGCCCTACCCAGCGCCGGCAGCGTGCCGGTCGCCGTGGTCTTGAGCCAGATCTTCTTGGCATCCACGAAGAAGCTCCAGCGTGCATCCAGCGGCACCTCGAAGCCGACCTGCAGCACGGGGCCGATGCCGTTCTTGACATGCAGGTCCGACACGAAGCCGTCGCGGGATTCCAGCACCAGCGTGTAGTTGATGCCAGCGCCAAGGTAGGGCCGCACGGGGCCTTCGTCCCACAGCTGGCGGCGCACGGACAGCACCGCGGGGCCGTACTTCACCTTGCCGAGCGTGCCCGCGCCAGCCAGGGCGCCGGCGCCCTTGAGCGCGGTGGTGGGCGGCAGTCCGAGGGCGAGTTCGGCGCTCCAGCCCGGGTAAAAGTCGTAGATGGCGCCGAAGCCGATGCTGTCGTTGGAGTCGGCCTTGGCACTGGCGCCGGGCACCAGTTGGCCGCCGGCCCGCACTTCGGCCGAGGTGCTGAAGCCGATGTGCGCGGGGCCCGCGTAGATGCGCCAGGGCGAGGGTGATGACGCATCCGGCGATGCCGGGGTCTGCGCGTATGCCTGTGCGGGCAGTGCCGCGATGAGGCTGCCGACAGCGGCTGCCACGGCCAAGACAGCGGCGGCCTGGCGTGCCCGGGCGCGCGGGCAAGCGGGCCGCGCCGAGAAACAGCGCGCGGTGATGTGGTGGTGTGCAATGCATTGCATGGTGTCGTCTCCTGAATTGATTTGTCTGTGTCTTCTCTTCGCTTTTGCCGTACTGCGGCGTGGGCGCAGCGGCGGCGCCTGCCGATCAGTCCCGGCCGGCCCGCTCGATGCCGCGCGCGAAGCCTTCGGGGTCGGTGAACAGCGCCTCGTGGCTGCCGCCCGCCTCCACGTAGCGGAACAGGCCCAGCCGTTCCGACAGGCGCGGGTGCCAAGGCAGGCTGTGGGGCAGCGCGGTGTCTTCGCGGCAGTTCAGGTACGACTTGCCCAGCGCCAGCGCGGCAGTGGGCTGCGACAGGGCGATGGGGTCGGTCAGGCAGCGCAGCGGCTGCGGGTGCAGCAGGGCGTAGGTGCTGCGCGCCAGATCGGCATCGGCGTCGTTGATGAAGCATTCGCGCCAGACCTCGAAGGGCAGTTGCACGCCACCGCCTGCAGCGGCCGCGAGGCCCTCGAACATGGCGCGGTAGTGCGGGGGTGCCATGTCGCACAGGGCTTCGCCGGGCAGCGGCACGAAGGCGTTCACATAGACCAGCCGCCGGATGCGTTCGGGCACGCGGTCGGCAGCGCCGGACAGCAGCATGCCGCCGTAGCTGTGGCCGACGAGCCGCACTTCGCGCAGGTCGTTCGACGCGAGGAACTGCACCAGCCCGTCGATCGCATCCTGCAGGCCCAGCGGGGCCGTGCCGTCGCCGGGGCGGTTGCCCGGCAGCGTGGGGCAGTGCACGGTGTGGCCGCGTGCGCGCAGGTGCTCCGCGGTGGCTTGCAGCGTGTCGCCCGTGTGCCAGGCGCCGTGGACCAGGACGTAGGTGTCCGCCATGTCGTTGTCTCCTTGTGATGTGGGAGACCCATGGTGTCGCGCCTGCCGGTCCGTGGATGGCCGATGCGTGCCAGCGTGGCGGACGCTGCGTGCCGTACGGCTGGCCTTTAACCGGCGCCGGCCATTGGCTCCGCCTCGCCGTGCTGCGGCACTGTCTGCGGCGCCCCTTGCCTGGTTGCCCGACTGAGTCCAGGCCGTGTCAGTGCGGACTGTCGAAGGCTCGCGTTGGCGCGCAGCGCTCCTGCGCGGGGGTTCTGCCGCACCACTGGCGGCAGGCGCGTGCGAAGTGCGACGGGTCCAGGAAGCCCGCGCGCCGGCCGATCTCGGCCACCGTCAGGTGCCGGTGCGAGGGCGCATGCAGCATGCGCTGCGCCACCGCCATGCGCTCGCGCATGAGCAGCAGCGCGAAGGTGCTTCCGCCCGCCGACAGGGCGCGGTGCAGGGTGCGCAGCGACACGCCCACGTCATCGGCCACGTCGGCGGCGATGAGGCCGTGCTCGCCAAAGCGCTGGCGCACGCAGTGCTCGATGCGCTGCGCAGGCCGGGCTGGGGCGGCGCCTCGGGCGCAATGCCGCAGGCCAGCGACAACAGGCCGCCCAGGTGCTCGGCCTGCAGCGTGCCCAGGCGGGCGGGCTGTTCGGCGCGCAGCTGGGTCACGTAGGCGCTCAGCACCCGGCCCCATCCGGCGGTGCCGTCCACGCGCCGGCCCAGCCAGCGGTCGGCGGCGGGCAGCCAGGTGTCCAGCCAGCCGATGGGGATCTGGATGGAGACGGTGTCCACCGCCTCGGGAAATTCCAGCAAATAGCGGCGGCGCGAGTCGATCAGTGCCAGGTCGCCCGGCAGCAGGCGCGCGGCGCCGGCATCGTCCTGCGCGACGTGGCAGGGCGACGACTCCTTGCAGAGCAGGTAGTAGAAGTTGTCGCCCCCGCTGCGGCGGATGCCCTGCAAGGTGCGGCGCACGCGCTGCGCGCTGCCGCTCACGCGGTTGACGCGCAGGCCGCCGCAGGGCATGGAGGCGAGCGTGGCCGAGAACGCCTGGCGCTGGCCGGGCTCCACCTCCATGTCGAGGAAGCAGTCGCAGACCGCGCCGACCCAGTAGTCCGCCCGCTGCGCGGCAGGAACGGCATCGGTGCTCCACGTGCGGATGGCGCATTCCATGGCCTGCCTGTCGCCGGTCGGCTCCGACTGCATTGCTATGCTTTTGGATGCCATGGTGCGCTCTCCCTGTGCGCTGCGGGCCGTTTTGGCTTGAATGGGCGCTCGGCTCAGGCGTCCCTGCGCACACGCCCGAGCAGCAGCACCGCCGCAGCCGCCAGCACCGCGGGCACGGCAGCCACCAGGATGATGGACGCAGGCGACCAGGCCGCGGCCAGCAGGGCGCCGCCTGCCAGCGGCCCGACGATGGCGCCGATGCGGCCCACGCCCAGCGCCCATCCCACGCCGGTGGCGCGGATGTGGGTGGGGTAGATGGCGGCGGCCAGCGCGTTGCAGCCGATCTGCGCGCCCACCACGCCGAAGCCCGAGAGCGCGGCACCCGCCAGCAGCCCCGTAAGGTTCTGCCCGCTGAAGGCGATCAGCGCGATGAAGCCGGCCGAGGCAGCATAGGCCGCGCCCAGCACGGTGTAGGCGCTGAAGCGGTCGATGAGCCGGCCCAGCGCGAGCGCGCCGACCACGCCGCCCAGGTTGAGCATGGCGGTGGAGAGAATGGCCTTTTCCAGCGGCAGGCCGGCGCTTTTGAGCAGCGTGGGCAGCCAGTTGACCAGGAAGTACATGACCAGCAGGTTCATGAAAAACGCCAGCCACAGCAGCACCGTGGTGGGCAGGCGGCCGTGGCGAAACAGTTCGAACACCGAGAAGCCCGCCTGCACGCCCGCGGCCTCGCCGCGCAGCCCGGCCATCACCGTGGCCGGGTCTTCGCCCGGGTAGGCGCTTTTGACGATGGGTTCGTAGCGCGCGGGCGCGGCGCCGCTGGCGGCCAGGTAGCGCAACGATTCGGGCAGCAGCGCGGCCAGCACCGGCAGCAGCAGCAGGGGCAGCACGCCGCCCAGCACGAACACCGAGTGCCAGTCGAAATGCGCGATGAGCCAGCTGGAGATCAGCCCGCCCAGTGTGGAGCCCAGCGGAAAGCCGCAGAACATCACCGTGACCAGCGTGGCGCGCAGGCGCTGCGGCGCATATTCGCTGGTCAGGGCGATGATGTTGGGCATGGCCGCGCCCAGGCCCACGCCGGTGATGAAGCGGTAGGCCAACAGCTCGTTCATGCTGGTGGCCCAGGCCGTGAGCAGCGCGAACAGGCCGAAGATGAAGGTGGACAGCAGGATGATCTTCTTGCGGCCCCAGCGGTCGGCGGCCGGGCTGAGCAGGAAGGCGCCGGCCATGAGGCCGAAGAGGCCGGCCGCGAAGATGGGCCCGAACTCCGAGGGCTTGAGCCCCCAGTCTTCAGCGATGCGCGGCGCCACGTAAGCGATGGATTGGGTATCGAAGCCGTCGAGCATGGCGACGATGGCGCACAGCAGCGTCACGCGCAGCTGCAGCGGCCCGAAGGCGGCGCGGTCTGCCGCCGGGATGCCGGCGGCCATGGATGGGGTCATTTTGTCTCTCTCCGTCTTGTAGGGATGGGGGTGGCTCATGGGCCGGGGACCACAGGAAAAATCAAGGCTGGTAGTCGGGCTGCTCCTGCGGTCGGGCCTCGATGAAGGCGGGGTGCCGGTCGGCGTGCGCGTACACGGCCATGGCACGCGCATGGGGTTGGAGGTCGCAGCCTGCGCGCAGCGCGTTGGCCACCTGGGGCACCAGGCACACGTCGGCCAGCGTGAGCTGGTCGCCAAAGCACCAGGGACCGCCTTCGTCACCGTGCCTGGCAAGCAGCCGCTCCACAGCCTCGAAGCCCTCGGCCGCCCAGTGGGCGTACCAGGCGTCCTTCTGCGCCGCGCTCAGGGCCAGCGGCCCTTGCAGGTACTTCAGGATGCGCAGGTTGTTGACGGGGTGCATGTCGCAGGCGATGACATGGGCCAGCTCCAGCACACGGGCACGCAGCCGGGGCTCCAGCGGGATCAGGCGCGGCTCGGGGTGCCGCTGGTCCAGGTAGTCGAGGATGGCCATCGACTGGCCCAGGGCGAAGTCGCCGTCCACCAGCGTGGGCACGACGCGCGAGGCGTTCAGTTCGGCATAGTCCGGCGCGCGGTGCTCGCCGGTGCGGATGTTCACCCCGTGGTAGTCGGCGGGCAGCCCTTTGAGGGCCAGCGCGATGCGCACCCGGTACGAGGTGGAGCTGTTGAAGAAGCTGTAGAGCTGCACGGCGGGCTCCATGGCGTCAGACCACGTCCACCCGCAGCTCGCCCAGGCGTTCCACGCCCACGACCATGCGGTCGCCGCGCACCACCGGGCCCACGCCTTCGGGGGTGCCGGTGTAGATCAGGTCGCCCGGCTCCAGGCGGAACCAGGTGGAAAGGTCGGCGATGGTCTCGGCCACCGACCAGATCAGGTGCGACACGTCGCTGCGCTGGCGGTCCGCGCCGTTCACGGTAAGCCAGATGCCGGCCTGCTCGAAGTGGCCCACGTCGCTGGCGCGGTGGATGGGCCCGATGGGCGCGGAGACATCGAAGGCCTTGCCGATCTCCCAGGGCCGGCCCATCTGGCGCATTTCCATCTGCCGGTCGCGGCGGGTCATGTCCAGGCCCACGGCGTAACCCCAGGCATGTTCCAGCGCGTTCTCGCGGGCGATGTCGCTGCCCGCTTTGCCGATGGCGACCACCAACTCGGCCTCGTAGTGGTAGTTGTCGGTGCGCGAGGGGTACGGCAAGCGCAGGGTCTCGCCATGGGCCACGGGGATGACGGCATCGGCCGGCTTGCAGAAGAAGAAGGGCGGCTCGCGGTCGGGATCGAACCCCATCTCGCGGGCGTGGGCTGCGTAGTTGCGGCCCACGCAGTAGACGCGGCGCACGGCGAAGGCATCGCCGCTGCCTGCAACGGGCACGGCAACGGAGGGAGGAGCGGGAAACACGAAGGCCATGGAGGGGTCTTTCAAACGGGGATTGAAGATTCAGGATGCGCAGCGGCTCACAGGCGCTCTTCGCGCAGCAGGCCCAGGGCCGCCTGCACCGGGCGGTCGGAATAGCTGAACAGCACCGCGTCCTGCGTCGCGGCCAGCTGCACGGGCGCCCACGAGGGAGCGACGAAGGTGTCGCGCGGGCCGAACTGGAAGGTGCGTTCGCCGATGCGCGCCGTGCCCTGGCCCTCGACCACGCTGAACACGGTCGCATCGGTGGTGCGGTAGGTGCGGCCCTGGAAGCCGGCCGGCAGGAACTGCATGAACGTGGCCATGGTGGGCATGGGCCACCCCCCGGTGGCGGGGTTCACGTAGCGCAGCTTGACGCCGTCCCAGGCGTCCAGCTCGCCCTGGCGGAACAGCCGGTCCAGCGCCTCGCGGCTGCGCTCGTAGGGGTAGCTGAAGAGGGGCGAGGTCGATCCCTCCACCGCGCGGTGGCGCACCGGCACCATGTTGTGGCCGAAGGCGGCAAAGCTGTGCCCCTCGGCCCGGCTCACGGGTTGCACCGCCTCGGGGTAGTTCTCCGCGAAGCCCGCATCCAGGTGGCCGATGAGGGGAATGTCGAGCCCGTCGAGCCAGACCACGGGCTCGCCACCGTCCGCCACCGCCGGGTTGCCGTGGTCGTGCCAGGTCCACGAGGGGGTGATGATGAAGTCGCCCGGGTGCATGGTGGTGCGCTCGCCGTTGACGGCCGTGTAGGCACCCTGCCCTTCCACGATGAAGCGCAGCGCCGACTGCGTGTGGCGGTGGCTGGGCGCCACCTCGCCGGGCAGGATGAGCTGCAGCCCCGCATACAGCGTGGAGGTGATGCTCGCGCGGCCGGGCAGGCCGGGGTTTTCCAGGATGAGCACGCGGCGCACCGCTTCCTCGGCGCTGATGACGTCGCCGGCCTGCGTCACCAGCGGGCGCACGTCCTCGTATTTCCAGAAGGCGGGCACGGCCCGCGGGCGGGGTTCGCGCGGCACCAGGCTGTGCAGCGATTCCCAGAGCGGGGCCATGCCGTGGCGGGCGATGTGGTCGTAGTAGGCCTGCCGGTCGGCGGATGCGGCGGCAGGCGGCGATGCCAGGGTGGGCGTGTCCATGGGTTGTCTCCTGTGTCTGCGGCCAGCCATGCCAAAGCGCTCGAATGCGCGTTGCCAGCCGGTCCATGGGGCGGATTATTCGAACCCGTCGATAGTCCGTAAAATCATTTATTGGTCTTATCCATAATCTTTTGGATATACCTTCAACACCACCGACGACCCCATGGACTGGACCCACCGCCTGCGCCTGCGACAGCTGCAGATGCTTTTGAGCCTGGCGCAGACCGGCAACATGAGCCAGTCGGCGCAGTTGCTCCACACCGCGCAGCCCGCGCTCTCCAAGTGGCTCAAGGAGCTGGAGGAGGACCTGGGCATGGTGCTGTTCGAGCGCCATGCGCGCGGGCTCAAGCCCACGCCCCAGGGCGAGGCGCTGATCGCCCATGCCCGGCGCATCGAGGCCCACCTGGACAGCGCCCGCGACGACATGCAGGCCCTGCGCGACGGCGGCAGCGGGCTGGTGGCGGTGGGCACCTCGGGTGCGTCGGCGTCCGACGTGGTGCCCATGGCGGTGCTGCGCCTGCTGGAGTGGCTGCCGCGCGCACAGATCCGGCTGGCCGAAAGCACCATGAACGTGCTCATGCAGCAGCTGGCCCATGGCGAACTGGACGTGGTGGTGGGCCGCTCCGCGCCCGAACTGCACGACACGCACATCCACACCGAGATGCTGTACATGGAGCCCATCCACTTGGTGGCGCGCCCGCAGCACCCGCTGCTGCGGCAGGAGCGCGCGCTGGAATGGGGCGATCTCATGGCCTACCGCTGGCTCGTCTGGCCGCGCGGCACGCCGATCCGCAACGCGCTGGAGGGCGCGCTGGCAACCGCTGGGCATGCGCTGCCGCAGGGCAGCGTGGAATCCAACTCCGTCACGCTCAACCTCACGCTGCTGGGCCACAGCGACATGATCGGCATGGCCTCGCACCGCGCGGCGCTGCGGTTTTCGCACATGGGCGCGCTGCGCGTGCTGCCGGTGCGGCTGTCGGGCTTCGGCTCGGTATCGATGTACTGGCGCGAGAACACCACCGACCGGGCGGCCGTGGCCAGCATGCTGCGCGCCCTGCGCGAGGCCGCCGCACCCGCCTCCTGACCCCACGCCAGGGCGTGCAGGCCCGTGCCATTGGGGGCACCATGGCGGCCTGGGCGCACGGTGCGCCCCCACGCGCAGGAGACAACCCATGGCCCAGGCCACCCACGCAGTTTTCAACCAGTTTTCCGAACGCACCGACTACGACCTGCTCGCCACCGATGCCGCGCTGCAGGACGGGCTGCGCCGCGCGGGTGCGCAAGGCGCCCTGCCCGCCCTGGGCGCCTACGCACGGCAGCTCGGCACGGCCGCGACAGGGGCCCTGGCCGAACAGGCCAACCGCCACACGCCGCAACTGCACCGCTTCGACAACCGGGGCCGGCGCATCGACCGGGTCGAGTTCCACCCCGCGTGGGACGCGCTCATGGCGATGTACCGCGCGCAGGGCCTGGTCTCCATGCCCTTCTTCGACAGCGACCGGCCCGGCCGATGGGCCGCCTGGGCCGCGGGCTTTTACCTGCACGGCCAGGTCGAGCAGGGCACCCTGTGCCCCGCCACCATGACGCAGGCCGCGATCCCGCTGCTGCGCAAGGAGCCCGCGCTTTGGGCGCAGCTGGAGGACAAGCTCCACAGCCGCACCCACGACCCGCGCGACCGGCCCGCGCAGGAAAAATCCAGCGTCTGGCTGGGCATGGGCATGACCGAAAAGCAGGGCGGCTCCGACGTGCGCGCCAACACCACCGTGGCCACGCCCGTCGGCGCGGGCGGGCGCGGCGGCGAATACCGGCTGCACGGCCACAAGTGGTTCTTCTCCACCCCGCAGAGCGACGCGCACCTGGTGGTGGCGCGCACTGGCGAGGGCGGCCCCTTCGCCTGCTTCTACGTGCCGCGCTGGCGGCCCGACGGCACGCTCAACGCGGTGCACGTGCAGCGCCTGAAGGACAAGGTGGGCAACCGCAGCAATGCCAGCGGCGAGGTGGAATTCGACGGCGCCTGGGGCCTGCTGATGGGCGAGGAAGGCCGCGGCATTTCCACGATCATCGAGATGGCGACCACCACGCGCCTGAGCTGCGTGGCCGGCAGCGCCGCCATCCTGCGCCAGGCCACCGTGCAGGCCATCGCCTATGCCCGCCAGCGCCACGCCTTCGGCCGGGCCCTGGCCGAGCAGCCGCTGATGCGCGCCGTGCTGGCCGATTTGGCGCTGGAGAGCGAGGCCGCGCTGGCGCTGCTGATGCGCCTGGCCGAGGCTTTCGAGCGCGACGACGACGGCACCGCCAGCGCGGCCGACCGCGCCTGGAAGCGCGTGATGACGCCCGCCGCCAAGTTCTGGGTCTGCAAGCGCGGCGTGGGGCTGGCCGGCGAGGCCATGGAGGTCTTCGGCGGCAACGGCTACGTGCAGGACGGCGTGATGGCGCGCCTCTTTCTCGAATCGCCCGTCAACTCGATCTGGGAAGGCTCGGGCAACGTGATGTGCCTGGACGTGCTGCGCGCCCTGGCGCGCGAGCCCGAGGCCGCGTCGGCGCTGCTGCAGGACTTCGCCGACGCCGCGGCCGGCGAGCCGCGCATCCTCGACGCGCTCCGGCCCCTTGAAGGCCTGCTGGCCCTCCCGCCCGAACAGCTGGAGCCCCTGGGCCGCCAGCTCGCGCAGCGCTTGGTGCTGGTGGCGCAAGCCTGCCTGCTGCGCCGCCATGCGCCGCAGGCGGTGGCGGATGCGTTCATTGCCACCCGGCTGGAGGACGGCGGCGCAGGCCGCGTCGTGGGCGCCATCGACACCCGAGCGATGGACACCGGGGCGATTCTGGAACGGGCGTTTCCGGCGTGATCCAGCCGGCTACGCCCCACGCGTTGCCACGCGGCCTTCGCGCGTCCGGCGGACGTCGCTCCGGCCCTCTTTTTGCTATCAATTAAATAGCAATACAGGCATGCAATCTCCCGGCATGCGGCGGTTTTCGCTAAAAAAGGCTCGGACGCGCCTGCCACAGTGGGCGAGGGCCGCCTGTGGTCGCTTCGATCACCGCCAGAGAGCACGCTCACCCCGGCACGCCACCCCAACGCTGCAGCAGCAACGCGTCCTCGGCAGCGCGCTGGCGTTGCATGAACTCGGCGGCGGCCACGTTGTAGGCCACGCGCTCCTGCACGTGGGCATCGCCATCGCGCGGCAGATCGCGGTCATGGAACGGGTCTTCGTCGAAAGCCGCATCGAGTGCGGCGAACGGCCCGCGATGCAGGTGCCGCATGCCGACGCGCCAGGTTTCGTTGGACAGCAGGTAGGCCGTGAGCTGCCAGTCGTCGCTTTCGGCGTCCATCACCCCCGCGGCCAGGGCCGACAGGTCGCCGGGCGTCAGCACGCTTTGCGCGGCATAGGTCATCTCGGAGGGCACGCTGTCCGGCAGCCACAGCAGGGCCTTCAGGCTGACCTTGGCGTGCAGCATGGTCTCCAGGGGTTCCCTGCGCAACTGCCGTTCCATGTCCTCGGGAACACCGGGCGTTTCCAGCGCCTGCCGGATGAAGTGGTGCACGGCCGCCTCCAGCGCTCCCAGTCGGAACTGCTGCCGCGCCCAGCCGTCCAGCCCCGCCGCGTCGATGCGGCCCTCTTGCACCGCCTGGGCCATCTGGTGGTTGCGCACCGCGAGCACGATGGCGGAAAAGCCTTCGGCCACGTTGTCGCCGCACGATCCGAGCGCGTTCTCGGCCATGGCCAGAACCCGCGCCCGGAGCCGGCCGTCGCGGGCGATGGCCTGGATCACCTGCGCCCCTTCCTGCAGGAGGGTGGCGCCCGGCCCGTGGGCTTTCCGCAGCGCCGGGGTGGATGGCAGCCTTCGCTCCAGCAAATGGGCGAACGCGGGCGCGTTTTCCTCGCCATCGAAGGCTTCCTGGGCTTCCAGCCAGAGCGAGAAGGGTGCGCGCAACTCGGATCGAAGGTGGGGTGGCGTGGCTTTGTGCAGGGCCCCGGCACCGATCGCCCGGTAACCCTGCTCCGCCAGGACCACGATGCCCTCCCGGGACAGCCGTGCGGCATGGTCCGGCGTGAGCGTGGCGCCGTTCTCGCGATGGGCCTGCAAGGCACGTTCGGCCGCATCGCGCAGGGGCTGCGCGAGCGATTCGTCACCGATCACCCGCAGGAGGTGGTTGAACGCCGCGCGGTACTCCGGCCCCCGCATGCGGCCCTCTCCGTCGCGGACCGCCACCCCGGCATCGAGCGGGGCGCAGGCCCGCAGCAGGGACAGGACCCGCTGGCCGGCCTGGGCCAGGCGCCCGGCATCGTGGCGGATCTCGCGGCGGGCTCGCAGTTGCGCCTTCATTACCGACATCCACAGGTTCATCTCCGGGGAGGGCGCCTGCAGGTCGGGATGCTTTCGCCAGATCGCCTCCAGGGTTTGCGCGAGAAGCGCGCGCTGCGCGGGGGCCAGAGCCTTGGCGTGCAGATACTGGGCGGCGGCAGGCGCTTGCAGCCAGTCCACCCATGCCGGCAAGGACACGGCAGGCGCCTCGGCCGCTGGGCCCGGGGCGGACGCTGCGGCCGGCACGGGCGTGGCTGGTGCGCCGTGCGCGGCCCCGCCTGCGGCGGGCGCGGGCGGGATTCCCAGCAGCTCCCCCAGCGTGCGGCGCACGGGGGGCGCGGGCATCGGCGCGGCGGCGGCGGCCCCTGGTGCCGAAGGGGCCCGCGCCGCCATGGCCCCCAGGGGCATTCCCAACAGCGATCCGAGCGTGTGCCTCTCCGGCGGGGCGACCGGCGCGGTCGCGTGATCGGCCGGCCTCTGCGGTGGCAGCGCGGCCGGCACGGACAGCGCACGGGAAGGGCCGGACAGGGGCATGGCGCATCGCGGAGTGAAGAACGCCGACATGCTGCCCCGGGCCCGAACCCAGGGTCGCCCACCCTCCGAAGGGGGTGCGCTGGAGGCGAACCGGCCGGCCGGCGCCGCCGGTGGGTTGGCGTTGTCATGGCCGGTGCACGGTCCGGCACACGCCACAATGGCGGCCATGCTCACGCTCCAAACCATCCAGGATGCCGCCGCCCGCCTGCGCGGCCATGTGCTCGACACGCCGTGCGTGGAATCCAAGACGCTCTCGCAGATCGTGGGCGCCCAGGTGTTCCTCAAGTTCGAGAACCTGCAGTTCACCGCTTCCTTCAAGGAGCGCGGCGCCTGCAACAAGCTCAGCCAGCTGTCGCCCGAAGAGCAGCAGCGCGGCGTGATCGCGATGAGCGCCGGCAACCACGCCCAGGGCGTGGCCTACCACGCGCAGCGCCTGGGCCTGCGCGCCGTGATCGTGATGCCGCGCTTCACGCCAGGCGTGAAGGTGGAGCGCACGCGCGGCTTCGGCGCCGAGGTGGTGCTGCACGGCGACACGCTGGAGGAAGCCCGCGCCCACGCCTATGCATTGGCCGAGGAGCGCGGCCTGACCTTCGTGCACCCCTACGACGACGAGGCCGTGGCCGCCGGCCAGGGCACGCTGGGCCTGGAGATGCTGCAGGCCGTGCCGGACCTGGACACCCTGGTCATCGCGGTGGGCGGCGGCGGACTGATCTCCGGCGTGGCGACGGCCGCCAAGGCGATCCGCCCCGGCATCGAGATCGTGGGCGTGCAGACCGCGCGCTTTCCGGCCATGGTCAATGCCATCAAGGGCACGCAGCATCCGCAGGGCACCTCCACCATCGCCGAGGGCATCGCCGTGGGCACGCCGGGCACGCTCACCCGCGAAGTGATCGCGCGGCTGGTGGACGACCTGGTGCTGGTGCAGGAGGGCGATATCGAGCAGGCCGTGCTCATGCTGCTGGAAATCGAAAAGACGCTGGTCGAGGGCGCCGGCGCCGCGGGCCTGGCGGCGCTCGTGCGCTACCCGGAACGCTTTCAGGGCAAGAAGGTGGGCCTGGTGCTGTGCGGGGGCAACATCGACCCGCTGCTGCTGGCCGCCATCATCGAGCGCGGCATGGTGCGCTCCGGGCGGCTGGCCCGCATCAAGGTCAGCGCGCGCGACATCCCGGGCGTGCTGGCGCGCATCACCGCCACCGTGGCCGAAGCCGGCGCCAACATCGAGGAGGTGCACCACCAGCGGGCCTTCACCATGCTGGCCGCCCAGAACGTGGAGATCGAACTCGTGCTGCAGACGCGCGGCAAGGCGCACGTGCAGCAGGTGCTGGAGCAATTGCGCGCGGCCCACATGGAGGCCGACCTGATCTGAGGCCCAGAAAGGCGTCCGCTCCGGGCCGCGGGTTTTTTGTAGGAGAAACGCGTTTTTTTGCCGAAATTCCCCGCCGAATACACGGCGTTGCATGGGATAGCGCACGGTTTTCGGCACACTGCTGGCCCATGCAGCAACCAAAACGACGCCATTTCCTGCGCACCCTCGGCCGAGGCGCCGCCCTGGCCTCGGCCGGGACCCTCGGCCTGAACTGGACCCAGGCCTTCGCCACGCTCAAGCCCCTGGGCAAGCCGCAGCCCTTCGATTTCGCCGCCCTCAAGGGCCAGGCCCGCGCCCTCGCAGCCAAGGCTTACGAGCCGTACCAGGGCACCCTGCCCCCCTCGGTCACGTCGCTCGACTGGGACCAGTACCAGTCCATGCAGTTCCGGCCCGACCACTCCCTTTGGGCCGACGAGAAGCTGCGCTTCCAGGCCAAATTCTTCCACCTGGGCCTGTTCTTCAAGAAGCCCGTGCACATGTACGAACTGGCCAACGGCCAGGCGCAGGAGCTGGCCTATGACCCGGCCATGTTCGACTACGGCAAGAGCGGCCTCAAGGCCGGCGACCTGCCCGCCGACCTGGGCTTCGCGGGCTTTCGACTGAACTTCCACACCGACCCCGTGCGCGACGTGGCGGCCTTCCTGGGCGCCAGCTACTTCCGCGCCGTGGGCGGCGAGTGGCAGTACGGCCTGTCGGCGCGGGGCCTGGCCATCGACACCGGCATGCAGCGGCCGGAAGAGTTTCCGGACTTCACCGCGTTCTACCTGGAGCGGCCGGCCCCGGGCTCCAACACCGTGGTGGTGCTCGCCCTGCTCGACTCCCCCAGCGTGGCCGGTGCCTACCGCTTCGCGATCACCCCGGGCGACACGCAGGTGATGGAGATCGACGCCGCGCTGTACCCGCGCAAGGAAATCGAGCGCATCGGCATCGCCCCCTGCACCAGCATGTTCCAGCACGGCGAGAACGACCACCGGATGGCCAACGACTGGCGTCCGGAAATCCACGACTCCGACGGCCTGTCCATGTGGCGCGGCAACGGCGAATGGGTGTGGCGCCCACTCACCAATCCGCCGAACCTGCAGTTCAACGCCTTTGCCGACCAGAACCCGCGCGGTTTCGGTTTGCTGCAGCGCGACCGCAACTTCGACCACTACCAGGACGACGGCGTGTTCTACGAGCGCCGGCCCTCGCTGTGGGTGGAGCCCAAGGCCGACTGGGGCGCGGGCTCGATCCAGTTGGTGGAGATTCCCACCATCGACGAGACCTTCGACAACATCGTGGCGTTCTGGAACCCCGAGCGCAAGCCGAAGGCGGGCGAAGAGCTGCTGGTGGGCTACCGCCTGTACTGGGGCGCGCACCCACCGGCCCGGCCCGCGCTGGCCAGCTGCGTGGCCACGCGCACGGGCCTGGGCGGCGTGGTGGGCCAGCCGCGCAAGTATTTCTCGTGGCGCTTCGCGGTCGACTTCGCGGGCGAGAACCTCGTGGCGCTCGGCCGGGACGCCAAGGTGGAGCCCGTGATCACGGTGAGCCGCGGCAAGGTCGAGATCACGTCGGCCCGCCCCCTGGACGCCGTGAACGGCTGGCGCGCGATGTTCGACATCCGGCCCGAGGACGACAGCACCGAACCCATCACCATCCGCCTGTTCCTGCGCGTGGGCAAGGAGCCCATCACCGAAACGTGGCTCTACCAGTGGGTGCCGCCGGCGCCTGCGGACCGCAAGCTGGTGTGACACCCGTCGAAACCCTGTGGCGGCCGCCCGGCGGCTGCCGCTAGAATTTCATCACTTTTTGAGGCAGCCACCAGGAGAACCCATGGCCCACGACACGACCACCACCCCGCACGTTGGCGAACACCACCATGCCCCCGATGGCGTCGAAGCCGTGGTCCCGCTGATGCCCATCGTGCTGCCCGTGGTGGGCGGCGTGCTGATGTTCCTGCTGGCCTTCATCGCCATCTACATGGCCTGAGCGCCGGCCCCTCCCCCTTCGCAGAGCCCCGCGCCGCGGGGCTTTTTTACGCCCACGTCCTTCAAAGGAACACACCATGAGAGCCGGCCACGCCCTGGTCCTTTTTTCCGGTGGACAAGACTCCACCACCTGCCTGGCCTGGGCTCTGACCCACTTCGAGCGGGTGGAAACCATCGGCTTCGACTACGGCCAGCGGCACCACGTGGAGCTTCAGGCACGGCAGGACGTGCTGGCCGCGCTGCGCACCGAGTTCCCGCAATGGGCCGGCCGCATGGGAGAGGACCACATGGTCGATCTCGCGGTGCTGGGCCAGATCAGCGACACCGCGCTCACGCGCGACACTGCCATCCAGATGACCGAGGCCGGGCTGCCCAACACCTTCGTGCCCGGCCGCAACCTGCTGTTCTTCCAGCTCGCCGCCGCGGTGGGCTACCGGCGCGGGCTGCACACGCTGGTGGGCGGCATGTGCGAGACCGATTTCTCGGGCTACCCCGACTGCCGGGACGACACGCTCAAGGCCTTGCAGGTGGCGGTGTCCCTCGGCATGGGGCAGCGCTTCACCTTCGAGACGCCGCTCATGTGGATCGACAAGGCCGCCACCTGGGAGATGGCGCGCCAGCTGGGCGGCGATGCGCTGGTGGACCTGATCGTGCAGCGCTCCCACACCTGCTACCACGGGGTGCGCGACACGCTGCACGCCTGGGGTTACGGCTGCGGCACCTGCCCGGCGTGCGAACTGCGGCGCGCAGGCTACTTTCAGTGGACGGGGCTGCCGCCAGGCCCTTGACGACTGCGGAGATGCGCCACTTTCCGGCCTTCTCCGCACATTCCCTGTGTCCCCACCCTGCGTCGAATGCCTCGCGACGCAAGGGTTTTCACCCAGCGCGCGGGCGTTGTTGGTCCGGAGTCGTTCTGCTAGCATCAATTCACTTACCGGCCGGCATGTAAAAAATAGATCGCTCATGGAATCAGGGCGACGCCGCAGAGAAAGAGGAAGACAAATGCAGGGTTTGATGCAATCCGGAGCACTGCTCATCTCCACGTTGCTGGAGCACGCGGCTCACCACCACGGCGACGTGGAGATCGTCTCCCACGTCGACGCGCACACCAGCCTGCGCACCAGTTGGGGCGAAGTGGGCCGCCGCGCGCGGCGCCTGGCCAGCGCCCTGCACGCTCGCGGTCTGCCGCAGGGCGCGCGGGTCGGCACGCTGGCCTGGAACACGCACCGGCACCTGGAGCTGTACTACGCGGTCTCGGGCATGGGCGCCATCCTGCACACCGTGAACCCGCGCCTGTTCCCCGAGCAGATCAGCTACATCGTCAACCACGCGGCCGACGAGTACCTGTGCTTCGACCCGGACTTCGCGCCGCTCGTGGCCCAGATCGCGCCGCACCTGCCCTCCGTCAGGGCCTACGTGGCCCTGTGCCGGCGCGACCAGTTGCCGGCGGTGAACCTGCCCGCGCCGCTGCTGTGCTACGAAGACCTGGTGGACGCGGGCGACGCCGCTTTCGCCTGGCCCGCGCTGGACGAGAACACCGCCTCGTCGCTCTGCTACACCTCGGGCACCACCGGCCACCCCAAGGGCGTGCTGTACAGCCACCGCTCGACGGTGCTGCATTCGTGGACCGCCTGCGCCACGGACGGCCTGGGGCTGGGCGCGCGCGACAGCGTGCTGCTGGCCGTGCCCATGTTCCACGTGAACGCCTGGGGCATTCCGTATGCGAGCGCCATGAGCGGCGCCAAGCTCGTGCTGCCCGGCCCCAACCTCTCGGGCGAGCGCCTCTTCGCGCTGCTGCGCGACGAGCAGTGCACGCTTTCGCTGGGCGTGCCCACGGTGTGGCTGGGCTTCTTCCAGCATGCCGAGGCGTTGCCCGCCGCCGAGCGCGCGGCGCTGCGGCTGCAACGCGTGGTGGTGGGCGGATCGGCCGCGCCGCGCGCCATCATCGAGAAGTTCGACCGGCTCTTCGGTGCGTTCGTGATCCAGGCCTGGGGCATGACGGAGACCAGCCCGCTGGCCACCATCGGCAACCTGCTGCCCCGGCATGCCGACCTGCCCGCCGAAGGGCGCCACGCCGTGCAGGCCCGCCAGGGCCGCGCCATCTTCGGCGTGGAGATCGCGGTGTTCGACGCCGAGGGGCGCCAGCGCGCGCAGGACGACCGCACCCCCGGCGACCTCAAGGTGCGCGGGCCCTGGGTGGTGTCGGCCTACTACGGCCAGGAGCCGGGCGCGGCCCTGGATGCGGACGGCTGGTTCGCCACGGGCGACGTGGCGCTGATCGACGCCGAGGGCTACGTGCAGATCACCGACCGCTCCAAGGACGTGATCAAGTCCGGCGGCGAATGGATTTCCTCCATCGACCTGGAGAACCTGGCCGTGGGCCACCCCAAGGTCCAGGAGGCCGCGGTGATCGGCGCCTACCACAGCAAGTGGCAGGAGCGCCCCCTGCTCATCGTGGTGCCCAAGGCGGGCGAGTCGGTGAGCGGCGCGGAGATCCTCGACTTCATGAAGGACCGCATCGCACGCTGGTGGATGCCCGACGACGTGGTGTTCATCGACGCGCTGCCCCACACCGCCACCGGCAAGCTGCAAAAGACGCGGCTGCGCGAATTGTTCCGCGACCACCGCCTGCCCACCGACGCGGCCTGACTCCACGCCCCGCGGCCCCTGCCGGCCGCTGGCATCGCACACCCCGCGGACGGCGGGGCCCTGGATGCATCCGTCCCGACCGAAGACACGCACACACCAAGGAGACACACCCATGCCATTGCCCAGCTCCCGCCTTGCCCTTGCCGCCCTGGCCCTCGCCTGCGGCGCAGCGGCCCATGCCCAGATCAGCGACGATGTGGTGCGCATCGGTGTCATGGCCGACCAGACCGGCCCCTACTCGGGCAACGGCGGCCCCGGCTCCACGCTGGCCGTGCGCATGGCCGCGGAGGACTTCGGCGGCGCCGTGCTCGGCAAGCCCGTCGAGGTGGTCGTGGCCGACGACCAGAACAAGCCCGACGTGGGCTTGAACATCGCGCGCAAGTGGCTCGACACCGAGAAGGTGGACACCATCGTCGGCGGCTCGGCCTCGTCGATCGCGCTGGGCATCTCCAGCCTGCTCAAGGAACGCAAGAAGCCCTACCTGATCGCGGGCACGGTGAGCGCGGAGCTGACTAACAAGTCCTGCTCGCCGATGAACTTCCAGTTCCTCACCGACACCTATGCGCTGCCCAAGGCCGGCGTGCAGAGCCTGATGAAGCAGGGCATCAAGAGCTTCTATTTCATCACCGTGGATTACGCCTTCGGCCAGGCCTACCAGGACGATGCGACGCGCTTCATCCAGGCCGCCGGCGGCAAGGTGGTGGGCTCTGTCAAGCACCCGCTGGGCGCCACCGACTTCTCGTCGTACCTGCTGCAGGCGCAGTCCAGCGGCGCGCAGGCCATCGTGATCCTGAACGCGGGACTCGATCTGTCGAACGCGCTCAAGCAGGCCGCGGAATACAAGATCACGCGCGGCGGCCAGGTGGTGACGGTGTTCGGCATGACGATCAACAGCGTCTCGGCCATGGGACTGGACGTGGCCCAGGGCCTGCAGCTGACGCTGCCGTTCTACTGGGACCGCGATGAGGCCTCTCGCGCCTGGGCCAAGCGCTTCATGGCGCGCAACAAGGGCGTGGTGCCCACCTACATCCACGCGGGCGCCTACAGCGCCGCCTGGCACTACCTGCAGGCCGTGAAGGCTGCGGGCACCGACGACGGCGCCAAGGTCGCGGCCAAGATGCGCGAGCTGCCCATCAACGACTTCTTCTCCAAGGACGTAAAGATTCGCGAGGACGGCCAGGCGCTGCGCACGGTGTACGCCATACAGGTCAAGAAGCCCTCCGAGTCCAAGGGCCCCAACGACTTCTACACGGTGCGCGGCGAGATCCCGCCCGAGCAGACCTGGCGCCCGCTGTCCGAGAGCAGCTGCGACTACATCAAGGCCGCCGCCAAGTAGGCCCGCGCCCGGCCGATACGCAGCCCGAGCCCCACCATGGACCTCCGGATCGACATCCTGGCCCCGCAGCGGGACCTGCTGGGCGAATGCCCGCTGTGGGACGCGCGCACGCAGTCGCTCTACTGGATCGACGGGCGCGCCGGCATCGTGCGGCGCCACACACCGGCCACCGGGGCCGGCGCGCAGTGGCAACTGCCCCAGCACATCGGCGCGATCGCGCTGTGCTACAGCGGCCGCCTGCTGCTGGCGCTGGAGGACGACTTCCAGTACCTGGACCCGGACACGGGCACCCTCTCGCCCCTGGGCGTTCGGGTGGCGCACGGCGCCGACCGGATGCGCCTGAACGACGGCCGCACCGACCGCAACGGGCGCTTCGTGGTGGGATCGATGACGCTGGGCCGCATGGCGCCCGAGGGCGCGCTCTACCAACTCGGCGCGCACAGCGTGCGCACGCTGGACACCGGCATCCACGTGGCCAACGGCACCTGCTTCAGCCCCGACGGGCGCTGGCTGTACTTTGCCGACAGCCCCACGCATCAGGTGCGCCGCTACGCCTACGACCCTGCCACGGGCGACATCGGCCCGGCCGAAGTGCTGGTGGACGCGCGCGTGCTGGGCTCCGTGCCCGACGGCGCTACCGTGGACGCCGAGGGCTGCCTGTGGGTGGCGCTGGTGCAGAACGGCCAGCTCGCACGCTTCACGCCCGACGGGCGGCTGGAGCGCCGCATCCAGCTGCCCGTGACCTTCGTGACCTGCCCCTGCTTCGGCGGCCCCGGGCTGGACGTGATCTACCTCACCTCCATCCGCGACAGCGGCAACCTGCTGCGCAGCGATCACCCGGACGCGGGCGCCGTGTTCGCCATCCACGGCACGGGCGTGCGCGGGCTGGAGGAAGCCCGCTTCGCCGACCTCCCCTCTCACCATTCGACAAGGACCCCCCAATGACCACCCGACGTTTCGAAGGCAAGGTTGCCCTCATCACCGGAGGTGCGCGCGGCATCGGCCGTGCCATCGCCGACGCCATGGCGGCCGAAGGCGCCGCCGTCGGCATCCTGGACCGCGCCGAGGACATGGCGCACGAAGCCGCCGAGCAGTTGCAGGCGCAGGGGCTTCAGGCCATGGCCTTCGGCGGCGACGTGGCGCGCCGCGCGAGCTTCAGCGACGCCGTGGGTGCGCTCAAGGAGCGCTTCGGCCGCCTGGACGTGCTCGTGAACAACGCCATCTGGGTGCGCTACGGCCCCATCGACGCCATCACGCCCGAGATGCTCGATCGCATGGTGGGCACGGGCTTCAACTCGGTGGTCTGGGGCATCCAGGTGGGTGCCGAAGCCATGGAGGCCGGCGGCAGCATCGTCAACATCGCCTCGTCGGCCGCCTTTCTGGGCCTGCCCGAGGGAATGCTGTACTGCGGTGTGAAGGCCGGCGTGCTGGGGCTGACCCGCTCGGCCGCCGTGGACCTGGGGCCGCGCGGCATCCGCGTCAACGCCATCTGCCCGGGCTCGGTGCTCACCGAGGGCGTGAAGATCAACGTCGATGCCGAAAAGGCCAAGCTGCGCATCGCCAAGACGCCGATGAAGCGCCTGGGCGAGGTGGAGGACATCGCCAAGGCCGCATGCTTCCTGGCCTCGGACGACGCCAGCTTCGTGACCGGCGAGTCGCTGCTCGTGGACGGCGGCGTCACCCATGCCTTCCTCTGAGCCGCCCAACGGCCGCCCCGCCATGGACGCCCCCTTCATCCTCGAAGCCCGCCAGCTCAGCCGGCAGTTCCGCGGCTTCTACGCCGTCAAGGACGTGGACCTGCGGGTGCGCCGGCACTCGGTCCACGCCCTCATCGGGCCCAACGGCGCAGGCAAGACGACCTGCTTCAACCTGCTCACCACCTTCCTGCGGCCCTCCTCGGGCACCGTGGTCTTCAACGGCCGCGACATCTCGCGCAGCGACCCCGCCTCCGTGGCCATGGCGGGCCTGGTGCGATCGTTCCAGATCTCGGCCGTCTTCGGACAGATGACGGTGCTGGAGAACGTGCGCGTGGCGCTGCAGAAGCGCCACGGCGGCACCTTCGCCTTCTGGCGCAATGTGAAGGTCCTGCGCACGCTGGACGCGCGGGCGCTGGAGCTGCTGGAACGCGTGGGCCTCACGCGCTGGCGCGACACGCCCGCCGGCGAGCTGCCCTATGGGCGCAAGCGCGCGCTGGAGCTGGCCACCACCATCGCCATGGAGCCCGAGATGATCCTGCTGGACGAGCCCATGGCGGGCCTGGGCCACGAGGACATCGGCCCGGTGGTGGCGCTGATCCGCGAAGCCGCGCGCGGGCGCACGGTGCTCATGGTCGAGCACAACATGAAGGTCATCGCCGAGCTGTGCGACCGCGTGACCGTGCTGCAGGCCGGCCAGGTGCTGGCCGAGGACAGCTATGACGAGGTCTCGCGCGACCCGCGCGTCATCGAAGCCTACGTAGGAGGTGCCCATGCCTGAGACCCCCGACACGCGGCCCCTGCTGCAGGTGCGCGGCCTGCGCGGCTGGTACGGCGAAACCCTGGCGCTGCAAGGCATCGACCTGGACGTGAACGAAGGCGAGGTGGTGTGCCTGCTGGGGCGCAACGGTGCCGGCAAGACCACCACGCTGCGCGCCGTCATGGGGCTGCTGGGCCGGCGCGAGGGCCGGATCACGCTGCGCGGCCAACCCACCGAGGGCCTGCCGCCCGAGGCCATCGCGCGCCTGGGCGCGGCCTACTGCCCCGAAGAGCGCGGCATCTTCGCCAGCCTCTCGACCGAAGAGAACCTGCTGCTGCCGCCGGTGCTGCTGCCCGGCGGCCTGAGCGTGGCCGAGATCTACACGCTGTTCCCCAACCTGCAGCAGCGCCGGCACAGCCCGGGCACGCGGCTGTCGGGCGGCGAGCAGCAGATGCTGGCCATCGCACGCATCCTGCGAACGGGCGCCAAGCTGCTGCTGCTGGACGAACCCACCGAGGGCCTGGCGCCGGTGATCGTCGAGCGCATCGGCGCCACCATCCGCATGCTGCGCGAGCGTGGCTTCACCGTGCTGCTGGTGGAGCAGAACTTCCGCTTCGCCTGCGCGCTGGCCGACCGCTTCTACGTGATCGAGGAAGGCGAGGTGGCAGGCCACTTCCGCGGCGACGAGCTCGACACGCAGCGCGAACACATCGAGTCGCTTCTGGGCCTGTGAGCCCTTCTTCACCCAACGCAGGACGGACAACACGATGGACGGGCTATTCGGAATCCCCTGGGCTGCACTGATCGGGCAGCTTCTGGTCGGGCTCATCAACGGCGCCTTCTATGCCCTGATGAGCCTGGGGCTGTCGATCATCTTCGGGCTGCTGCACGTGGTCAATTTCGCCCACGGCGCGCAGTACATGCTGGGCGCTTTCGTGGCGTGGGGGCTGCTCGAATACCTGGGTATCGGCTACTGGCCGGCGCTCGTCATCGCGCCGCTGGTGGTGGCGGGCTTCGGGGTCGTGTTCGAGCGCCTGATGCTGCGCCGGCTGTATGCGCTGGACCATGTGTACGCGCTGCTGCTGACCTTCGGCGTGGCGCTGCTCATGGAGGGCGCCTTCCGCCTGCAGTTCGGCGTGAGCGGCCAACCCTACCCCAACCCGCTGACGGGCGGCATCGACGTGGGCGTGACCTTCCTGCCGCTGTACCGCGTTTGGGTAATCGCCGCAGCGCTGGCGGTCTGCCTGGGCACCTGGTTCTTCATCGAGAAGACCAAGCTGGGCGCGTACCTGCGCGCGGCCAACGAGAACGCCCCGCTGGTGCGCACCTTCGGCATCAACGTGCCGCGCATGCTCATGCTCACCTACGGGCTGGGCGTGGGCCTGGCGGGCCTGAGCGGCGTGATGGCCGCGCCGATCTACCAGGTAAGCCCGCTGATGGGCTCGAACCTGATCATCGTCGTGTTCGCGGTGGTGGTGATCGGCGGCATGGGCTCCATCCTGGGCTCCATCGTCACCGGCTTCGCGCTCGGCGCCATCGAGGGCCTGACCAAGGTCTTCTATCCCGATGGCGCGGGGGTGGTCATCTTCGTGGTGATGATCCTCGTGCTCGCCGTCCGTCCCCATGGCCTCTTCGGCCGTGCCCACTAGGAGTCGCCATGGACCTGCTGAGTCGACGCACCCACAACGCGCTGCTGCTGGCCGCCCTGGCTTGCCTGGCCGCCGCGCCGTTCGTGGTGTACCCCATGTTCCTCATGAAGCTGATGTGCTTCGCGCTGCTGGCGGCATCGGTCAACCTGCTGGTCGGCTACGTCGGCCTGCTGTCGTTCGGCCACGCCATGTTCTACGGCACCGCCGGCTACATCACCGCGCACGCGGTCAAGGTCTGGGGTTGGGAGGGCCTGAGCGGCATCGCCCTGGGCGCGGCCGCGGCCGCTGTGCTGGGCCTGCTGACGGGGCTGCTGGCCATCCGCCGCCAGGGCATCTACTTCTCGATGATCACGCTGGCCTTCGCGCAGCTGGTGTACTTCATGGCGCTGCGCCTGCCGTTCACGGGCGGCGAGGACGGCATCCAGAACATTCCACGCCCCACCGTGCTGGGTCTGTTCTCGCTGGAGAACACGCTGGTGCTGTACTACTTCGTCACGGTGCTCATCGGCGGCGCGTTCTGGCTGATCCACCGGCTGGTGCACTCGCCCTTCGGGCAGGTGCTGCGCGCCATCCGCGACAACGAGCCGCGCGCCCAGAGCCTGGGCTACCGCGTCAACCGCTACAAGCTGCTGGCCTTCGTGCTGTCGGCCGCCATCGCGGGCTTCGCGGGCTCGCTCAAGGCGCTGGTGTTCCAGCTCGCCTCGCTGACCGACGTGCACTGGGCCACCTCGGGCGAGGCCCTGCTCATCTGCATCGTGGGCGGCATGCAGACGCTGCTGGGCCCGGTGGTGGGCGCCATGGTCATCGTGACCATGGAGAACTACCTCGCCTCGTTCGCCGAGTGGGTGCTGATCCTGCAGGGCGTGGTGTTCGTCGTCGTGGTCATGCTGTTCCGCAAGGGCATCGTCGGCCAGTTCCAGGCCTATCTCGCCAGCCGCCGCCAGCGCGGCGCGGCACCGCTGTAGGAAGACCCCATGCCAGCCCATGCACTTCCCCTCAACTGGCCCGCCACGCCCGGGCTGCTGGCCGGCCGCCTGGCCCTTGTCACGGGTGCGGCCAGCGGCATCGGCCGCGCGGTGGCCGTGGCCTTCGCCCAGGCCGGCGCGCGCGTCATCGTGACCGACCTGCAGGCCGAGCGCTGCGCGGACACGTTGCGCGATGTGCGCGCCGCCGGCACCGAGGGCTGGGCCTGGGCGCTCGACGTGTCCAGCGCCCAGGCCTGCCATGACCTCGCCACGCAGGTGGCGCAGTCGGTCGGCGATGTGGACACGCTCGTCAACAACGCGGGGGTGATCATCCGCGAAGGCATCGACAGCCCGCGCGCCGCCGAGAACCTGCGCCGCACGATGGACGTGAACCTCTTCGGGGTGTTCCACACGGTGCACGCCTGGCTGCCCGCGCTGCGGCGCACGCGCGGCAGCATCATCAATGTGGCCTCGGGCGCGGCATTCATCGCGCAGGGCGGTGCGCTGGGCTACTCGCCCTCGAAGGCGGCGGTGAAGATGTTCACGCAGACCCTGGCGCTCGACCTCGCGCCCGATGGCATCCGCGTCAACGCGCTGGCGCCGGGCGTGATCGACACACCGATGACCGAGGCCACGCGCGCCAACCCCGAGCGGCTCGCGCGCTTCATGCAGCGCATCCCCGCCGGCCGCCTGGGCCAGCCGCACGAGCTGGCGGGGCCGGCGGTGTTCCTGGCCTCGGACATGGCGAGCTTCGTCAACGGCGTGACGCTGCCGGTGGACGGCGGCACGCTGGCCGTCTGAGGCAGGCGTGCACGGGGCGCGCGGGCACCCGGAAATCATGGATGTGATGTTGCAGGCCCCACCCGTGCATTTGCTTGATGCGCGCACGGCGCGAACGCATCATTTCCCGCAGGACAGACCGCACGCCGCACGCGCCAGCGCAGCGCCGGTGGCGACCTGACCCCATCTGAAACCATCCGCGGCACGGACCATGCCGCGCCCCAGAGGAGACAACATGACAACGCAAACCCTGCACGGGAACGCCAACGCTCCCACCCAGTCCCAGCGCATCGACGTGGCCATCGTCGGCGCGGGCTTCGGCGGCATGTACGCCGTGTACAAGTTCCGGGAAATGGGCCTGAAGATCCAGGGCTTCGAGGCTGGCAGCGACGTGGGCGGCGTGTGGTACTGGAACCGCTACCCCGGCGCGCGCGTGGACCTGCCCAGCATCGACTACAGCTTCTCCTTCTCGCCCGAGATCGAGCAGGAGTGGACCTGGTCGGAGCAGTTTGCCGCCCAGCCCGAGCTGCTGCGCTACATCAACTTCGTGGCCGACCGGCTCGACCTGCGCCGGCACATCCAGTTCAACACGCGCGTGACCAGCGCCGTGTGGAACGAAGAACGCCAGCTGTGGACGGTGAAGACCGACCGCGGCGCCGTCTACGAAGCCACCCACTGCATCATGGCCACCGGCCCGCTGTCCATTCCCAAGGACCCCGAGATCCCAGGCCTGGAGCGCTTCAAGGGCCGCCTGCTGCGCGCGGCCAGGTGGCCGCACGAGCCCGTGCGCTTCGAAGGCCTGCGCGTGGGCGTGATCGGCACCGGATCCACCGGCATCCAGATCGTGCAGGAGGTGGGCAAGGAGGCGGGCGAGCTGTTCGTCTTCCAGCGCACGCCCAGTTTCACCATGCCCATGCGCAACGAAGACCTCACGCCCGAGTACATAGCCGAGGTCAGGCGCCACTACGCCGGCATCCGCGAGTCCGCGCGCAACAGTGCCGTGGGCGGCGTGCGCCCGCAATCCACCCGCGCGTTCTTCAGCGTGACGCCCCGCCAGCGCCAGCAACTGCTGGAAGATGCCTGGAAGAGCGGCGGCCTGGCCATGCTCGGCACCTTCTGCGACCTGATGACCAACGCCGAAGCCAACGAGCATGTGGCGCAATTCGTGCGCGGCAAGATCGGCGAGGTCGTGAAGGACCCGGTGACGGCCGAGCAGCTCAAGCCGCGCGGTTACCCCATCTTCGCCCGCCGCCCCTGCCTCGACTCCAGCTACTACGAGACCTACAACCGCCCCAACGTGCACCTGGTGGACCTGCTGAACGACCCGATCGTGGAGATCACCGAGAAGGGCGTTCGCACGCAGTCCGGCGAGGTCGAGCTGGACATGCTCATCCTGGCCACCGGCTACGACGGCCTGACGGGCGCGCTGCTGGCCTTCGACGTGGTCGGGCGCGACGGCCGCACCGTCAACGGCAAGTGGCAGGACGGCGCACGCTCCTACCTGGGCCTGATGATGGAGGGCTTCCCCAACCTCTTCATGACCACCGGCCCCAACGGCCCCGCCGCGCTGGCCAACATCATCCGCATCAGCGAGAACGACGTGGACTGGATCGCCGCCGCCATGCAGCACATGCAGCGCCAGGGCCTGGCCACCATCGAGCCCACCGCCCAGGCCGAGCAGGGCTGGATGGACCTGGTCTACACGCTGTCGCAGCGCTCGCTGCTGCTCAAGGCCAAGACCTGGTACGTGGGCGCCAACGTGAAAGACAAGCCGCAGGGCCTCACGCTGTTCACCGGAGGCTTCGCCAAGTATCGCGAGCACTGCGCAGCCGCTGCGCAGGACGGCTACCGCAACTTCGCCTTCCAGCGCCCAACCCTGGCGCGGCCGGCGCCGTATACGGGCCAGGAAGCCCCGGCCGAAGCAGCGGTGGCGGGCTGACCGCCCGCGCCGTCCTGCCCGATGCGTGCGCTATGCGGGGCCCGGCTCGGGCTGCGGTTGCTCCAGCTGCAGGGCCAGCCGCCGCATGAGCGCGGTGTAGCGCGCCCGGTGGGGCCGCATGCGCTCGATGGTGCCCCCCATGCCCAGCACCACGAGGCGGCCCTGCACGCGCCAGGGCAGCACCACGCCGATGGTGGCGCCGCCCAGCAGCGGCAGGTTCTCCAGGTAAAGCGCCTTGCGCAGCCGGGCGCCGGCCACCTCGGGGGCGATGGTCTCCAGCGGCACCTGGTCTCCCCGCCCTTGCACGGCAATGTTGGCGCGGTGCACGAGCTTTTCCACCTCTGCATCGGTGCGGTCGGTGAGCAGCAGCCAGCCCACGGCCGAACGGGTCAGCGGGCGCAGGCTGCCCTCGTCGGTGTGAAAGCGGATGGCATGCGTGGACTGGATGACGCGGATGTACTGCACGTAGATGTCGTTGAGCATGGCGATGGACACCGTCTCGCCCGTGGCGCCGTGCAGGTCGTGCATCAGTTCGAAGATGCGGCCCTGCCCGAACAGCGCCTGCGAGATCCAGTCGCCCAGCGACGTGACGCGCGGCGTGGGGAAGTACAGGCGCTCGGTGCGGTCATAGCGCAGGTAGCCCATGGCGATGAGGTTCTTGAGCAGCACCGTGGTGCTCGACTGGGGGTAGCCCAGCGCCTCGCTGATGTGCTTGAGCGGCAGGGGCGTGCGCACCTGTGCGAAGTATTCCAGCACCTGCAGCACCCGCGTGGCGGACTTCACCGTACTGGCGAGCATGGGAAAGCTCCAGAGACAACGCGGCGGGTGCATGGCATGGCCGGCCCATTGTGCGGGCCCCCGCCACCGCCGGCAGCCCTGCGCGCGACACAGGCACGGGCCCGCGCGGCGGACCGCTTTCCTTCCCGCAAGCCTTCATTCCAACCCTTGAACCCCATGGCACACCTTCCTTTCCCTTCCATCGGCCAGCCCGGCGTTACCACGCCAGCGGAGGCCGCATGAACCGCTGCATCATCACCGGCGCCGCGCGGGGCATCGGCCGCGCCATCGCACTGCGTCTGGCGCGGGACGCGGCGCCCCACGGCGGCGCCCGCATCGCGCTGGCAGACCAACATCTGGCCGAGTTGGAGCCCCTGGCGGCCGAGATCCGGCAACTGGGCGGCACCGCGCTCGTGCTGGGCGGCGACTTGGCCGACGCGGCCTTTCCGGCCCGCCTGTGCGCGCAGGCCGTGAGCGCCTTCGGAGGCCTGGACGCCGTGGTCAGCAACGCGGGTTTCGCGGCACCGGGCGACCCCGCCACCTGGGACCGCGTCTTCGCCGTCAACACGCGCGCGCCGCTGCTGTTGGCCCAGACCGCCTACCCGGCGCTGAAAGCCGCGCGCGGCACCGTGCTGTTCATCACCTCGATCTCGGGCAGCCATGCCACGCCGCCGCTGGGCGCCTACAGCGCCAGCAAGGCCGCCGCGCTCATGCTGATGCGCCAGATGGCCGCCGAGTGGGGCCCTGAGGGCATCCGCGTGAACGCGCTCTCGCCCGGGCTGACGCTCACGCCGGGCACGGCGGCGGCCTATGCCGATCCCGAGGCCCGCACGCTGCGCGAGGCACGCGTGCCCCTGCGGCGACTGGCCGAAGCCGATGACATGGCAAGCGTAGCCGCCTTCCTGCTGGGCCCCGACGCGGCCTACGTGCATGGCGCCGAATTGCTGGTGGACGGCGGCCTGGCGCACACGCTCATGGGTTCGCTGCCCATGGGCGGCTGGGCCCGCCCCGCCGCCGGCTGAAACGCCTGCGGGCCCGGTGCGCAGGCCCATCGAGCCTGCGCACCGGGCCTTCCAGAGCTTGGTACCCGGCAGCCGACCCGCGCTGCAACGCGGCCGGTGCCCTTGGACTCCTGCTGCTCCGCGCGCCATGAGGTCAGGCCCCGTCCCCACCAGGTGGGCCTGCCCGCGACCGCGGGTTTCAGAAGGCGTGGCGCACGCCCACGTGCACGGCATCGCTGTTGCCGCCGTCGCCGAGACCGGCCTGCGACGTCGCGCCGGTCAGCGCGTAGCCTGCACCGTTGCGGTTCTTCACCTTGCCATAGTCCGCATACAGCGTGGTGCGCTTGGACAGGGCATACAGATAGGCCACGCCGAACTGCGTGGCATCGCGGTTCAGCGGGCCGCGGTCATCCACCTTGACGACCTGCGCGAGCACCGTGCTGGCCCCGAACGGTACCGCCACGCCCAGAGAGGCGCTGCGGTCGTCCTGCCCGGCGTAGTAGCCCACGGTCGGAATGCCCGCCAACTGCACATTGCCATCGAGTGCGGCATGCACGGCCGGGCTGAGGTCGGCGCCGGGGTTCTTGAACGTCGCGAACGAGCCGAACAGCTTGAAGCCGCCGAAGTTGTAGGCCAGGCTGGAGTTGAGCCAGCGCACCGTGCTCAGGTCCGTGGGATGGCGCAAGGTGGTGTACGCCACCGCGCCGCTGAGCGCCTGGCCGGAATAGAACAACGCGACAGCGGCCTGGTTGGCGGCCTGGGTGCCTCCCGTGGCACTGGTGCGCTCGCCGAAGGAGTACGAGAACTTGCCGATGAATCCGGACAGCGAGGGCGACTGGTACCAGACCGTGTTGTTCGCGCGGCCCGTGGCCGGCTGAATGCCCTGCAGGTTGCCGGCGCCCCCCAAACCGAAGGCATCGCCCACGGCCTGCGCCTCGGAGCTGATCGTGGTCACCGTGCGGCCCAGCCGCACCTCGCCGAAGTCGCCCGTGAGGCTGACCAGGGAACCCCGGCCGAAGAACTTGGCACCTGCGCCCTGGTTCTGCCCCGAGCCACCCGTGTCGGAGTTGATGCCCGCCTCCAGCCAGAAATTGGCACGCAGCCCGCCACCCAGGTCTTCGGAGCCCCGGAAACCTAACCGCGATCCATTCATGTGCCCGCTGTCCAGCTTGGTGATGCGCCCGCCCGCGCCGGAGGCATAGGCGATGCTGGTGTCGATCAGTCCATAAAGGGTCACGCTGGATGCGGCGGCGGCCATGCCGCCCGCGGGCGTGGTGATCTGGCGCAGTTCTTCTTTCTGCGCCTGTTGCGCCCACGCCGGCGCTTGACCACAGGCCCAGGCGGCCATGGCGCCTACTAGCACGCGTGATGGCGTGCCCTGGATGCCCCGGCGAATGCGGCCGGCTGTTTTGTTGAATATTTCCGACATCGAATGTCTCCTCACGCAGCAATATGAATCGCCACCCGCCAGGGTTGGCACATGACCGGCCACCCACAGCAAAATCATCAATTACCTGTCGACCGGTTAAAAAATGGTAAGAAAAAATCCCATTGATTTCAATGACCTACATAGCAATTGCAGGGTATGCACCGAACGATTACGGGTATTCACCGACCATCAAAGAAGACCCATCCGAAAATCAAAAAATCCAGCACCAATGGCCCGGATTATTCATCCAGGCCATTACTGAAGCCCAACGAAAATCAGGCGTCGAAATTATCCATCGGGTAATCCAGACAGCAGTGCATACCACGCGTCCGCCGGCTTGTGTGCGCCCACAGGCATGCGCACGCCGAAGCGCTGCGCGTCAGTGCCCGGGGCGGCGGGCGCTTCGTGGATCCAGTCGTAGACCACGGTGCGGGCCGCCACGCGCCATTGGCCCGAGCGGCGCTCGAAGCGGTCGATGTAGCGGCCGCACAGAAAGGTCTCGGCGGCCTCCCCCTGGGCGCTGGTACCCGTCTGGAAGGCCTGGAAGTAGCTCTCCACCGCGGCCTGCTCGCCCCGCAGTTCGATCGCGATATTGCCCAGCAGGTGCACCATTCGGCCGCTCCCCGGCAGCTTGTCCAGGGCCCAGTCGATGAATCCCTCCGCACTGCCCTGGTAGGGGCCGTGCCGGTCGGTAGCGTCGGGCCAGTAGGCGCTGCGCAGGGCCTCTGCATCGCAGCGGTCGATGCCTCGGCTGTAGCGGTACAGGCATTCGCGGATGGCATCCTTGTCGGCCAGGGCTTGCCACCCGGCCTCCAGCGCCGTCAGGCGCGCTTCAATGGGTGCCATGGGAGTCCCCTCGCGCGGGAGCGCGCACGGCGATCACGGCATCCAGGCAGGCGGCGCCCTGCACGCGCACCACCAGCGGGTTGATGTCGATGCTCTCGATCTGGTCGGCATGCGAGAAGGCGAACTCCGACAGCCTGCACAGCGCATCAGCCAGGGCCTGTTCGTCATACTGCGGACCGCCGCGCCAGCCGCGCAGCAACTGTGTGGAGCGCACGCGCTCCATCAGCGCCCGGGCCCGCTGCGGCGTGAGCGGTGCCGACGCGAAAGCCACGTCCTTGAAAAGCTCCACGGCCGTGCCGCCCGAGCCGAACATCACCATGGGTCCGAAGGTCGGGTCCCGGTGGATGCCGGCGATCAGTTCCACCCCGCCCTTCAGCATGGGCGCCACCAACACGCCATCGAGCCGGGCATCGGGCCGGGCCGATTGCGCGCGCTGCATCAGTGTGGCAAAGCCTTCGGCCACGGCCTGCGCGTCGGGCAGGTTCAGCAGCACGCCCCCCACTTCGGTCTTGTGCACGATGTCGGGCGAGACGATCTTGGCCACCACGGGGTAGCCCATGGCGGAGGCCGCCTCGGCAGCCTCCGTGGCGCTGCGGCAGATCCGCTCGGGCAGCACGGGCAGGCCCGCGGCCGCCAGCGCACGTTTGGCGCCGTCTTCGGTGGACACGTTCCCCAGTGGTGCGGAAGGCCCGGTCGGTGGGGGCGGCAGGTGCAGGGTGCTCCGGCGCTGGTGCACGTGGGCCAGCGCCGCCACGGCCTGCACAGCGCGCGATGGGTCTTCGAACACGGCGATGCCGTGATGTTCCAGCGCCGCATTCACCTCGGGCCGCGAGAGCATGACGAGCACCAGCAGCCGGTGCGGATGGCGCTGCTTGAGCGCGATCAGCTCGGCCTGCGTGGCCGCGAAGCGCTGTGGCGAGAGGCCCACATGCGCCAGGTAGGCGAACACGGTGCCGTAGTCGGCCTGGTCCAGCATCAGTGCCACGGTGCGCGGCACGCCCTGCGGCACGGCGGTCACCTGCGCCGTCATGTCCAGCGGGTTGCTGGCCACGGCGAACGGCAGCAGCTCCAGCGCCGCGGCCCGCGCGGCGGCCGGCAGCGGCGACAGCTGCAGCCCGCGCTCGCCCGCATCGTCGGCCATCAGGATGCCGATGCCGCCCGAGCCGGTAACCACGCCGACATCGGTGTTCTGCGGCAGCCGGCCCGCGGTGGAGTGCAGGTAGGCGATGTCGAGCATCTCCTCGATCGAAGCGGCGCGCCAGGCGCCGCACTCCGCGAACACCGTGTCGTACACCGCGTCGTCGCCGGCCAGCGAGCCGGTGTGCGTGGATGCGGCGGCAGCACCCAGCTCCGTGCGCCCCACTTTCATGATGACCACGGGCTTGCCGGCATGCGCGGCCTTGAGCAGAGCGGCGCGCAGGCGATCGCCATCGCGGCAGGACTCGAGCGCCGCGCAGATGACGCGCGTATCGGGGTCGTCCACGAGGTAGTCGATGCACTCGGCGACATCCACGTCCGCCTCGTTGCCCGTAGCCACGATCTTGCTGAAGCCCAGTCCGCGCAACGATGCCGCGCCGTAGGCGGCCGAACCGAAGGCACCGCTCTGGGTGGCCAGCGCGATCGGGCCAGGGCGCGGCTTCAGGCCATTGAGCGCCGTGGAGAAGGTGGCGAAGAAGCGCGTGGGCACGTTCAGCAGGCCCAGGGAGTTGGGACCGACCATGCGCACCCCGGCATCGCGGCACAGGCCCACGATGCGGTCCTGCAGCGCGCGACCCTCGGCGTCCACCTCGGCGAACCCGGCTGTGAGCACCTGGATGGCCTTCACGCCCTTGGCGATGCTGTCGCGCACCGCCGCCTCCACGCCCGCCACGGGCACGCAGATGATGGCATGGTCCACGGGGTGCGGGATGTCGCGCACGCTGGCGTAGGCCGGCAGGCCCTGGATGGTGTCGCCGCTGCGGTTGACGGGGTACAGCGGCGCCTCGAAGCCCCCTTCGAGCATGAAACGCAGCGGCCTGCCGCCGATGCGTTCGGGGTCCGACGAGGCGCCCACCAGGGCGACCGACGTGGGGTGGAACAGCGGGTGCAACGAATGCATGGGGAAGCGTCCTTCTGTACGGGGGTCTCTGTCTGGTCGGGTCGGGTCGGGAGGGTGGCGTGGCCGGGGCGGCTCAGTGCAGCGCGGGCCGCGCCAGGCGGTCCAGGTGCGCGAAGCGATCGCCCCACTGCAGGCTGCAGGCCAGTGCGTGCATGGCCAGGCGCGCCGCGGGCAGTTCGCGTGACATGCCGATGCCCCCGTGCAACTGGATCGCGGACTCGGCCACTTGGCGCCCCGTGACCGACAGGTAGAGCTTGACCAGCGCGATGTCGCGCGGCGCGCTGCCGGCCGGGCCTTCGCACAGGTCCAGCACCTGTCGGCGTACCATGCCGCGCACGTTCTCATAGGCCACGTACATCTCCACCACGCGGTGGCGCAGCGCCTGGAACGTGGCCAGCGCCACACCGAACTGCACGCGCGTGGTGAGGTACTCGATGGTCTGCTCGATCATCGCGCCGATCGCGCCCACGGTCTGGGCGCAGGCCAGCAGGCCGCCGACGGCGCTGGCGCGCTCCACCCGGGTGTACACGTCCTCGCCCTGTGCCAGGACGCTGGACGCCGCCAGCGTGACGCCGGACAGGGCGATGTCGGCCGTCTGGCGCCCGTCAATGCCCAGCCAGGTGCTGGCGTGGCCCGGCACGGCATCACGCGGTGCCAGCACCAGCAGTGGCAGGCCATCGTCCTGCGTGGCGACGAACACGAAGTGCGTGGCGGGCTCGGTCAGGTCGGCGCCATGGAGGCGACCGTTGAGTGTGAGGCGATCGCCATCGCGCACGGCAGCCAGGGGCACCGGGCCCGTGTCCAGCACAGGGCAGACCGAGGCCTCGCCCGCGGCCATGGCCCGCAGCACGTCGCTGGCGCCCGGCAGGCCGGCCAGCAGCAGGGGCACCACGGCACACCGTGCGGCCAGGGGCTGCGCCAGGGCATGTCGGCCCGCGGCTTCGGCGATGGCGGCCACATCGCCTAGCGAGGCGCCGGCGCCGTCGTGCGCCTCGTCGATCAGCACTCCCTGCCAGCCCAGTTGCAGGAATTGGCTCCAGGTCTCGCTGGGCTCCTGTGATTCGAAGGTCTCGGTCACGGGCGCCGCAGCGGCCACGCGGGCGGTGGTGTCATAGAGGTCGCCGGGAAACATCGGCGTCGCGTGGAATGTCATGGGTCAGGCTCCGAAAAGGTCGCGGGCGATCACGTTCTTCTGCACTTCGCTGGTGCCCCCGGCGATCGTGCGCGAGCGGTAGAACAAGTAGGTGTGGATGAGCTGGCGCAGGGAGTCGTCCGCATCGCTTGCCACCTCTTGGCCCGTGGCCGCGACGGTATCGACCAGGCGTGCGGCGTACTCGGGGCCGGCGATGTCCAGCGCAATGCCGATGAGCTGCTGGGACAGGTCCGAGCAGTAGAGCTTGAGCGCCGACGATTTCGAGGCTGCCAACGTGCCCTGCATCTCCTCCTGGATCGCGCTGAGAAGCATCTCGCGCGCGCCCGCCACGCCGGCCTGGGCCAGGTACAGGCGTTCGAGCAGCACATGCTGGCTCGCGCTGGGCGCCGATCCGCCAGCGCCGCGCGCGCGCAGCAGCTCCCCGACCTGCTCGGCCAGGCGGGCCAGGCGCGGCACCGTCGCGGGCGAAAGCCGCTCACGGTCAAGCAGGAACTTGGCGCACTTCCAACCCTCGCCCTCCACGCCCAGGAGGTTGGCGCAGGGCACGCGCACGTCGTTGAGGAACACCTCGTTGACGTGGTGCCAATGGTCGATCGTGGGGATGGGCCGCACCTCGATGCCCGGCGTGTCCATGGGCACGAGCAGCAGCGAAATGCCGGCCTGCTTGCGCCCCTCGTTCGACGTGCGCACCAGCGTGTACATCATGTCGGCCTCCTGCGCGTGCGAGGTCCAGATCTTCTGCCCGTTGATCACGTAGTGGTCGCCATCACGCACCGCCGCCGTCTTGAGCGACGCCAGGTCCGAGCCCGCGCCGGGCTCGGAGTAGCCCTGGCACCACCACTCGCTGCCGTCCAGGATGCGCGGCAAAAAGCGCGCCTTCTGCTCGGGCGTTCCGAAATGCATGATCACCGGGCCGATGTGGCCCAGGCCATGGTGGTACTGGGGCGGGCAGTCGGCCTGCGCGGTGACCTCCTCGAACAGGTAGCGCTGCTGCAGGTCCCAGCCTGTGCCGCCGTATTCCACCGGCCAGTTGGGCGCACCCCAGCCGCGCGCGAAGAGCTTTTCCTGCCAGATGCGGTACTCGTTGCGCGTGACCTTCTGGTTGGTGCGAACGACCTCCTTCAGGGCCGGCGGGCATTCGGACTCGGCGAACTGGCGCAGTTCCTCGCGGAAGGCATCGTAGGGGTCGAGGGTGTGCGATGAAGGGTGGGGGATCGTCATGGTGCTTGGAAGTGCTGGGGCGCTAGCCCCGGTTCGTTGCAGGAAAGAAGGAAGCCACAGCCCTGGACCACGGTGCGGCCGTCAGGGCGGGTGCCGGTGGAGTGCCGCGGCGTGGCGGCTGCGCGCGCAGGCGGGGTGGAGGCCACGGCACGCATCAGTCCAGTTGGATGTTGCGTTCACGGAAAACGGGGGCCCAGCGCTCGCTCTCCGCGCGCAGGTAAGCCGCAAAGGCCTCCAGCTCTAGGTTGCGGGGCTCGACACCGGCACGCTCCACGGCCTCGCGCACGGCGGGCTGCTCCAGAACCTGGCGCAACTCGGCATGCAGCCATCGCTGCAGTGCCGGCGCAGTGGATGCCGGCAGGAAAAAGCCGAACCAGCCCCCTGCGGTGAAATAGGCCAGCTCCGGCACGCCGGACTGGGCAATGGGCAACAGATCGGGCGCCCGGGCCAGCGGGGCGGTACTCGCAACGCCCAACGCCCGCAGCCGTCCGCTGCGCACATGGGACAACGACGCCACCGAATCGAACATGGCATGCACTTGCCCGCCCAGCAGATCATTCAGCGCGGGCCCATTGCCGCGGTAAGGCACATGCACGATGTCCATGCCCGTGAGAGACGCCAGCAGTTCTGCGGCGATGTGCGGACTGGACCCGTTGCCGGACGAAGCGAACACCAGCTTGCCCGGGTGTGCTTTGCCGTACGCCACCAACTCGGCCACCGACGTGACGGGCAGGCGCGTGCTCACGTACAGGACGCTGGGCGTGTCGCCCACCATGGCGAGGGGAGTCAGGGCGCGCGGATCGTAAGGCAGCTGTTTCATCAACAGCGGATTGGCGATGTAGCCGAATGCCGTGAGCAGCAGCGTATGGCCATCGCCCGGCGCGCGCGCCACCACCGCCGTACCGATGGTGCCGCCCCCGCCGTTGCGGTTGTCGACCACCACCGGCCGGGACCACCGCGCCGAGAGGGCCGACGCAATCGGGCGTGCCAGGTTGTCCGTCAAACCTCCGGCGGCATAGGGTACGACGATCTGGACGGGCCTGGACCCCACCAGTCCCTCGACGCCCACCACGCCTTGCGCCCGCGCCTGGGCACAGGCCAGGCCTGCACTCCAGGGCAAAAAGAGGAAATGGCGTCGGTCAGTGCGCATGGGTAGACTCCTGCGAAAAGTCTACTAAACGGCCGGCAAGTAAATGAACAGGGAAAACCCGCGCCGCGTGCCAGGAAGGCCAGAAACGAACAAGCCGCCCCGGCACAGACCGGAGCGGCTTGGAATGGCGCCCGAGGAAAGGTGGCGCGCGCTACTGCAGCAGGCCGCCGAACGCCATATCGAGGTACTGCTCGATCACCTGCCGGGTGGTGAGGCGCCCTCCAGGCACATGCCACCGCGCGATGTGGTTCAGCATGGACAGCAGCATGCGCCCGGCCATGGCCGGGTCCACCGCGCGGAACTGCCCTGCAGCGGTGGCCTGCGCGATGCTGTCGCGCAGCAGGTGTTCGTACTCGTCGCGCAGATAGACCGCCATGGCACGCGGGTCAACCGCGCTGCCGGACCAGAAGGCGTTGGAGCCGGCGATCCAGGAATGGCGGCTGCGGTCGAGGAAGTCGGCCGACGACTGCATGAACAATCGCACCTTGTCGACCGGCGTGGCGCCCCCGGCCATCGCCTCGCGCACGGAGTCCACCAGCGCCTGCATGGATTCCAGCACGATGCGCTCGTAGAGCGCTTCCTTGTTGGGGAAGTGGTAGTACAGCGCCGCCTTGGTGATCTTGGCCTCTTCGGCGATGTCACGCAACGAAGTGCCCTCGTACCCGCGCTGCGCAAACAAGCGGCATGCAATGTCGATGAGCTGTTCCTGCCGGGTGTCGGAGCGGGTCGTGGGCGCCGAGTCGACGGGGTCGTTCGCCGAAGCGGCTGGACGGTTTGCCATAGGGGGAGGCCTCCTCTCTTTTGTAGTTCTGGCAGCCGGCCGGGCGACGGATCGGCGCCGCCCCGGTGCCACAAACCCCTCGCATCGCTGCGATGGGGATGGTGTCGTGCAGCCTCCATTTTGCAGCAGCGTCCTGGGCACAGCCCCGGCTGCTCTCTCTGCCCGTCAGCGGCCCACGTAAACCGGAGCGCGCTTTTCCAGGAAGGCGCGCTGGGCCTCCTTGGCATCCTCCGTCTTGGACAACGCGACGGTGTTGCCCTGCTCGTAGCGATAGGCGTCGCGCGACGGCATCAGCTGCGTCAGTCGCGCGGCCTCCTTGGCCAGCCGCAGCGCAATGGGGCTCTTGGATGCGATCTCACGCGCCAGGTCCATCGCGTAGGGCATCAGTTCCTCGGCAGGCAGGCAGGCCTCCACCAGGCCCAGGCGATAGAGTTCGGCGCCACTGACCTTCATGCCGGTGAAGAACATGCGACGTGCGCGTGAACGGCCGAACACCTCCTGCAGGAAAGTCACGCCCCCTGCGAGCCCGACGTTGATCTCGGGCATCGATACATAGCAGTCCTCGGAAGCCACCCAGATGTCGGAGGCCATCACCAGACCGAAGCCCGCACCCATGGCGGGCCCGTTGATGGCCGCGATGACGGGCTTGGAGCATTCGACGACGGCGTAGAACGATTCGCGCACCAGCCGGTTGTGGCGGCCGTAGGCGCCCGCGGTCGCACCGAGGTTGGGGCGCTCGCGGATGTCGGCACCCGCGGAAAAAACTTTGCCTGCGCCGGTCAGCACCACGACCGAGACGTCCTCCCGATCCGACAATTCATCGAATACCTGCGTGATCTCGGCACGCAGCTCCGCGTTCTGGGCATTGACCGGTGGCCGGTTCAGCGTCACGACGGCGATGCGGTCCTGCACCGCGAGTTGCAAGGTCTGGAAGTCCATATATCTCCTTGTGTGGCATGGAATCTCGCCACGGCCAAAACACTGCAGTCCATTTTTACCTGCCGGGCGGTAATTGAACTTTCGGAGAAATCCGCAGGGCATGCAAGCAGGCGACTACGGAAAAACCGGCAGATTTGTCCCGGCAGCGACATGGCAGTCCAGATCAAGTCCACCATCCACATAACCCCATGCCTTTTTTGCATGAAAGTAATGCCTGTCTGACAGACAGGCGCGGGTGGGATTCATAAAATCGTCATCCCAGCCGACCCGCGGACCCTGCAGCTCTCGCCGCACTCGCCGCCCGCCGACTGAGCATCCAGCCGTTTTTTCAAAGGCAGCGCTCAGAAGACCCATGCGCAGGCCCCCACGTCGCGCCGCTCGTCGGCAGCTTCTTTTGAAAAAACTGTTTTTCAACTTCAGGAAGCTCCCGATGAACGCACCCACCATGCAAGGCCTGGATCTCAAAGCCCCCGCCTACGTCAAAAACGCCCGCCTGCTCGCCTGGGTGGCCGACATGGCCGTCCTCTGCAAGCCCGACACCATCTACTGGTGCGACGGTTCCCAGGAAGAGTACGACCGCCTCTGCCAGCAACTGGTCGGTGCCGGCACGTTCCAGAAACTCAATCCCGCCAAGCGCCCCGGCAGCTACCTTGCCTGGTCCGACCCGAGCGACGTGGCCCGTGTGGAAGACCGCACCTACATCTGCTCCGCCCAGAAGGAAGACGCCGGCCCCACCAACAACTGGATGGCACCGGCCGAGATGCGCGCCACGCTGCAGCCGCTGTTCGACGGCTGCATGAAGGGCCGCACCATGTACGTGGTGCCGTTCAGCATGGGCCCGCTGGGCTCGCCCATCGCACATGTGGGCATCGAGCTATCCGACAGCCCCTACGTCGCCGTGAACATGAAGATCATGACCCGCATGGGCCGTGCCGTGTACGACGTGCTGGGCATGGAAGGCGACTTCGTTCCCTGCGTGCACACCGTGGGCGCACCCCTGCAAGCCGGCCAGAAGGACGTGTCCTGGCCTTGCAACAAGACCAAGTACATCGTGCACTACCCCGAAACGCGCGAGATCTGGTCGTATGGCTCGGGCTACGGCGGCAACGCGCTGCTGGGCAAGAAGTGCTTCGCGCTGCGCATCGCTTCCACCATGGGCCGCGCGGCTGCTGGCGGCCCCTCCGGTAGCCCGGGCTGGCTGGCCGAGCACATGCTGATCCTGGGTGTCTCGAACCCCGAAGGCAAGAAGTACCACGTGGCCGCCGCCTTCCCGAGCGCCTGCGGCAAGACCAACTTCTCCATGCTGGTGCCACCCAAGGCGTTCGAAGGCTGGAAGGTCACCACCATCGGCGACGACATCGCCTGGATCAAGCCCCAGGCAGATGGCAGCCTGCGCGCCATCAACCCCGAAGCCGGCTATTTCGGCGTGGCCCCGGGTACGAACTACCACACCAACCCCAACTGCATGGCCAGCCTGGACAAGAACGTGATCTTCACGAACGTCGCGCTGACCGACGACGGCGACGTGTGGTGGGAAGGCATGGAAAAGGACACCGGCAAGCTGCCCGACCACCTGATCGACTGGCAAGGCAAGGACTGGACGCCCCAGATCGCCAAGGAAACCGGCGCCAAGGCCGCCCACCCCAACGCGCGCTTCACCGTGGCTGCCACCAACAACCCCGCGCTCGACGAAGCCTGGGACGACCCCAAGGGCGTGAAGATCGACGCATTCATCTTCGGTGGCCGCCGCTCCACCACGGTGCCGCTGGTGACCGAAGCCCGCAACTGGACGGAGGGCGTCTACATGGCCGCCACCATGGGCTCCGAGACGACTGCCGCCGCCGCCGGCCAGCAGGGCGTGGTGCGCCGCGACCCGTTCGCCATGCTGCCCTTCATGGGCTACAACATGAGCGACTACTTCCAGCACTGGCTGAACATGGGCGAGAAAATCGCGGCCGCCGGCGCACAACAGCCGAAGATCTACACCACCAACTGGTTCCGCAAGGGCGACGACGGCAAGTTCGTCTGGCCCGGCTATGGCGACAACATGCGCGTGCTCAAGTGGATGATCGACCGCATCGAAGGCCAGGCCAGCGGCCAGGACACGCCGATCGGCACCGCCCCCCAGTACGGCGAGATCAACTGGACGGGCATCGAATTCACCCCGGCCCAGTTCGACACGGTCACCCGCATCGATGCCGCCGCCTGGGCCGACGAACTGAAGCTGCACACAGCCCATTTCGATCAACTGGCCTACCACCTGCCTGCCGCGTTGCTGGACACGAAGGCTGCGCTGGAAAAGCGCTTGGCTGGCTGATCCCTTCGCGCACGGGGTTCGGTGGCGCCACGCCCCGAATGGCCGTTCGATGCACAGCGCCCGGTCCGCACAGCGGCCCGGGCGCTTTTTCGTGGTGGCACAGATCACCTTCCAATTAAAAGTCATTATCATTTAGACCGTTCTTTCGGCTAAATTCGCAGGCGGCCAACTCCCACCGGGCATCGCACCGCACACGTCCCCACTGCCCCGTCTTCGCATGAGGCCGACAATGCCGCTGCGCCGCCCGGTTCGCCGGGTTGCGCACCCGCTTCCTGCGCCCTCGGCGCTGGCACTCTTCTCCCCTCGACGGGCCCGACATGGTTGAAATGGTTTCTGAGCGGATGCCGGCGGCATCCACACGCCGTCTCTGGCTGCGGCTGCTGGGCTGCGTGGTGCTGGTGTTGCTGGCCTGGGTGGCGTGGTATCTCGTGTGGCGCCAACCTGCGTTGCAGGAAACGGGGCCCAGTCCCTGGAGCGGACCCATTCCGGTGCGCCTCGTGGGTGTGCAGCGGCAGGCCATGGACGAGCAGATCAAGGCCATCGGCACCGTGACTGCACTGCAAAGCGTGACCGTGCGCAGCCGCGTGGACGGCCAGTTGGCGCGCGTGCTGTTTCAGGAGGGCCAAGAGGTGCGGCGTGGCCAGGTGCTGGCCGAGATCGACCCCGCACCCTTCCGCGTGAAGCTGGCACAGGCCGAGGGCCTGCAGCAGCAGATGCAGGCGCAACTGCAAAGCGCGGAGCGCGACGTGGCGCGCTACCGCACGCTGCTGCAGCAGGACTCCATCGCGCGGCAGCAGCTGGAAACCCAGGAAGCCCTGGTGGCCCAACTGCGCGGCAGCCTGGCGACTGTGCGCGCCCAGGTGCAGGAGGCCCAGTTGCAGCTGTCGTACACGCGGATCGAGGCCCCGGTGGCCGGCCGCCTGGGCATGCGGCGGGTCGATGCGGGCAATCTGGTCGCGACGGCCGATGCCCAGGGCCTGGTGTCCATCACGCAGACGCACCCCATCACGGTGCTGTTCGCCATTCCCGAAACCCAGCTGCCGGCCGTGCGTGCCGGCGCACACGGCGCACGGCCCCTGGTGGTGCAGGCCTGGGACCGTGCCGAAGCCGCCCTGCTGGGTACCGGCCGGCTGACCACCCTGGACAACCAGATCGACACGGCCACCGGCACCTTGCGGCTCAAGGCCCAGTTCGACAATGCCGACGACGCGCTCTTTCCCAACCAGTTCGTCAACGTGCGGCTGAAAGTGCGCACGCTGGAGAATGCCCTCGTCGTGCCGGCCGATGCGGTTCAGCACGGCAGCCAGGGCCCCTACGTGTACACCGTGCGGGACGGTAAAGCCGTGCTGCGCCGCGTGGCGCTGGGTGCCAGCGATGGCGAGCGCCTGGTCGTGACCCAGGGCCTGGCCGAAGGCGATTCCGTCGTGCTGGAAGGGCTGGATCGCCTGCGGGACGGCATCGACGTGGCGCAGGTGGTGGATGGCGAGCCCCCCCGGACCGCGCAGCAGTTGCAGCAGCGCGCGAAGGCGCAGGCCGCCGCAGCCTCCAGCGCGGCGCAACCCGCCTCCACCCCCGCCAGCACCGCGCGCTGATGGCGATGTCCCGCAACGCCCACCCGACCGTCGCCCTGGTGCCGCCGCTGCCATGAATCTATCGCGCGCGTTCATCCTGCGCCCGGTAGCGACGCTGCTGCTCATGCTCGCGCTGCTCATCGCGGGGGCGATCGCCTGGCGCCTGCTGCCGGTGGCGGCGCTGCCGCAGGTGGACTACCCCGTCATCCAGGTGTTCACCTTCCAGCCCGGCGCCAGCCCGGATGTCACGGCCCGCGCCATCACCGCACCGCTGGAGCGCCGGCTCGGGCAGATCCCGGGCCTGCGGCAAATGTCGTCCACCAGCTCCAGCGGTGCCTCGGTCATCACGCTGCAGTTCATGCTGGACGCGGACTTGGCCGTGGGCGAGCAGAACGTGCAGTCCGCGCTCAACACCGCGGCCAGCCTGCTGCCCGCCGACCTGCCCGCACCGCCGATCTACCGCAAGGTGAACCCGGCCGACGCGCCCATCCTCACCCTGGCCATCACCTCGGCGAGCCTGCCGCTGCACGAGGTGCACGACCTCGTGGAAACGCGCATGGCGCAAAAGCTCGCGCAGCTGTCGGGCGTGGGCCTGGTGAGCCTGGCCGGCGGTCAGCGCCCGGCCCTGCGCGTGCGGGTCAACCCCACGGCGCTGGCGGCGCAGCAACTGGGCATGGAAGACGTGCGCCGGGCGATCGCGGGCGCCAACGCCAACCAGCCCAAGGGCAGCTTCGACGGCCCGTACCGCACCACCTTGCTGGACGCGAACGACCAGATCACCTCGCCGGACGCCTACCGCCGGCTCATCCTCGCCTGGCGCACCCCCACCGGCACGGTGGCGTCCAACCCGGCCGTCGCTGGCACGGGCACTGCGCCGCCGGGCGCTCCGATCCGCCTGGGCGACGTGGCCACCGCCGAATCCGGCCCGGAAGATCGCTTTCTGGCCGCATGGGCCGATCGGCAGCCCGCCGTGCTGCTCAACGTGCAGCGGCAACCGGGTGCCAACGTGATCGACGTCGCCGACCGGGTGCGCGCCCTGCTGCCCCAGCTCACCGCCACCCTGCCCGCCGCCGTGGACGTGGCGCTGCTCACCGACCGCACGCAGAGCATCCGCGCCTCGGTGCGCGACGTGCAGCTCGAGCTGGTGTTCGCGGTGGGTCTGGTCGTGCTGGTGACCTTCCTGTTCCTGCGCAGCGCCACGGCCACTTTCATTCCGGGCGTGGTGGTGCCGCTGTCGCTGGTGGGCACCTTCGGCGTGATGTATCTGCTGGGCTTTTCGGTCAACAACCTGAGCCTGATGGCGCTCACCATCGCCACGGGCTTCGTGGTGGACGATGCCATCGTCATGCTGGAGAACATCGCGCGCCACCGAGAGCAGGGCCTGCCGCCGCTGCAGGCGGCGCTCAAGGGCGCGTCGGAGATCGGGTTCACCCTGGTCTCGCTCACCGTGTCGCTGGTGGCCGTGCTGATTCCGCTGCTGTTCATGCGCGACGTGGTCGGGCGGCTGTTCCACGAGTTCGCACTCACGCTGGCCGTGGCCATCGGAATCTCGCTGCTGGTGTCGCTCACGCTCACGCCGATGATGAGCGCCCGGCTGCTCAAGGCCCCCCTTCACGCGCCGCCCGGCGAAGGCAAGGGCACGGGCTTCATGGACCGCGTGCTCGAACGCTATGGCCGCGCGATCGATGCGGTGCTCGCGCACCAGGGCCTGACGATGCTGGCAATGCTGGCCACGTTGGTCCTCACTGTCCTGCTCTACCTGGCCGTGCCCAAGGGATTCTTTCCGGTGCAGGACAGCGGGGTGGTCCAGGTGGTGACCGAGGTGGCGCCCGACAGCTCGTTCACCGTGGTGTCGCAGCGCCAGCAGGCGCTGGCCGACGCACTGCTGCAGGAGCCGGATGTGGTGAGCCTTTCGTCCTTCGTGGGGGTGGACGGCAGCAATGCCTCGCTCTCCAGCGGGCGCATGCTCATCAACCTGCGCGCCCATGGAGAACGGCAGGCCAGTGCCCGCGCCATCCTGGACAGCCTGCGCGCCCGCGCGCGCCAGGTGGGCGGCATCACGGCCTGGTTCCAGCCGGTGCAGGAACTCTCCATCGAAGACCGCGTGAGCCGCACGCAGTACCTGTTCACCCTCACCACGCCGGACCCGGCATTGCTCGACACCTGGGTGCCCCGCCTGGTAGAGCGGCTGCGCGCCCGCGCCGAACTGGCGGACGTGGCCAGCGATCTGCAGCAACAGGGCCTGCAGGCGCATGTGGAGGTGGACCGCGACGCCGCTGCGCGCCTGGGCCTCACCGTGGCCGACATCGCCACCGCCTTGCAGAACGCCTACGCGCAGCGGCAGATCGCCACTCTGTTCACTCAGGCCAGCCAGTACCGCGTGGTGCTGGAGGTCGATCCGCGCCACGCACGCGGGCTGGATGCGCTGCAGACCACGTTCGTGTCCACCCCGTCCGGGCGCAGCGTGCCGCTGGCGGCCGTGGCGCGCATCACCCAGCAGCCCGCGCCGCTGCAGGTCCTGCAGCAGGGCCAGTTTCCAGCGGCCACGGTGTCGTTCAACCTGGGCGCGGGCCACTCGCTCGGGGCGGCCGTGGCGGCCATCGAACGGGAGCTTGCGGCCACCGGCCTGCCGCCCCAGATCGAGACGCGCTTTCAGGGCGCGGCCGAGGCGTTCCGCGCATCGCTGTCCAACACGCTTTGGCTGGTGTTGGCAGCGGTCGTCACCATGTACATCGTGCTCGGGGTGCTCTACGAAAGCACCATCCACCCCATCACCATCCTATCCACGCTGCCCTCGGCCACCGTCGGCGCGCTGCTGGCCCTGCTCGTCAGCGGCCGCCCGCTGGACCTGATCGCGGTGATCGGCATCGTGCTGCTCATCGGCCTAGTGAAGAAGAATGGGATCATGATGGTGGACTTCGCCCTGGATGCGCAGCGCCGCCTCGGGCTGCCCGCGCACGAGGCCATCCGGTGTGCCGCGCTGCTGCGCCTGCGCCCCATCCTCATGACGACGCTGGCCGCCCTGGTGGGCGCACTGCCCCTCATGCTCGCACAGGGCTCGGGCGCGGAGTTGCGCCAGCCGCTGGGCATCGTGATGGTGGGCGGGCTGGTGGTCAGCCAGGTGCTCACGCTCTTCACCACCCCCGTGGTGTATCTTTATTTCGACCGGCTGGGGCAGAGGCTCTCGCGCCGCCGTGCGGCCTGGCAGGACGGCACGGCGGGCAGCGGGCCATGAACCTGGCGCGCCTGTGCATCCGCCGCCCGGTGGCCACCTCGCTGCTGTCGCTGGCGCTGGTGCTCATGGGCCTGCTGGCTTGGCGGCTGCTGCCCGTGGCGGCGCTGCCGCAGGTGGACTACCCCGTCATCCGCGTGAGCGCCAGCCTGCCCGGCGGCAGCCCCGAAAGCATGGCCGCCACCGTGGCCGCCCCGCTGGAGCGCGCCCTCGGTGCGATTGCCGGCGTGGCGGCCATCTCGTCCAGCAGCAACCAGGGCACGACAGAGGTGAAGCTCGAGTTCGTGCTGGGCCGCGACCTGGATTCGGCCGCGCGCGACGTGCAGGCGGCGATCAACGCAGTGCGCAGCCAGTTGCCGGCGGGCATGAAGGGCAACCCGACCTTCCGCAAGATCCAGTCGTCCCAGCGGCCCATCGTGGTGCTGGCGCTGTCGTCGCCGGACCTCGCGCCCTCGGCGCTGTACGACGCCGCCTCCACGATCCTGGCGCAGAAGATCGCGCAGGTACCGGGTGTGTCCGATGTCTCGGTCGGGGGCGCCTCGCTGCCAGCGGTGCGGGTGCAGCTCGATCCGGGCGCCCTGGCGCACCAGGGGCTGTCGCTGGACGAAGTGCGGTCGGCCATCGTGCGGGCCGGCTCGGTGCAGCCCCTGGGCGCGGTGGAAGAAGGCGCCCACCACTGGCCCCTGGCGCTGGATGGCGCGCCGGCCCGGGCGGCCGACTACGAGTCGCTCGTGGTGCGCTGGGCCGAGAACGCCCCGGTGCGACTGTCCGACGTGGCGCGGGTGACCGACTCCACCGAGAACCGCTACAGCAGCGGCTTCCACAACGAGTGCGATGCCGTCATCCTGCAGGTGCGGCGCCAGCCGGGCGCCAATACGGTGGCGACCGTGGACGCGATCCGCGCGCAGCTGCCCTACCTGCGCACGCTGGTGCCTGCGAGCGCGCGGCTGGACATCGTCGTCGAGCGTTCGCAGGGCATCCGGGCCACGCTGCGCGAGGCGCATCTCACGCTCGCGCTCTCGGTGGCGCTGGTGGTGGCCGTGGTGGCGGCCTTCCTCGGGCGGCTGCGCACGGCGCTCATTCCCACCGTGGCGATCCCGGTGTCGCTCATCGGCACGTTCACGGTGATGTACCTGGCGGGCTTTTCGCTCAACAACCTGTCGCTCATGGCCCTCATCGTGGCGGCCGGCCTGGTGGTGGACGACGCCATCGTGGTGCTGGAAAACGTGGAGCGCTACATCGAGCGCGGCATGACGCCGTTGCGCGCCGCGCTGCGCGGCGCGGGCGAAGTGGGTTTCACGCTGGTGGCGATGACGCTCGCCCTCGTGGTGGTCTTCGTCTCGATCCTGTTCATGGGCGGCGTGGTGCAGCGGCTGTTCCGCGAGTTCTCCATCACGCTGGCGGCGGCGGTGGTGATCTCGCTGGTGGTGTCCCTGACGCTCACGCCCGTGCTGTGCGCCTATGGCCTGCGCGGGCAGCGCAGCGCACGCCAGGCACAGGCGCGGCATGCCTGGGCCGCTCGCGTGGGGGCCGCCAGCGCCGCGATGCTGGCCGACCTGCGCCACGGCTACGACCGCAGCCTGGGCTGGGCGCTGCGCCACAGCTTCGTGGTGCTGCTCGCATTCCTGGCCGTGGTAGGCGTGAACGTGTGGCTCTACCAGTCGCTGCCCAAGATCATGATGCCGCGGCAGGACACCGGCATCGTCCACGCTTTCATCCGCGGCGACGATGGCTTTTCGTTCCAGGTGATGCAGCCGAAGATCGAGGCCTACCGCCGTCTGCTGCTGGCTGACCCGGCCGTGGCCCACGTGGCCGGCACCAGCGGCGGCAGCGGCAGCATCGCCAACAGTTTTTTCATCGTCAGCCTCAAACCCCTGGCGGAGCGTGGCGGCGAGCCGACGCAAGCCGTGGTCAACCGGCTTCGCGAGAAGGCGCCAGCCGTGCCGGGCGGGGTGCTGAGCCCCAGCATCGAGCAGGACATCCAGATCGGCGGCGTGTCGTTCGGCGAGGCCGAGACGGCCGTCATCCTGCGCTCGGGCGAAGTTCGCTCGCTGCGCACCTGGGCCCGGAAGGTGTCGCTGGCCATGGGCGAGGCACCGGAATTCACCGACGTGCAGGCCGTGAGCGACGGTGGCGCGCAGCAGGTGGTGGTGGACATCGACCGCGAGGCCGCGCAGCGGCTGGGGGTGGACATGCAGGCCGTGGCGTCCGTGTTGAACAACTCCTACGCCCAGCGCCAGGTGACCACGCTGTACGACCGGCTCAACCAGTACCGCGTGGTGATGGAGGTGGACCCGCGCTTCACTTCGCAGCCGCAATCGCTGGCGCAGATGCAGGTGCTCACCCCGAACGGATCGCGCGTGCCGCTCACGGCCTTTGCCACGTGGCGCTACGGGCTGGCGGAGGACCAGGTGTGGCACGACGCTCTGTTCGCGTCGATGTACATCGGCTACAGCCTCGCCCCCGGCGTGACGCAGGAGCAGGGCCAGCGTGCACTCAACGCCGTGATGGCGCGCGTCATGCTGCCCGCCTCGGTGCACCTGGCACCGTCCGGGGAAGACGCGGCACGGGCCGGCGCGGTGCGCTCGCAGCCCTGGCTCATCCTGGGCGTGGTGCTGGCCGTGTACCTGGTGCTTGGGGTGCTGTACGAGAGCCTGGTGCACCCGCTCACGATCCTCTCCACCGTCCCGCCGGCGGGCGTTGGCGCGCTGCTGGCGTTGTGGCTGACCAACACGCCGTTCAGCCTCATGGCGCTGCTGGGGCTGTTTCTGCTCATCGGCGTGGTCATGAAGAACGCCATCCTGATGATCGACTTCGCGCTCGACGCCCAGCGCCGCGAGGGGTTGCCGCCACAGCAGGCGATCCGCCGTGCGGCGGCGCTGCGGCTGCGCCCGATCCTGATGACCAATCTGGCAGGCCTGCTCGGCGCGCTGCCCCTGGTGCTCGGCACGGGCGAAGGCTCCGAGCTGCGGCGACCCCTGGGCCTGGCCATCATGGGGGGGCTAGCGGTCAGCCAGTTGCTCACGCTGTACACCACCCCTGTCATCTACTACGGCCTGGAGCGCTGGCGCCAGCGGTGGCTGGCAAGGGGTGCGAAGCCCGTACCCGGCGCGCCATGAAAAAGAAAAAGGGCGCCTGGTGGGGCGCCCTTGATGGGGAGACTTCGCGGCCGGTCCGGCCGCCGATCTCAGTAGTAGCGGCGGATGTTGTCCACGGCGATGCCGTTCATGGCACGGCTCAGGTCGGCCATGATGCGGGCGTCGTACAGTGCGGCGTTCCAGGTCTTTTCGTCTTCGGCTTCACGGCGGCGGGCTTCGGCCCAGGCCTTGTAGCCGGAGCGCAACACGGCGCTGGCGCGGCGGGCGGGACCGGCCAGGAGGGCCAGCGCGGCGAAGGCGATCACCCACATGACCATCCAGGCGGCCAGCATGTGGCCTTCGGCGCGGGTGTCGACCACTTGGTTGGCGACCACCAGCACGGCGGCCACGACGGCGGCCAGCAGGAGGGAGGATGCGCCCCGTGCGCCGTCCAGGCTGGCGGCAGCGCCCTTCAGGGAAGCGGCGAAGCGCTCTGCGCGCTGCACGCCGGGGTGTTCGGTGCGGTATTCGATGTGTACAAAATTTGCCATGATGAGGACCCTTTTCAGACGCTTTTGGCGAAATTGCCGGGCGAATGGGTGAATCTTAGGGTTTACCCCATAGCTGTTCCACTTTATATTTTGAATCTCAGTCATTCATTGAGGTGATGGTTCAACATGCTGCCTCTCAACTTCCGCTCGCTCGACCTGAACCTGCTGCGCGTGTTCGATGAGGTGATGACCGAGCGCAACCTCACCCGTGCAGCGCACAAGCTGTCGCTCACCCAGCCGGCCGTGAGCAACGCCCTGCGGCGCCTGCGCGAGGTGCTGGGCGACGATCTGGTGGTGCGCAGCGGGCAGGGCGTGCAGCCCACGCCCCGGGCGCTCACGCTGTGGCCGCCGGTGCGGCAGGCCTTGGCGCAGTTGCAACAGTCGCTGGCGCCGGGGGATTTCGACCCTGCCACCGCCAGTTCCACGTTCGTATTGGCCATGGCCGACGCCACGGGCGCCACGCTGATCCCGCCGCTGGTGGAGATCATCGAGCGCGAGGCGCCCGGGGTGTCTGTGCGCGTGGTGCCGCTCACCACGCGCGACCCGCGCAGCATGCTGGACGACGAATCCGCCGACATGGCCGTGGGCTACTTCCCCGCGGTGATGGCCGACCTGACCGCGCGCGCCCAGACCGACAGCGTGGTGGCCTTTGAAAGCGTGCGCCTGTACGACGGCGAATACGTGTGCGTGATGCGCCACGGCCACCCGCTCGCTCAGGTGCCGATGACGCTCGACCTGTACTGCAACGCGCGCCACCTGCTGGTGAGCTTTTCCGGCAAGCCCTACGGCTTCATCGACGAGGCGCTCACCGCGCTGGGCCGCGAGCGGCGCATCGTGCTCACGGTGAACCAGTTCTTCACCGCTGGGCGCGTGGTGACCACCACCGACCTGCTCACCGTGCTGCCGCGCCACTTCGTGGGCGTGGCCAGCATCGCCGGCGAACTGGTGTGGCGCCCGCTGCCCATGCCGCTGCCCACGGTGCATGTCGATGCGCTGTGGCACCGCCGCCGCCTGCACGATGCGGCCCACCGCTGGCTGCGGGGCGCGATGGTGCGCTCGGCACTGCCTACGGCCCGGCGCCCTCCCGTGGCCTGACGGCGGCACCGCGCCAGCCTCCACAATCGGCGGCATGAAGATTCAACTGCTGTCCGATCTGCACCTGGAAGCCCACCCTGCCTTCGCCCCCAGCCCCGCCCCGGGCGCCGACGTGCTCGTGCTGGCCGGCGACATCGGCTCCTACCAATCCGGCTCGCAGCTGGCCGACGACGACTTCGGGCTGGCGCGCTTTTCCCCGCTGCCGCAGTTCGCCGGCTGGCCTACGCCGGTGCTGTTCGTGCCCGGCAACCATGAATACGACATGCAGGACTTCGATGCCGCCCAGCAGCGCCTGCGCCAGGTGTGCGACCGCCTGGGCCTGGTCTGGCTGGAACGCGAAAGCGTGGTGCTGGAGGGCGTGCGCTTCGTCGGCACCACCCTCTGGAGCGATTTCGACGCGCTGGCCGAGGACGAGGGCAGCACCGACCTCGCTCGCCGCCTGCGCCAGCGCGAGAAGGCCTTTCGCGCCGCCAACTTCTACCTGCGCAAGACCGGCGGCACCCGCAGCGGCGAGCCTTTCCTGGCCGAGCCGATGCGCGAGCAGTCCCTGGCCTGCCAGGCCTGGCTGCGCGACGCGCTCGCGCGCCCGTTCGACGGTCCCACCGTGGCCGTGACGCACTTCGCCCCCAGCCTGAAAAGCGCCGACCCGCGCTACGGGTTGATTCCCGGCACCGCGGGGTTCTGCAATGCGCTGGACGATCTGCTGCCCCATGCCCAGCTGTGGATGCACGGCCACCTGCATTCGCCGAGCGACTACACGGTGCAGGGCGCGCGGGCCGATGGCACGCCCTGGCGCTGCCGCGTGGTGGCCAACCCGCTGGGCTATGCCCGCAAGGGCGAGCAGGACACCTTCTCGCCGCATTTCACCGCCACCGTATGATCGTTCACAGGTGCCGGCTTCCACGCCGGCGCTTTCGCCGCGCAGGGCATACAAAGATGACGCAGGTCAAGACAACAGGCGCACGCGCAGATTAGTCTGGTCCCTTCTCTTTCGGAGACGTCTTCATGAACATCCTCCTCGCCGTCGACGGCAGCCCGTACACCAAGAAAATGCTCGCCTACCTCGCCACCCACGAGGAACTGCTGGCCGGCACGCACGATTACACCGTGGTGACCGTGCAGCCCGCCCTGCCGCCCCGCGCCCGCGCGGCCCTGGGCAAGGAAACCGTCGAGAAGTACCACGCCGAAGAGGCCGAGAAAATCATCGGCCCGGTGGTCAAGTTCCTCGCCCGCCACGGGGTGGTCGCCCAGCGGATCGTGAAGACCGGCCCCATCGGCGAAACCCTCGGCAAGGTGGCGGACACCGGAAAGTTCGACCTGCTCGTGATGGGCTCGCACGGCCACGGCGCGCTCGGCAAGCTGGTGATGGGCTCGGTCAGTACCCAGGTGCTGGCGAACAGCCAGGTGCCGGTGCTGCTGGTGCGCTGACCCCTTGCTGCGCGGCCAGGCCGCCGAAGCACGTCTCCACCGCCCAGTCGAGGATGCGCGCATCGGTGTACTGGCCGGTGGCGCGCAGCATGGCCGGCAGCGGGTCGGCCGAACGGGCCAGCAGCGCCCACAGCACCACGTCGGGCGGCCACTGGGCGTTCAGCTGGCCGGCCTCCTGGGCTTCCACGATCCAGGTGGTGATCCGCGCGCTGGCGGTCTGCAGCGACGCCTGGTAGCGCTCGCAGTCGCGCAGCGGCCCGGCCAGGCCGGAATTGCGGCTCAGCAGCAGGGGCATCTCGTCGGTCAGCTGCAGCGACAGCATCCAGCGCAGCAGCGCCTGCAGGCGCTCGATGGCGGACTGGCCGGGCGGCACGCTCTGCAAAAACCCTTGCAGCCGGTCCACGGCATGCACCATGGCGGCGGCGCACAGGTCGTCCTTGCCGGCGAAGTGCTTGTACAGGCTGGCCTTGGCCACGCCCACTTCGGCGGCCACGTCGTCCAGCGTCATGGCCTCGAAGCCCTTTTCGCCGAGCAGGCGGCCCGCCGCCGCCACGATGGCCTCTTCCCGTGCCTGGTGCATTTGCGCCTTGAAGGAGGGGCGGGACGGGGGCGTGTTCATGCGGCGCATCTTAGCGACCGGCCGCAGCCCCCGGTACCGGGACAGCCCGGGGCCTACACCGCCAGCATGCGGGCCGCGGTGCGGGTCAGCGCCTCGGACAGCGCATCCAGCACCTCCGATTCGAGGTTCCAGCAGTGCCAGTACAGCTGGATCGGCAGCGAATGGCCGGGCGCCAGGTCCACCAGGCTGCCGTCGGCCAGCGCCCCGCGCACCAGCAACTCGGGCACCACGCCCGCGCCCCAGCCGGCGGTGGCGGCGCGCACCTGGCCTTCGGAGCTGGGCACGAACAGGTGGTGCAGCGCCACGCGCTTGAGGCCGAAGGCGCGCATCACGAACTCGGCCTGCATGTCGTCCTTGCGGTTGAACGACAGGAACGGCACGTCGCGGAAGTTGTGCGGCGTGAGCCCGTGCGGCAGGTAGCGCGCCGCGAGCGCCGGCGAGGCCACGGCCACGTAATGCATGGCCCCCAGCGGCACCACCTTGCAGCCGCGCAGCGCCTGCTTGAGCGTGGTGACGCAGCCCAGCACCTGGCCCGAGCGCAGCCACTCCTGCGTGAAATCCTGGTCGTCCACGATGATCTCGACGGGCAGGCGCTGGCGCACCAGATCGTGCAGCGCCTCCAGCGCCCAGGTGGCAATGCTGTCGGCGTTGATGGCAATCGAGATGCGCTCGTCCTCGCGCGCGCCGCCGGGGGCGCTCGGGGCGAGTTCCTGCAGGTCGCGCTCCAGGTCGGCGCGCAGCAGGCGCAGCTGCTTGGTGTGCTTGAGCAGCAACTGGCCGGCGGTGGTGGGCTTGAGCGGCCGGCTGCGCACGATGAGCACCGAGCCCACCTGCGCCTCCAGGGCGCGCAGCCGCTGCGAGACGGCCGACTGCGTGACGTTCAGGCGCTGGGCGGCGCGCTCGAAACCGCCCTCCTCCACGATGGCGGCCAGGCATTCCAGTGCGGCGGGATCGAAGCTGCTCATGGGCGTGCGTGCATTAGAGGTTCTGATGAATTTGGATGAAGTTTAATTTTGCTTTTAATTCGCCGCAACGCGATCCACACTTCGGCCCATGAAAACCATCGTCTTGGGCGCCGGCATCATCGGCATCAGCACCGCCTGGCATCTGCTCGAGCGCGGCCATGAAGTCACCGTCGTGGACCGCCAGCCCGGCGCGGCGCTGGAGACCAGCTTCGCCAACGCGGGGCAGATCTCGGTGAGCTACTGCGAGCCCTGGGCCAACCGCGATGCGCCGCTCAAGGCGCTCAAGTGGATGTTCGACAAGGAAGCACCGCTGCTGTTTCGCCCGCAGCTCGATTGGGACCAATGGCGTTGGGGCCTGAAATTCCTCGCGCAATGCAACGATGCGGCGTTCGAGCGCAACGTGCAGCAGATCGTGGCCCTGGGCGCCTACAGCCATGCCGCCCTGAAGGACGTGGTGCGTGCCACCGGCATCGAATACCACCGGCTGGAGCGCGGCATCGCCCACTTCTACACCGACCAGAAATCGTTCGACGCCGCCGGCCACGCGGTCGAGGTGATGCGCCGGCACGGCGTGCAGCGCCGCCTGGTCAGCCGCGACGAGCTGCTGCAGATCGAGCCGGCCTTCCGCGCCTACGGCGACCACATCACCGGCGGCACCTACACCAGCACCGACGAAAGCGGCGACGCCCGCCTGTTCACGCAGGAGCTCGCGCGCCGCTGCGCCGAGCGCGGCGTGCAGTTCCTCTACGGCCACGACGTGGTGCGCCTGAACCAGGCCGGTGGCGCTATCGAATCCGTAGCTGTCCGCGCACGAAACACTAACGCTGGAGGTCAGAAAGACCAAAACCTCACCGCCCATGCGATCGTCGTCGCCTGCGGCACCTACAGCGCCCCGCTGCTGCGCACCGTGGGCGTGGACCTGCCGATCTACCCCGGCAAGGGCTACAGCGCGACCTTCCCGCTGCTGCGGCCCGAGGGCGCGCCGCTGGTCTCGACCATCGACGACGGCAAGAAGATCGCCATGAGCCGCCTGGGCAACGTGCTGCGCGTGGCCGGCACCATCGAGCTGGGCGGCTACGACCTGTCGCTGGACAGCCCCCTGGCGCGGGCGCGCTGCCACATGCTGTCGCGCCGCATCGAGGCCATCCTGCCCGGCGTGTGCGACACCCGCACGCCCGAGGAAGGCGGCGACCCGCAGTACTGGACCGGCCTGCGCCCGGCCACGCCCACCAACATTCCGTTCATCGGCCGCACGCGCGTGGGCAAGCTGTGGGTCAACGCGGGCCACGGCACGCTGGGCTGGACGCACGGCGCGGGTTCCGGCAAGGCGGTGGCCGAGCTGATCAGCGGCGAGCGGCCGGCCATGGCCTTCGGCTTCCTGGGCCAGGGCGTGGCCGCGGGTGCCGCCGCGTCCGCCCCGGTCGCGGCCTGACCGGGGGGGCGGCGAATCCGGCCGGCGCTACCATGCCGGGCATGCCTTCCCACACCCTGTTCCTCACCACCTCCACCCGCGAGCCCGGCCATGTCGGCAACACCGAATGGCTGGCGCGGCAGGCCGCCGCGGCCCTGCCGGCGGACACCGTTCAGACCTGGCTGAACCTCGCGCGGATGGAGCTGCCGCCCTTCGTGGACCGGCGCCACACCACCGGCGAGTACCCCGCCCCCACCGGCGACATGAAGACGCTGCTGGAGGCCACGCTCGCGGCGACCGACATCGTGTTCGTCGCACCCGTGTACTGGTACAGCATTCCCTCGCCGCTCAAGACCTACCTGGACCACTGGAGCGGCTGGATGCGCATTCCGGGCCAGCCGTTCAAGGAGCCCATGGCGGCCAAGACGCTGCGGCTCATCACCACCAGCGGCGACCGCGCCAAGGCGCAGCCCATGATCGATTCGGTGCGGCTGTGCGCGCAGTTCCTGGCCATGCCCTGGGGCGGCGCCCTGTGGGGCAAGGGCGGCTCGCCCGGCGCGGTGCAGTCCGATGCGCAGGCCCTGGCATCGGCTGCTACATTTTTAATAGCATAACGCCCTAGTCGAATCTGCGCTGGAGGCTATTTTTGCGGTGATGCCTGGCCGTCCACGACGGCCAGGTGCTCGTCCATCCAGCGCAGCAGGTCGCGCCACATCACGCGCACCTCGTCGTCCTGCGGCATGCGCAGCTCGTGCTGCAGCTCGATGGTGACCACGGGCAGGCCCAGGTGCACGCTGCCGTAGTGCCCGAGCGAGCCCGGGAAGATGCCCAGCTGGTCCAGCCGCAGGCGCCCCAGCCGGCTGGGTGGCGGCTGCGGGCCGTCGAAGTCGAGCACGCCGTAGGGCGCATGGATGCTGACCACCAGATCGGGCTCGAACTGAGCCATCTGCGTGTGCAGGAACTGCGATTCGGGCTCGGACAGCGCCGCGGGGCCGGGCCAGCGGCGGGGGTCGCGGCGGGTGCGCTTTTCCCAGTAGATGGGGGCGTCACGCTCCCAGTTGGGGGTGGGGAAGTTGCGGTTCAGGTCCACGCCGCGCGCGTTCACCCGGGTGGCGGGCTTGGCGAGCATGCCGTCCGGGTTCAGCGCGGGGATGAACCGCCAGTGCACCGGCCGCCGCGTGGGCAGCAGGCGCGTTTCGGCGAACCCGATCCAGCGCAACGCGAGCGACGCCGCTGTGGGCTCGTCGCCATGCATGGCGCCCACCACCAGCACGCGCAGCGGCACCGTGCCCGGGGCCAGGCCGGCCGGCGGCACGTCGCGCCAGTACAGGGGGATGCCGTTGCGCGACAGCGCGCCGCTGGGCACCAGGTGGGCGGACTGGCACTGGGCCTTGGAGATGCCGGGCAGGCGCGGCAGGAGCAGCGGGCAGGCGGTGTCGGGCTCCGCGGCGGCGGTGCCCACGGCGGCCGTGCCGGGCGGCGATGGCGCCGGGGCCGGTGCGGGCGCCGCCTTGTGCGGCGCGCCGGGGCCGGCATGGGAAGGGGCCACGCCCCGCTCCGGCGTGCGGGCCTGCGGCAAGGGCGCCTCCGGAGACCGGGGCTGCACGATCACGGCCGACTGGATGCCGGCCATGCGGGCAGGCACCGTCACCTGGGCGGTGGCCGGCCCCTCGCCGAGCGGCACGCGCGCGCCGCCCACCAGGTCCGGGTTCCAGATGCGCGTGCCCATCAGCGCCAGGGCCAGCGCCGCCCCCAGGGGCAGCAGCCAGGGCAGGGCGGCCGCGGCGGCGCCGCGCGGCGTGCGGTCGGCGGCGCTCAATGCAGCACCCGCTCGGAAGCAGCCAGGAACGCCAGCAGCGCGCCGTCGAAGCCGTCGGGGTCTTCCAGCTGCGGCCAGTGGCCGACGTGGGGCAGGTCCAGGTGGCGCGCATCGGGCAGCACCTGCGCCAGCGCCTGCAGCGCCTCGGGCGGGGTGCAGCGGTCCTGCTCGCCGCCCAGCAGCAAGGTGGGCATGTGCAGGCGCGACAGCTCGGCCGCGCTGCGCGCGAACGTGGGCAGCGCCTCCAGCGCGCGGCGGTAGGCCGAGCGGTGCACCTGGCCCATGGCGTGGCCGGCCAGGCGCACGCCCTCGGGCAGTGCGCCGGTGCCGATGTGGCGCGGCACCAGGCGCTGGGCGATCTGCTCCATCGACTGGCCGGCGTCCAGCTCGGCCAGGCGCGGCGCCACCCATTCGTCCAGGCTGTGCGCATCCAGGGCCGGCCCGCCGCTGCACAGCACCAGCCGGCGCACCAGCGAAGGCTCGCGCAGCGCCACCTCGATGGCGATCATGGCGCCCAGGCCGTGGCCCACCAGCACGGCGGGGCCGCACTGCAGCGCCTGCAGCAGCTGCACGCAGCTGTTGGCCAGGCCCTTGAAGCTGTAGGGCTCGATGGGGGCGCTGCGGCCGTAGCCGGGCATGTCCCAGGCCACGGCGCGGTAGCCGGCCGTCGCCAGGGTCTCGACCTGGGGAGCGAAAGTGAGGTGGTCGCCGTCCGCGTCGTGCAGCATGAGCACGGTGGGTCCGGATCCGAGGGTCGTGAAAGTGGGTAGAAGGGCCATGAAGAGAACGGCAGGCGCCGCGGCCGCCGGCAGCAAATCGCCAGGCGCCGGACCATAATAGCCGACCCCTTCCCTCCGGCCGCCCGCGCCCGCGCCTTCGTGAACAGCCCCCTGCACCGCCCCATCGCCGCCCGTCCGCCCGGTTTCTCCACGCGCGAGTTCCGCGATGCGCTGGGCATGTTCGCCACGGGCGTGACCATCGTCACCGCGCGCGGCCCGGACGGCGGGCTCATCGGCCTCACGGCCAGCTCCTTCAATTCGGTGTCGCTGCAGCCCCCGCTGGTGCTGTGGAGCCTGGCGCACAAGGCCTCCACGCTGACCGCCCTGTCGGCCGGCTCCCACTACGCGATCAACGTGCTGGCGGCCGACCAGCGCGCCCTGGCCGAGCGCTTCGCCTCGCGCGGGGTGGACCGCTGGGCCGGCGTGGCCCACCAGCCGGGCATCGCGGGCGCCCCCGTGCTGGACGGCGCCGCGGCGGTGTTCGAGTGCTTCAACCGCAGCCAGTACGTGGAGGGCGACCACACGATCTTCGTGGGCGAGGTGGAGCGCTGCAGCCACCGCACGGGCGCCTCGCCGCTGCTCTACCACGGCGGCACGTTCTACACCGAGCACCCGCTGGGTGCCGCGCCCGCGCTGCAGGCCGAGATCCGCAAATGACGGCGCCGCGGGCCCTTCGAGGGGGCACCGCGGCGCGGCGGGGACCGAACGGCCAGGGCGGCGGCTATTTCACGCCGTCGGGCAGCTCGATCTTGACCTCCAGCACTTCCAGGTTGTCCTGGCGCTCCAGGTGCACCTTGATGTCGTCGGCGTGGATCGACACGTACTTGGAGATCACCGCCACCAGTTCGCGCTGCAGCGCGGGCAGGTAGTCGGGCGTGGAGGCGTTGCGGCCGTTGCGTTCGTGCGCGAGGATGATCTGCAGGCGCTCCTTGGCGACCGAGGCGGTCTTCTTTTTCTCGCCCAGCAGGAAAGACAACAGAGACATGCGTTACCTCCCGCCGAAGATGCGTTTGAAGAAGCCGGGCTTCTGCGCGTCGATGAACCGCAGGGGCTTGTCCTCGCCGAGGAAGCGGGCCACCACGTCCTTGTAGGCCTCGGACACGTCGGTGCCCTGCATGTGGATGGCCGGCGTGCCCTGGTTGGAGGCCTGCAGCACGTTCTCGGATTCGGGCACCACGCCGATCAGCTCGATGCGCAGGATGTCCTGGATGTCCTCCAGCGACAGCATCTGCCCGTCTTCCACGCGGTTGGGGTTGTAGCGCGTGATGAGCAGGTGCTCCTTCACGGGCTCGCCGCCGGCGATGGCGCGCTTGGTCTTGCTGCCCAGCATGCCCAGGATGCGGTCGGAGTCGCGCACCGAGGACACCTCGGGGTTGGTCACCAGCAGCGCCTCGTCGGCGAAGTGCATGGCCATGAGCGCGCCGCTCTCGATGCCGGCGGGCGAGTCGCAGACGATGTACTCGAAGCCCATGCCGGACAGGTCGTTCAGGATCTTCTCCACGCCGTCCTGCGTGAGCGCATCCTTGTCGCGCGTCTGGCTGGCGGCCAGCACGAACAGGTTGTCGCACTGCTTGTCCTTGATGAGGGCTTGGTTCAGGTTGGCCTCGCCCTGAATCACGTTGATGAGGTCATACACCACGCGGCGCTCGCAGCCCATGATGAGGTCCAGGTTGCGCAGGCCGACGTCGAAGTCGATCACCGCGGTCTTGTGGCCGCGCAGTGCGAGGCCGGATGCGAAGCTGGCACTGGTGGTGGTCTTGCCCACGCCACCCTTGCCGGAGGTCACGACGACGATTTTGGCCATGTTGTGAAAATTCCCTGCGTTGGTCCGAATGAAAGAAGAAGGCGGTCAGAACGGGTTCTAGAGCGGCTCGATGAGCAGTTTCTCGCCGTCGAGCCGCACCTGGGCCGGCTTGCCGCGCACGGCGTCCGGCAGCTCGGTCTCGGTGGTGCGGTAGATGCCTGCGATCGACACGAGCTGCGGCTCCAGGCACGTGCTGAAGATGCGCGCGCTGGTGTCGCCGCGCGCGCCGGCGATGGCCCGCCCGCGCATGGGCGCATAGACGTGGATGTTGCCGTCCGCGATCACCTCGGCGCCGAAGCTCACCACGGCCATCACGACCAAGTCGGCGCCGCGGGCATACACCTGCTGGCCCGAGCGCAGCGGCTTGTCCACCACCACGGTGGTCGGACCGCCGGCGGGCACCTCGCGCACCACTTCGACCTCGCGGATGACTTCGCGCACCACCTCGCGCGGGGGCGGGGCCGCGTCGCGCGGGGCGTCGGCCGCCGGGGCGTGCACGCGGGCCGGGGGCGCCTCGGGCGCGGCGATCAGGCCGGCGGCGTGCGCGGCCTCCATCTGTGCGGGGCTGCCGCCGCGCACGGCCACGGGCTGGGTGTGGTGGCCGCGCAGCGCGGCGCACAGGGCGTCGAAATCGATGGCGTCGCCGGCCTCGCGCACGCCGGCCAGGTCGATCAGCACGGGGTCGTTGTCGAAGAAGTCCGGGTCGCTCTCCAGCCGTGCGGCCAGGTCGGCGGCGAGCACGCCGACGTCGGTGGTCTTGAGCACGACCGCCACCACGGGCAGCTGGGCGCTCTTGAGGTCAAAGCTGGTGCGGGCCTGGCCCGCCGTGTCAACGGCCATGGAAGGGGGGGTGCGTGGTGCGGAAAAAAGGGGGAGCGGTACGCCCGGCCCGAAGGCGCGAAGTGTACCGTGGGGGCCCGCCGGTGCCTGTCGCGGGACGTATCCGCGCGCCACGCGTCCCACGGGGCGAGCCCGTGGCGCCAAGGCCCGGCCGGACAAGCCCATGCTTGCAGGCCGCGTGCGGCAGGCGCCGGCACCCTGGATCGAATCGGGCCTCAGCGCAATCAAATCACCGGCATATAGCTATTATTTTCATAGCAACACCTCATCTCCCGAAGCCCGTCGTCACTCTCAGAACTTGGGGATGCGGATGCGGCTGATCATGAGCGAGCCCGACAGCGCGAACAGCAGCACCAGCGGGTGCAGCGTGAACCCGCCCAGCACCACGCTGCCGAACCACAGGTGCTCGCGCACCGCGCCCAGGGAGGCGGCCAGCGCCATCAGGGCCACGAGCACGATGGAGGTGGGGATCGGCGTGCCCTCGAAGTATTTGACCTTGCCCGAGCCTTCCGACAGCGTTTCGGCGGTGACGTTGTAGCGCGCCAGGCGCGAGACGCCGCAGGCCACGAAGTACGCCAGCACGATGCGGTCGTACAGGCCCTGCATGCCGCAGGCGTAGGCGATGATGGCCGGCGCCACGCCGAACGAGATCACGTCGGCCAGCGAATCCAGCTCGCGCCCCATGGCCGAGGACTTTTGCCGCCAGCGCGCGATGCGGCCGTCCAGCACGTCGAAGATCAGCGCCGCCAGCACCAGCGCGCAGGCGAAGTACACGTGGCGCACCTCGCCGGTCTCCAGGAACGTCATGGACGAGAACAGCGCCCCCACGCCGCACACGGCGTTGCCCAGCGTGAACCAGTCGGCGAGGTGGAACTCGCGGATCATCGAAAAGCGCTTGGGGGTGGACTGGGACATGGACTCTCCTGGGTGGATGGCGGCCGCCGCGCGCCGTGGAAGGCGGCGGTGGCAATGCCTGCCGATTATGGGCGGCGCCCCGGGGCGCGCACCGTCAGGCATGTCCTACGGGCCCGCTACGGCCCGGCCGTGCCGCGCCCGCCGGTCGCGATGGGTGCGCGCACGGTCTCCAGGTGGATGCTGGTCTCGGTGTTGCTGATGCCCTTGATGAGGCGGATGCGCTCCAGCGCGTGCGCCAGCTCCGCCAGGCTGCCCACCTGCAGCTCGGCCAGCAGGTCCCACCGGCCATTGGTGCTGTGCAGCGCCAGCACGCTGGGCTCGCCCAGCAGCGAGGCCGTGACCCGGCGCGCGTCGTTGCCCTCGATGGAGATGCTGGTCCAGGCCTGCAGCCCGCCGCCCGTCTCGCGCTCGGGCCGCAACCGCACCGTGTAGCCGACGATCACGCCCGTGTCCTCCAGCCGGCGGATGCGGTTGGTGACGGTGCCGCGCGACACGCCCAGCCGCGTGGCCAGCGTGGCGACGCTGGCGCGGGCGTTGTGGCGCAGCTGGGCGATCAGTTGCTGGTCGATGTTGTCCATTTCGGCAATTCCTTTGAGCAAAAAGCCAGTTTTTTGCGCTTATGCGTGCATTTTTGCCGATTTGAATTGGCGCGCCCTTGTGGGACGCTTGGGAACCCCATGCCGCCCCGACCCCCGTCGCGTGGCGCGCCCACCGACGAGGAGCCGATCCCATGACCCCCGACCAACGCCCCATCCCCGGCACCATGTCCACCGAGTTCCTGAGCGCCACGCGCGCCGCGCAATTGGTCGGCCGCACCGGCGTGGTGGAATGCCTGCGCGGCATGGCGCAGGCCATCGAAGAGGACTACGCCCGGTGGCAGGACTTCGACAAGTCCGCGCGCACCGCGAGCCATTCGCCCAACGGCGTCATCGAACTCATGCCCGTCGCCGATGCCCGCGACTACGCCTTCAAGTACGTGAACGGCCACCCGGTCAACACCCGCCGCGGCCTGCCCACGGTGATGGCCTTCGGCGCGCTGGCCGACGTGGCCACCGGCCACCCCTCCTTCCTGAGCGAGCTCACCCTCACCACGGCGCTGCGCACCGCGGCCACGTCGGCCATGGCCGCGCGCTACCTGGCCCGCCCGGACAGCCGCAGCATGGCGCTGATCGGCAATGGCGCGCAGAGCGAGTTCCAGGCCCTGGCCTTCGTGGGCCTGCTGGGCATCGGCGAGCTGCGCCTGTACGACATCGACCCGGCCGCCACGGCCAAGCTGGCGGCCAACCTCGCGCCGCTGGTGGCGCGGGGGGAACTGGAGATCGTGCGCTGCGCCAGCACCGCCGAGGCCGTGCGCGGCGCTGACATCGTCACCACCGTCACCGCCGACAAGGCCTACGCCACGATCCTGCACGGCGATCTGGTCGAGCCTGGCATGCACATCAACGCCGTGGGCGGCGACTGCCCCGGCAAGACCGAACTGGCGGCCGAGGTGCTGCGGGCGGCCAGCGTGTTCGTGGAATACGAGCCCCAGACCCGCATCGAAGGCGACCTGCAGCAGATGCCCGCCGACTTCCCCGTGACCGAGTTCTGGCGCGTGGTGCGCGGCGAGGCGCCGGCCCGCACCTCGCCCGCGCAGGTCACCGTGTTCGACTCGGTGGGATTTGCGCTGGAGGACTATTCCGCCCTGCGCTTCATGCGAGCCCTGGGCCGCAGCGAGGGCCTGCTGCAGCCGCTGGAGCTGATTCCCGACCAGGCCGACCCCAAGGACCTGTACGCGCAGATCCAGCCCTGGATCGCCCTGGGCACGCCCGCAGGCGCCCCCCCGCTGGTGCAGGCCGCCGCCCACCTGGCGGAAGCACTTTAAGAACGGGTGGGCCGCGCAGGACACGGCACCCATCGTCACCGTCCGCGTGCACACTGCACGCGCCCCATGCCGTTTTGCGCATGCCGCCAGACCGCATGCGGGTGAAAACTTTGGCGCCACGGCGCCCGCACGCCGTGCGTTTCCAGGAGATGAACCCATGACCGACACCGCAACCCCCGCCCCGCACACCCGCGCCACCCTCATCGGCGCCCCCACCGACGCCGGCGCCGCGCGCCTGGGCGCGGCCATGGGTCCCGACGCCCTGCGCGTCGCCCAGCTGGGCCCGGCCCTCGCGCGGTTCGGCGTGGACGTGGAAGATGCCGGCAACCTCTTCGGCCCGCCCAACCCGCAAAGCGCCCGGGGCGACCACGGGCTGCGCAACCTGGCGGAATGCGTGGCATGGAACCGCGCGGTGCACGACGCCGTTTCCGCGCAGTTCGCCGCCGGCCGCATGCCCATCCTGCTCGGGGGCGACCACCACCTGGCGGTGGGCTCGATCAGCGCCGTCGCGCGGCACTGCCGCCAGACGGGCAAGCGCCTGCGCGTGCTCTGGCTCGATGCCCACGCGGACTGCAACACGCCCGCGATCTCGCCCAGCGGCAACGTGCACGGCATTCCCGTGGCGAGCCTGTACGGCTTCGGCCCCGAATCGCTGTCGGCCCTGGGCGGCGCCGTGCCCGCGCTGCAGGGCGCGCAGCTGTGCCAGATCGGCCTGCGCAGCGTGGACGACGAGGAAAAGCGCCTGATCCGCGAGCTGGGCATCGAGGTGTACGACATGCGCTCCATCGACGAGCTGGGCATGCGCGAGGTCATGCGCCGTGCGCTCGACGGGCTGGAGGGCGAGGCCGGCGAAGGCGTGCATCTGCACCTGAGCTTCGACGTGGACTTCCTCGACCCCGAGATCGCCCCCGGCACCGGCACCACCGTGCGCGGCGGCCCCAATTACCGCGAGGCGCAGCTTTGCATGGAGATGATCGCGGACACGGGCCGCCTGGCCTCGCTGGACATCGTGGAGCTGAACCCCGCGCTCGACATCCGCAACCAGACCGCAGAGCTGGTGGTCGACCTGGTGCAGAGCCTGTTCGGCAAGAGCACGCTGGTGCGCGCCCGCCCCGCGGCCGCGTGACGGCGTGACGGCGTGACGGCGCGCTGACGCACTGAAGCGCTAATGCGCCGCAGCGGTGGCCGCGCGCTGCTGCGCGAACGCCACGTACCAGGGCAGGCAGCCCGGGTTGGCCATGGCGTCCTGGTTGACCACTTTGTCCAGCGGCTGGCCCAGCAGCAGCTTCTTGATGGGCAGTTCCTGCTTCTTGCCGCTCAGCGTGCGCGGCACCTCGGCCACCTGCACGATCTCGTCCGGCACGAAGCGCGGCGACAGCGCGGTGCGGATGGCCGCGGCGATGCGCCCGCGCAGGGCGTCGTCCAGCACCACGCCGCCCCGCAGCGCGACGAAGAGCGGCATGTAGCTGTCGCGGCCCAGTGATTCCAGATCGACCACCAGGCTGTCCAGCACCTCCGGCAGGGCCTCGACGGCGCGGTAGATCTCGCTCGTGCCCATGCGCAGGCCGTGGCGGTTGATGGTGGCGTCGCTGCGCCCGTAGATCACGCAGCCGCCGTGGCGGCCGATCCGGATCCAGTCGCCGTGGCGCCAGACTGGGCCCATGTCCACGGGCCCGTCGCCCCCGCCCGGCCGCCGGCCGTGGCCCGGCGGGTACATGTCGAAGTAGCTCGCCAGGTAGCGCTTGCCTTTCGGGTCGCCGCCCCGCCCGGCCGGGCCCGGCTCGCCATCGCCCCACAGGTACAGCGGCATGGACGGGATGGGCTGCGTGCACACCAGTTCGCCCACCTCGTCGATCACCGGCTGGCCCTCGGCGTTCCAGGCCTCGACCGCCGCGCCCAGCATGCGGCACTGCATCTCGCCGGGCACCTGGGGCAGCTCGCGGTGCCCGCCGATGAAGGCGCCGCAAAAATCGGTGCCGCCGGAGATGTTGTTCCACCAGATGTCGCCGTCCGCATGCCCCGACACGCCCAGCGCGCGGAACTGCGCCGTGCCCCAGGCCTGCACCTCGGGCGCGAGCGGCGAGCCGGTGGTGCCCAGCGCCCGCACGCGCGAGAGGTCGCCGCAGTCCGTGAGCGACAGGCCCGACTTCATGCAGTTGGCGTAGAAGGCCGCGCCCGCACCGAAGAACGTCACGCCCGTCTCGGCGGCGAAGCGCCAGAGCGTGCCCCAGTCGGGCCGCTCGCGGCTGCCGCCCGGGTTGCCGTCGTAGATCACGCACGTCGTGCCCGCCAGCAGGCCGCTCACCTGCGCGTTCCACATCACCCAGCCGGTCGAGCTGTACCAGTGGTAGCGCTCGCCGAACGAATTGGGCTCGTAGCTGCAGCCGATGTCGTTGTGCAGCCCCTTGAGCTGCAGCGCCACCAGCACCATGCCGCCATGGCCGTGCACGATGGGCTTGGGCAGGCCGGTGGTGCCGCTGGAGTAGACGATCCACAGCGGGTGGTCGAACGGCAGCCACTCAGGCTCGAACGCAGCCACTTCGGCATCGTTTTGGCCGCATGCCCTAGAAAAATCTGCCGTGTCTGCTATCGTTTCAGGAGCATGCAGGTGCTGCACCACCACCATGTGGGTGACCGAGGGCAGCGCCGCGCGCAGCTCGGCCAGCACGCCGGTGCGGTCGTGGTCGCGCCCGCCGTAGGTCACGCCGTCCACTGCGATCAGCACCTTGGGCGCGATCTGGCGGAAGCGGTCCAGCACGGCGGCCGTGCCCATGTCGGGCGCGCACACGCTCCACACCGCGCCCAGGCTGGCCGTGGCCAGCAGGGCCACCATGGCCTCGGGGATGTTGGGCAGGTAGGCCGCCACGCGGTCGCCGCGCCGCACGCCCTGGCGGCGCAGGTGCAGCGCGAGCGAGGCGACCTGGCGGCGCAGCTCGGGCCAGGACAGCTCGCGGTGCAGGCCGCGCTCGTTGCGGCTCACCACGGCCGGCAGGCCCGCGGCGTGCGCCGGGTCCACATGGCGCAGCACCTGGCGCGCGTAGTTGACCTGCGCCCCGGGGAACCACACGGCCCCCGGCATCGCATTGCGCGCCAGCACGGCCGTGTGCGGGGTGGGCGACTGCAGATCGAAGTAGTCCCAGATGCTCTGCCAGAACGCATCGAGGTCGGTGACGGACCAGCGCCAGAGCGCGTCGTAGTCCGCGAAGACGAGGCCGTGGCGGGCCTGCAGCCAGTCCTGGTACAGGCGGATCTGGGGAACGAACGGGGGGGTGTTTTTTGTCTCCATGGCGCCGCATGCGTAGCGTGCGCCACCGCCGCTGTCACCGGGCGGGCGTCCCCGAATGGACAAAGCCGCCGGCCGGGTGCGGCGGGCGACTTTGCGAAGGGGGACGGCAGCGGGGCCCTGCCCGCCGGCCCCGGGGTCAGTCTGTCAGCTCGTGCACGCTGGTGATGGCGTAGCCCTTTTCCTCGATCTGCGCGGCCGGCTGCGCGATGCCGTAGTCGTCCCAGTGGTCGGCGTTCTCGTCCATCTCCTGGCCGCGCGCCTCGGTGTCCCAGTCCACGTTGATCGCCTCCTGCGGGATGGGGCGCCCTTCGGGCACGGCGAGGTGGGAGAACTTGCCGTCGGCTTCGGCTCGGCGATAGATGTCAACGCGCATGGGGGAGTCCTTTTCGGAAATGAGACGCAAAGGCTGTCCACTCTATCGAGCGGGGTTCTGGCGGGGCGTAGGAAAACACCTCTCGCGGGAGGGTGGGACCGGAAGGCGCCCACCCCCCCCCCACGCCCTGCAAAAACCAAAAAAGGCGGCTGGGCCTTCGCCCGCCGCCTTTCTGGTTTGGCTGCCTTGGCGGGCCGACTACTTCGCCGAGGCCAGGTCGCGCATGCGGTCCGCACGGCCGCCCGCGTCCGGGTGGGTGGACAGCATGGCGTCCATGCCGCCGCTCTTGCCGCTCAGCGAGGCGATCTTGCGGAAGGCCGACTCCATGGCCTGCACCTTGTACTTGTGCTTCTTCATGAAGGCCAGGCCGTAGTCGTCGGCGGCGGTTTCCTGGCTTTGCGAGAACTGGCTGTTGACCAGCTTCTCGCCCAGGGCGCCCAGGTCGGAATCGGCCAGGCGGCCCACGCCGCCCGCGGCGGACGCGGCCTTGCGGCCGGCGGAGGCCATGTAGGCCGTGCGCATGGCCGACAGCGAGTGCTGCAGCTTCACGTGGCCGATTTCATGGCCGATCACGCCCAGCAGTTCCTGGTCGTTCATCATGTCCATGAGGCCGCTGTACACGCGGATGGAGCCGTCGGCCGTGGCGTTGGCGTTCACGTCCTTGCTCAGGTACACCTTGAAGTTCAGCTTCATGCCGTCTTCGTTCACGTGCTTCTTGGTCAGGCGCGCCAGGCGCTGCGCGTACTTGTTGTTGGCCGGGGCGGCGTTCTCGGTGCGGTCTTCGTAGTTGCGGTACTGCAGCGAGACGGTCTTGAGTTCTTCGTCGGACACGGTCACGGCCTTGAACACGTCCAGCGCGGCGCCCGCCTTGTTTTCGGTGCTGCTGGAGCTGGAACCGCCGGCGGTGGCCGCGCCCAGCACGCTGGAGATGGCCGAGGTGCCGGAACCGCTCTTGCTGCCATCGCCCGTGGTGGCGCAACCGGACAGCAGCAGGGCGAGCGCAACGGCGCTCAGTGAGAACTTCTTCATGGAAACACTTTCGTTGAGGTCTGGAAACAAGCGCCAAGGGGCGGCGGATGCGGTGCTCGGGAGGCTCTGCGGCCCCTTGGCGGCCATGGAGTGGACCGGGCAGGCGGAAATTGTTTCACGGGCCTTTGAAAGGCCATACGGCATGCCGCCGCGAATGCATCGAGTTGTATCAACGGCTTGGCCACCGTTCCCGCCGCTTTACAAAGTAACGAAACGCCTTGGCACCATAGGGTGAACCACCCCGTACACAACCTTTTGTTTCAATAAAGACGCCATCAACGGGGAACGAAACGGTGCTCCGCTACACCGCGACCTCGAAGAGCCGGCCCGACAACGGGGCCTTGGCCAGCACATCCAGCGGCACCGGCTGGCGCGCCGTGGTGATGAACAGCCGCCGCCCGTCGGCCCCGCCCAGTTCCACGTCGGTGGGACAGGGCACCGGCAGCGCGACGACGCGGTCCAGGCTGCCGTCGGGCAGAAAACGCACCACACTCCAGCCATCGCGCAGGGCCGTCCACACCCCGCCCTCCGCATCCAGCGCCAGGCCGCTCACCCGGCCCGAGCCCTTGGGCACGGAGACGAGGCGGCGCACGGCGCCGGTCTCGGGCTGCAGCGACAGGATGGCGCCCGTGTCCGGCACGGCGGCCCAGAGGGTGCCGTCCGCCGCGCGCCAGCGCAGGCACTGCACCGGCTCGGGCAGGCGCCAGCGCACCTCCAGCGGCGCGCCGGGCCGCAGGCAGCCTACGGCGCTGCCGCCCTCGGGCGTCTCGCACGCCAGCCACAGTTCGCCGCCGGCACCGCGGCAGACGGCCTGGGCCGGCAGCGCGGGCCAGGGGGCCAGGCGCTGCGCCGGCCCGCCCCGGGGGAGCGCGAAGGCGCCGTGGGCGCACCAGGCGATGGGCGGGGGCGCGGTGGCGGGGCCGGCACCGGCCGCTTGCGCCTCGCCGCTGCTGCCGTCCTGCCCCAGCAGCAGGCCGTGCACGGGGCCTTCGGCCTCGGCCCAGAGCGTGTCGCCTTCGTCCCGCGGTCCCACCGCCCGCAGCGCGGGGGCGAGGGTGTCGGCCCAGAACAGCCGGCCGCTGGCTGCGCACCAGCGCGGGTGGGCGCCGTGGAACGCCCAGGGGCCGGGCACGGGGCGGGCCTCGGCATCGCCCAGCGTGGGGCGCACGCCGTGCAACTGCGCGCCCACACGGCGCGCGGCCTCGGCCACCTCGGGGCCCAGCAACTCCAGCCGCTCGGGCGTGAGCCGCCAGGCCGGCCCGGCCACGCTGAGCGCGCCGCGCACCTGGCCCAGGCCGTCGATGATGGGCGCGCCCACGCAGCGCACGCCGGGCACGATCTCTTCGTCGTCGATGGCGTAGCCGCGCGCCGCCGTCACGCGCAGCTCCGCCAGCAGGCGCCGCCGGTCGGTCAGCGTGCGGGGCGTGAGGGGGCGCAGCACCAGTTCGCGCACCAGGGCATCGCGCGCCGCGCTGTCCATGGCGGAGAGGATGGCCTTGCCCTGGCTGGTGCAGTACACCGGCTTGCGCTGGCCCAGCGCGCTGGACGAGCGCTGGCTGTGCGCGCCATCGCAGCGCTCCAGCGACACCACGTCGCGCCCGTCCAGTGCGGCCAGATAGGTGGTCTCGCCCGTCAGGTCGCGCAACGTGCGCAGTTCCATCACGGCCGCCGCGGCCAGGTCGGGCATGGCATGGGCCTGGCGTGCCAGCTCGAAGCAGCGCACGCCCAGGCAGTACACCTTGCGCAGCGGATCGCGGCGCAGCATGCCGCGCGCCACCAGCGTGGCCAGCAGGCGGTAGGCCGTGGTGCGGGGCAACGCCAGCCGCGCTGCCAGGTCGGCGTGGCTCAGGCCTTGCGGCGCGGCGCCCACGGCGTCCAGCACGTCGAGGGCTTTTTCGAGCGCGGCGGTGCCGTCTCCGGGCGATGCAGGCATGTTTGTCTCACGAAATGGAATTCAGAACCGCGCGGGGAAGGGGCAGCGGGCCGCAGGGATTTTAGGCGGCTCGCCCTTTCATTACGATGGCAGGCTCCCAACGGCGGGCCCCTGCCGATCGGCGAACAATTCCATTCAGTGAGACAGCAGGCCGCGACGGCCCTTGCCCTTTTCAGGAACCTCCATGCCCGACAACACCCTGCAATCCATCGACGCCCGCACCGGCCAGCCCCATGGCGCCGCCTGGCCTGAATCCACCCCGGCCGAGATCGACGCCGCCGTGGCCGCCGCTGCGAGCGCCGCCGATGCCTTCGCCGCCACCCCAGCCGCCGACCGCGCCGCCCTGCTGCGCGCGCTGGCCGAGGCCCTGGAGGCCCAGCGCGAAGCCCTGGTGCCCGTGGCCGACCGCGAAAGCGGCCTGGGCCCGGTGCGCCTGAACGGCGAGCTGGACCGCACGGCCTTCCAGTTGCGCGGCTTTGCCGACGTGCTGGAGCGCGGCGCGGCCCACACCGTGCTGGACGACGCGGCCGTGGCCGGCGCGCCGCCCGCCGGCCGCCCGCGCCTGACCCGCGTGCGCGTTCCCGTGGGGCCGGTGGCCATGTTCTCGGCCAGCAACTTCCCATTCGCGTTCTCGGTGCTGGGCGGCGACACGGCCTCGGCCCTCGCGGCCGGCTGCCCGGTGGTGGTGAAGGCGCACCCCGCGCACCCCGAGCTGTCGCGCCAGACCGCGGCGCTGGCGCAATCCGTGGTGGCCGCGCGCGGCCTGCCGGCCGGCGTGTTCCAGCTGGTGCAGGGCGGCTCCATCGAGGCCGGCGTGCGCCTGGTGCAGGCGCCGGCCATCGCGGCCGTGGCCTTCACCGGCTCGTTCAAGGGCGGCACGGCGCTGGCCAAGGTGGCCGCAGAGCGTCCGCGCCCGATCCCGTTCTACGGCGAGCTGGGTTCGGTGAACCCGCTGGTGGCGCTGCCTTCGGCATTGCAGGCCAACGGCGCCGCGCTGGCCGAGACGCTGGCCGGCTCCATCTGCCTGGGCTCGGGCCAGTTCTGCACCAGCCCCGGCGTGATCGTCGTGCGCCAGGACGCCTCGGGCGATGCCTTCGTGCAGGCGCTGGCCGACAAGCTGCGCCCCCTGGCGCCGCACGCCATGCTCACCCCCGGCATCCGCGGCGCGTTCGACCGGGGCGTGGCCGCATGGCGCGGCCACGGCAAGCTCCGGGCCCTGGTGAGCGAAACGGCCGAGGCCGGCGCCACGCCGCGCCCGTTCCTGGGCGAAGTGCAGGCGGCCGACTTCATCGCCGACCCTGCGCTGCACGAAGAGGTCTTCGGCTCCGCCGCGCTGGTGGTGCGCGTGGCCTCCATCGAGGAGACCGTGGCCGTGCTGCAGGCCATCGGCGGCTCGCTCACCGTCACCCTCTGGGGCGCAGATGCCGACACCGCCGAGCACCGCACGCTGGTGCGCGCCGCCACGCAGGTGGCCGGCCGCGTGCTGTTCGCGGGCGTGCCCACCGGCGTGGCCGTGACCGGCGCGCAGATGCACGGCGGCCCCTACCCCGCCAGCACCGCGCCGTTCACCACGTCGGTCGGCTACGCGGCGCTGGACCGGTTCCTGCGCCCCGTGGCGCTGCAGGACGCCCCCGCCTGGCTCATCGAGCGCAACGGCGTGCCCTGCTGAAGGGCGATGCGGCGGGGGCGAAGCCAGCGCGCGGCAACCAACGCGCGGGTCAGGGCTGCCCGCGCACCTTCTTGACGAGGGTGTCCGCCGGCCGGATGACCCGGCCATCCTCCCGTCGCAGCAGGGCTTTCGAAAGCGGCTTGCCCGTAGTGCGATCGACCAGCACCGAGTGCTTCTCGCCCCGGGCGTACAGGTGCGCCTCGCCCCATTGGCGCAGGGCCACGACCACCGGGAACAACGTCTCTCCCTTGGCCGTCAGCACGTACTCCTGGTAAGCACTGCCATCGGAGGCGGGCGCGATCTCCAGCACGCCCTCTTTCACCAGCGTGCGCAGGCGGTCGCTGAGGATGTTGCGCGCTGCGCCCAGGCTGGCCTGGAACTCGCCGAAGCGCCGCAACCCGTCGAACGCGTCCCGCACGATCAGCATCGACCAGCGGTCGCCCACGATGCCGAGCGACCGAGCGACGGGGCAAGGGAACCGGCAAGGCTTTTTCGCTGGGCCAAGCGGGCACCTTAATGACGTGTGGTGCGGCGTGCGAGTCGCCAACGTGCACTACGTCCAGCCTCTGCTGGCTGCGCTGGCGCTGGATAAGTTAGACATGCGGGTAAAGGAGTAACTTCCTCTCCAACTTCCGGTCCTCGTGACCGGATTTCCACAGTGGCCGCCAAGCCCCCGAGAGCAAGAAAGCTCGACAAAGCCGAGACCTGATCTCGATGGGATTGCGATCGCAGCCGCTTTCACATAAGGAAGCCGGGAAGGACCCGCGCGAAAACTAGAGGGAGGGGTTGGAGTTCTACGAAGAAACTAAATAAGAACGCCTACAGCTGCACCGGACCCGCATCACGATGCCGTTCAATTTAATAAACAAACTATATGAACCCGTGGCTACTTCGTGCGATTTACTACCAAAGGCTCGGCCGCCAGCGTGTGAATCCTAGCGGCCAATTCACGTCTGTACTTGTAATCCCGTTTCGTGCCGAAGATAGCCATCCCATACATGAAGATGGCAGCAGGGGCCGCAGCCAAGAACATCAACGGGTTGTCTTTAACGCTACTCATAGCCATCGAGGCCAAAGACTCCTCCTGCGGCGCGGGCTGAGCTGCCAAATCGGCTAAGGTTTCATCGCTGTAACGCCTAGTGCAATAGACGCTGGCATGCACCACGTTGTTGTAGATACCCACTATCTTGTGCAGGCCGTATTTGTAGTCAGCGTGTGAATGCCTGAACCGCGCCGCCTCCTGCCGTGCAGCGGTCTCGGTGTACTGCACCAGCTCAATGTCTTGGACGCGCAGTTGGTCGCGTAGACGGTGCCAGTGTGGGTCGAGGGGACGAAGGTAGGTGGGTAGTGCCATGGTGGCGCTGTAAAGCGTTCTAGGGCGTAAACAAGCCCAACTAAGTGGGCTAGGTATAAGCACTATACGCACAGACAAGTGCATGCCAATACACGGGCTGGCTACTACAGGCCCAGGGACCACCGGCATCGCGCTGGCCTGCCTGCTCGCGTCGTGGGTGCCCATCGCGTGCGCGGGGCACACGCTGTGGGCCCTGGTGCTCGGCATCGTCCTGCTCGACCTGGGCGGCCAGGCCATCCACGTGGTCAACCAGAGCCTGATCTTCAGCACCCGGCCCGAGGCGCACGGCCGCCTGGTGGGCTGCTACATGCTGTTCTACGCGGTGGGCAGCGGCCTGGGGGCGGTGGCATCGACCGCGGTGTACGGCCTTGCCGGCTGGCCCGGCGTGTGCGCGCTGGGCTTGGGGCTCAGCCTGGCGGCGCTGCTCTTTTGGGCGGCGACGCTGCGGGCGATGCCTGCGCAGGGGGCGTGATCCGACCTTGATCCGGCGCCCATCCATTTTCCTGGAATCATTTCCATTAAACTGGAGGCATGGACATCAGTACCCGCCTGGCCCGCCGCGTGCGCGAACTGCGCGATGCGCGCGGCCTCTCGCTCGACGCCCTGGCCGAACGCAGCGGCGTGAGCCGCTCCAACATCTCGCTCATCGAGCGCGGCGAAAGCAGCCCCACCGCCACCGTGCTGGACAAGCTGGCCACCGGCCTGGGCGTGGCGCTGGCCTCGCTGTTCGATGCGCCCCAGGCCGAGGGCGACGAAGGCCGCGCCGCGCCCTCGCCCGTGGCCCGCGTGGCGCAGCAGCCCGTGTGGACCGACCCCGCCTCCGGCTACCTGCGGCGCAACGTGTCGCCCACGGTGGCGTCGCCGCTGCAGCTCGTGGACGTGGTGTTTCCGCCGGGCCAGCGCGTGGCCTACGAGCGGGCCGACCGCGGCGCGGAGATCCACCAGCAGATCTGGATGATCGACGGCCGCATGGACATCGCGCTGGACGGCACGGTCTGGCGGCTGGAAGCCGGCGACTGCCTGGCCCACCGGCTGGAGGGCGCCGTCGAATACCGCAACCCCACGCGCAGCCCCGCGCGCTACCTGGTAGCCCTGGCCACCCTGCCCGCCATTCCACCCCACCCGACCCGGAGCCCGACATGACCGCCGCCACCTCACTCGCCACGCCCTCTGCCGAAGTCCCCGCCGTGACCGTGCGCCGCCTGGGCGTGAACGAAGCCGCCGCCTACGTGCCCGCGCTGGCCGAGGTGCTGATCGACTGCGTGGCCGGCGGCGCCTCGGTGAGCTTCATGCACCCGCTGGCGCACGACAGGGCCGTGGATTTCTGGCGCGGCGTGGCCGAAGGCGTGGCGCGCGGCGAACGGGCGCTGCTCATCGCCGAAGCGGTGGACAGCGGCGCGGTGCTGGGCACCGTGCAGCTCGTGCTGGCGCAGCCCGAGAACCAGCCGCACCGGGCCGACGTGGCCAAGATGCTGGTGCATCGCCGCGCCCGCCGCCAGGGCGTGGCCCGGCAATTGCTGGACGCCGTGGACGCGGTCGCCCGGCAGGAGGGCAAGACCCTGATGGTGCTGGACACGGTGACCGGCGGCGACGCCGAACGGCTCTACGCCCGCGCCGGCTGGCAGCGCGTGGGCGAGGTGCCGGGCTATGCCCTGATGCCCGACGGCGCGCCATGCGGCACCACGTTCTTCTACCGCGCGGTCTGACGCAGAGGGCCGTGGCCCCATGGTCCGCCGGGGCGGCGCGAGGCATTGGGGTCTTTTCGGCCTCCAAGGCAATCGATACTAGGGCATTTCGCTATTGAATTAATAGCAAACCGATCCAACCCGGCCGGCCACGCTCCCTTGACCCAATGCAAGCCCATGGCATGGCCGGGCCCGCACAATGGACGCCGGCGCCCGCCGGGCGCTCCGCCTCCCTTTCTCTTGTCTCTTCTCCCATGTCCCAGCAGCATTGCGACGTTCTCATCGTCGGCGCGGGCCCGGCCGGCCTCTCGCTGGCCATCGCCCTGTGCCAGGCCGGTTTCACCAGCACGGTGCTGGACCGGCAACCCGCCACCGCGCTTGCCGATCCCGCGCCCGATGGCCGCGAGATCGCGCTCACCCACGCCAGCGGCGACACGCTGCGCCGCCTGGGCACCTGGGCGCTGCTGGCCCCGCACGAGATCGGCCGCATCGCCGAGGCCCGGGTGCACGACGGCCCGGTAGGGCGGCACGCGCCGCTGCGGCTGCACCCGGGCCAGGCCGCGGACCAGGGGGTCGCGCACCTGGGCTGGATCGTGCCCAACCACGCGCTGCGCCGCACCGCCCACGCCGTGGCGTCGCAGCGGCCGGGCGTGCGCATCCTGGCCGGCGCGCAGGTGGCGCAGGTGTCCGTGGCGGCCGACGATGCGGCGGTGGAAACCATGCCGGCCGCTGGCGATGCAGGCGATCCGGCCGCGCCCCGCACGCGCCTGCAGGCCCGGCTGGTCGTGGCCGCCGACAGCCGGTTTTCCGCCACCCGCCGGCAACTGGGCATCGGCGCGCGCATGGCGGACTTCGGGCGCACCGTCATCGTCTGCCGCATGCGCCACGCAGCACCCCACCACGGCATCGCGCACGAAGCCTTCGGACACCACCGCACCCTGGCCGTGCTGCCGCTGCCGGACGACCCGGCGGACGGCGCGCCGCAGTGCTCCGTGGTCGTCACCACCGGCGCGGCCGAGGCGGCGGCCCTGATGGCGCAGGACGCCGCCACGTTCGCCGCGCAGGTGCAGGCCCAGTTCGCGGGCCGGCTCGGCGCGATGGCGCTGGTGGGCGAGCGCCACGCCTACCCGCTGGTCGCCACCTATGCGGACCGCTTCGCCGGGCACCGCTGCGCGCTGCTGGGCGATGCCGCCGTGGGCATGCACCCGGTGACCGCCCATGGCTACAACCTGGGCCTGGCCGGCGTGGAGGGCCTGGCGCGCGCCCTCGCCGACGCACGGCAGCGCGGCCAGGACATCGGCAGCGCCGACGCGCTGCGGCCCTATGCCCGCGCGCACCACCGCCGCGCCTGGCCGATCTATGAAGGCACCAACGCCATCGTGCGGCTGTACACCGACGCGCGCCCCCTGCCCCGCGCCGTGCGTCAACTGGTGCTGCAGGGCGCCCGGCGGCTGGCACCGCTGAAGACGGCCATCGTGGGGGAGCTGACGGGGCGCAGTCCGTGGCGGCCGGCACCGCTCGGGGCGCCGGGCGACGCGCCGCTGCGGTGAGCGCCGCGGCGCACGGGGTTCTTGCATAAGATCGCTGCCGACGCCAACGTCCCGCCCCTTTCTCTCCGAACCGATCCCCATGCCCCTCGCCCCCTACCTCGACACCGCCCCCGCGCTGGACGCCGGCGTCTACCTCCACCCCTCGGCCCAGGTGATCGGCGATGTGCACCTGGGGCGCGACAGCTCGGTGTGGTGCAACGCGGTGCTGCGCGGCGACGTGAACCGCATCGTGGTGGGCGAATGCTCCAACGTGCAGGACCTGGCCATGGGCCACGTGTCGCACCGCCATCCGGGCAAGCCGGACGGATCGCCGCTCGTGATCGGCAGCCACGTCACGCTGGGCCATTCGGTGATCCTGCACGGCTGCACCATCGGGGACGAGTGCCTGATCGGCATGGGCAGCATCGTGATGGACGACGCGGTGGTCGGTGATCGCGTGATGCTCGGCGCCGGCAGCCTGGTCACGCCTGGCAAGGTGCTGGAGAGCGGCTACCTCTACACGGGCCGCCCGGCCGTGCGGCAGCGGGCGCTGACACCGCAGGAGATCGCGTACCTGCGGTATTCGGCCGAGCACTACGTGCGCGTGAAGAACAACTACCTCGCGGCGCCGCAGGCGGGCGCGACGGCGGCTTGAAGCCCTGGCCGCGCGTCGCGCCCCTTCAGCGCGCGGCGGGCGCCGCCGCTTCTCGCCACCACTGGCGGGACGGCGCCGGGGCCCGGATGTCCAGCCGCTCGCCCATCGCCGGCGCCACCAGCGGCACGCCGGCTGCGGCGGCCAGCGCGGTGATGCGCTCGAAGGGCTCGGTCCACGGGTGCAGCGACAGGTCGAACGTGCCGTTGTGGATGGGCATCATGTGGCGGCCCTTCACGTCCAGATGGGCCTGCAGGCTCTGCTCGGGCTGCATGTGCACGTCGGGCCAGTCGGCGTTGTAGGCGCCGGTTTCCACCAGCGTGAGATCGAACGGGCCGAAGCGCTCGCCGATGGCCTGGAAGCCGTCGAAATAGCCCGTGTCGCCGGTGAAGAAGATGCGGGTGTCCGCCGTCATCAGCACCCACGACGCCCACAGCGTGCGGTTGCCGTCCGACAGGCTGCGCCCCGAAAAATGCTGCGCCGGCGTGGCCACCAGGCGCAGCCCGCCGAGGGTCGTGCCCTGCCACCAGTCGAACTGCTGCACCTTGGCCGCCGGCACGCCCCAGGCGATGAGCCGGTCGCCCACGCCCAGCGGCGCGACGAAGTGCTCCACCTTGGGCGCGAGTTTCAGGATTGCCGCGTGGTCCAGGTGGTCGTAATGGTCGTGCGAGAGGATCACGCCCGCGATGGGCGGCAGGTCTTCGATGGCCAGCGGCGGCGCATGAAAGCGCTTGGGGCCCAGAAACTGCACCGGCGAGGCGCGCTCGGAAAACACCGGGTCGGTGAGCCAGAACCGGCCGTCGAGCTTGAGCAGCAGGGTCGAATGCCCCAGCCGCCACAGGCTGTCGTCCGGCGCCTGCAGCAGTGCGGCGGTGGTGAGGGGCCGCACGGCGATGGGCCGGTCCGGCACCGTGTCCGCGGGCTTGCCAAGGGCGAAGCGCCACAGCACGCCGAGCGTCTTGAGCGCGCCCAGGCGGTGCCGGGGCGCCACGTTGCGAAAGCGCCCGTCAACGAACTGGGGCGACTGGCCGTACGGAGCGGCCGGCGATTCGGAACAGGAGGACATGCGGTGAGCCATGGCGATGAAGGAAGTGAAGCAGCCGGGAAATCCGGAACATGCGGCGAGGCAGGGAGCAAAGCCTTCGCAAAAACTGCACTGCACAGTGTAGTGTTCGATTCAGAAAAGTAAACTGCCCAGTGTAAAATTTTGCCTATGACCGCCATCGCTCCGCCGCCCTCCCGCCTGACCGACCGCAAGCGCCATGCCATCGTCCAGGCGGCGATCGGCGAGTTCCGCGAGCACGGCTTCGCCGGCACCAGCATGGACCGGGTGGCCGCCGCGGCCGCGGTCTCCAAGCGCACGGTCTACAACCATTTCCCCAGCAAGGACGGCCTGTTCGCCGCCATCCTCGGGCAGCTGTGGGACCGCAGCCAGTCGCTGGCGGCCCCGGGGCACGATCCGCAGCGGCCCCTGCGCGCGCAGTTGCTGGAGCTGCTGGAGCGCAAGATGGCGCTGCTGGGCGATGCGGCGTTCATGGACCTGTCGCGCGTGGCCATGGCCGAGATGCTGCACACCCCGGCCCGCGCGCAGGCCATGGTGTCGCGCCTGGGGGAGAAGGAAGAAGGCGTTCCCGCGTGGATCCACGCGGCGCAGCAGGCCGGCCGCCTGCGTGGCGGGGTCGATCCGCAATATGCCGCGCACCAGTTGCAGGGCATGGTCAAGGCCTTCGCCTTCTGGCCGCAGCTGGCGCTGGGGCAGCCGCCGCTCACGCCGGCCCAGCAGCGACAGGTGCTGCACGACGCGGTGGACATGTTCCTGGGCTTCTACGCCGTGCCCGGGCCGGGCGCCGCCACGTGAGCGGACGCCGGCCGGCGCGCTACAGCAGCCCCCGTGCCGCCTGCATCACCCGCTGGGCGAGCCGCTCCAGCCGGGGCGGCTGCTGCGCCCAGCCGTGCCAGTACAGGGCCACGTCCGTCGCCGCATCGGGCAGCACGTCGATCAGCTCGCCGCGCTCGATGGCATCGCCGATCTGCAGCTCCGGCACCATGCCGTAGCCCAGCCCCAGCCGGATCGCCGCGACGAAGGGCTCCGATGCCGGCACGTAATGGCTCGGATAGGCGCTGGCCTGCAGCCCGAACGCATTGAGCAGCGCGTTGGCCTGCAGCGGGTCCTTGCGGTTGAACACCACCGTGGGGGCCCGGCGCGCCGACGCCCGGGTGATGCCGCGCGGCCCGAACCATTGCGCGGCGAATGCGGGCGAGGCCACCAGCCGGTAGCGCATGCGGCCCAGCGGCTCGGCCGTGCAGCCGCGCATGGCATGCGGATGGGCCGACACGCAGGCATGGGCCAGGCCGGCCTCCAGCAGCGCGTGCGTGTGCTCCTGGTCGTCCACCACCAGTTCGATGGCGATGCGCTCGCGCTGCAACACGCCTGACAGCGCCGGCAGCAGCCAGGTGGCGAGCGAATCGGCATTGACCGCGAGCGTGACGGCGAAGAACGCATCCGCCTCCCCATCGCCGCCCGAAAGCCCCGCCAGCAGGTCGTGTTCCATGACGCGGGCGCGCTGCAGGTGCTGCAGCAGTTGCCGGCCCGCCCGGGTGGCGCGGCTGGGCCGCCCGCGCACGATGAGCGGCTGGCCGAGCCGCGTCTCCAGCGCCCGCACGCGCAGCGACACCGCCGAGGGCGTGATGTGCAGCGCGGCGGCGGCCTGCTCGAAGCTGCCCGCCTCGGCCACGGCGAGAAAGGCCTCGCATTGTTTTGAATCCAGTGCCATGGCTCCTTTGGGGTTGAAAGCTGAGGAATTCTCAGCCAAGTCGATATTTTCCCAATTCAGGATGGGATTCGGCCACGGCCCCAGACAATTCGCCGATGTGGTCTTCCATCACCCCTTTTCTGCATGGTTTCGGCGCCGGGGCCGGCCTGATCATCGCCATCGGTGCGCAGAACGCGCATGTGCTGCGCGTCGGCCTGCTCGGGCGGCACGTGGCCCTCACGGTGGGCACCTGCATCGCCATCGACGTGATCGCGATCGCCGCGGGCGTGGCCGGCATGGGCGCGCTGATCCAGGGCCAGCCGTGGCTGCTGGCGATCGCCCGCTGGGGCGGCGCGGCGTTTCTGGCCTGGTACGGCCTGGGGGCGCTGCGCCGCGCGTTGCGGCCCGATGGCGCCCTGGCCGCCGGCCTGGGCGCGCCGGGCGCGGGCCCCACGGCGCGGCAGGCGCTCGCGGCGGTGCTGGCCGTGTCGCTGCTCAACCCGCACATGTACCTGGACACCGTGGTGCTGCTGGGCGCGCTGGGCGGCCAGCAGCCGGCAGGCCAGCAGCTGCGCTTCACGCTGGGCGCCACCACGGCCTCCACCCTGTGGTTCCTCACCCTCGGGCTGGGCGCGCGGCGGCTGGCGCCATGGTTCGCCCGGCCGGTGGCCTGGCGCTGCCTGGACGCGGGCATCGCGGCGGTCATGTTCTCGATCGCTCTGTTCCTGGCCTTCACCCCACTGCATTCCACCCCATGACCGCACCCCTCCTCGCCACCCGCAGCATCACGCTCGCCACCCTGCCCTCCCTCTACGCCGTCGCCCGGCTCGCGCCACAGGCGGCCATTCCGCCGTGGGCCGATGGCGAGGGGTTCGTCTCGATCTCGCGCAGCGGCGAGGAGCTGTCGATCACCTGCCTGCAGGCGCGCGTGCCGGACGGCGTGCAGGCCGACCGGGGCTGGGTGGCGTTCCGTTTCGTAGGGCCGTTCAGCTTCGGCGAGACGGGCATCGTCCTGTCGGTGATCCGCCCGCTGTCGGAGAACGGCATCGGCATCTTCGTGGTCTCCACCTTCGACGGCGACCACCTGCTGGTGTCGCAGGCGGACGGCGAACGCGCCAGCGCGCTGCTGGCCGCCGCGGGCCACCGGGTGGTGCCGGCGGCCGGCTGAAGCGGCATGGGCGGGCGGGGACCGAAGGCGGGCAGAATCGACCGGGTCGCCGGCTTGGGGCTTTCCGCCCTCCCGCAGCCGGCCCCTTCGCACTGGAGCCCGCATGACCATCGCATTGCCCAAGGACGTCCACCAGCAGGCCGTGGCCTCGATCGAGCGGTATTTCCGCGACAACATGGAAGAGAAGATCGGCAACATCGCCGCCAGCGGCCTCCTGGGCTTCTTTCTGGAGGAGATCGGCCCCAGCGTCTACAACCAGGCCGTGGCCGACGTGCAGGAGCGCCTGCAGCAGCGCGTGGCCGAAGTCGATATCGAGGTGCACGAAGACGAATTCCGGTACTGGCAGAAGTTCGACCGCGCGGCAAAGAAAGGCCGGCCATGACCGCGCACCTGCGCCCCGCCCGACCCGCCGACGCCCCGGGCATCGCGGCCCTGCACACCGCCAGCTGGCGGTTCGCCTACCGGGGCGCCCTGTCCGAGCACTACCTCGCCACCGACGTGGAAGCCGACCGGCTGGCCCTCTGGACGCAGCGGCTTCAATCACCGCAGCCGCCCGCTGGGCAGCACGTGATCGTGGCCGCCGAAGGCGACCGCCTGCTCGGATTCGTCTGCGCCTACCCGGGAGAAGACCCGGTGTGGGGCAGCCTGCTGGACAACATTCACGTGAGTTCGCAGGCGCACGGGACGGGCATCGGCGCGCAGCTGCTCGCCGCCGTGGCGGACCACAGCGCCGCAGCCTGCGCCGATGCGGGGCTGTACCTCTGGGTGCTGCAGAGCAACCTGCAGGCGCAGCGCTTCTATGCCGCCCACGGGGCCGCGAACGTGCAGGCCGACCAGTGGGACGCGCCCGGCGGCACGCGGGTGCCCACGTTCCGCTTCGCCTGGCAGGCGGGCGCACTGCCCGTGTCCGGGCGGCCGAAGCCCCCACGCAGCGCGCCGGCCTGAGCCCGGCGGGATAATCGGCCCTCGCCCGCCTTCCGCCGCGCTTTGCTGCCCCCCGCCTTTTGCGCGGCCGCCCTGCCCCACACCCATGTCCGCCTCGACCCCCCGCGTGCTGGCCGTCATCCCGCCGATGACGCAGCTGAACACGCCCTACCCCTCCAGCGCCTACCTGACGGGCTTTCTGCGCTCGCGCGGCGTCACCGCGTTCCAGGAAGACCTGGCGCTGGCCCTGGTGCTGCGCCTGCTCTCGCCCGAGGGCCTGCAGGCCGTGGCCGCGCGGGTGCAGGCCCTGCCCGAGGCGCAGCGCAGCCCGGCGGTCCAGTCCTTCGCCGCACAGCAGGACCGCTACCTCGCCACGGTGGCGCCGGCCATCGCGTTCCTGCAGGGACGCGACTCGACGCTCGCGCACCGCATCGCCGGGCGCCACTACCTGCCCGAGGGCCCGCGCTTCGCCTCGCTCGACGTCTATGTGGACGACGAGGGCGGCGACCCGCTGGGCTGGGCCTTCGGCGCCCTGGGCCTGCACGACAAGGCCAAGCACATCGCCACGCTGTACCTGAACGACCTGGCCGACGTATTGCGCGATGCGGTGGACGAGCGCTTCGAGTTCGTGCGCTATGCCGAGTCGCTGGCCGGCAGCCAGCCCACCTTCGATCCGCTGGCCGACGCGCTGGCCGCGCCGCCCACGCTGGTGGACGAGATGCTCGAGGCGCTCACGCACGAGGCCATCGCGCGGCACACGCCCGACGTGGTGCTGCTGTCCGTGCCCTTCCCCGGCTCGGTGTACGCGGCCTTTCGCATCGCGCAGGCCATCAAGGCGCGCTACCCGCACATCGCCACGGTGCTGGGCGGCGGCTTCGTGAACACCGAGCTGCGCGAGCTGGCCGAGCCCCGCGTGTTCGACCATTTCGACTACGTCACGCTGGACGCGGGCGAGCGCCCGCTGCTCGCGCTGCTGGAGCACGTGCAGGGCCAGCGCGGCCGCCAGCGCCTGGTGCGCACCTTCGTGCGGGGCGACGACGGCGCCGTGCAGTACGTGAACATGATGGAGGCCGACATCGCCTTCGCCGAGGTGGGCACGCCCACCTGGGACGGCCTGCCGCTGGACCGCTACCTCTCGCTGCTGGACATGCTCAACCCCATGCACCGGCTGTGGAGCGACGGCCGCTGGAACAAGCTCACCGTGGCCCACGGCTGCTACTGGAAGAAGTGCAGCTTCTGCGACGTGAGCCTGGACTACATCAGCCGCTACGAGGGCGCGAGCGCCGCCGTGCTGGCCGACCGCATCGAGCAGATCGTGCGCGAGACCGGGCAGACCGGCTTTCACTTCGTGGACGAGGCCGCCCCGCCGAAGGCCCTCAAGGCGCTGGCCACCGAGCTGATCGAACGCAACGCCGGCATCTCCTGGTGGGGCAACGTGCGATTCGAGAAGACCTTCACGCCCGATCTGGCCGAGCTGATGGCCGACTCCGGCTGCATCGCGATCTCGGGCGGGCTGGAGGTGGCTTCGGACCGGCTGCTGCAGCTCATGAAGAAAGGCGTGTCGGTGGACCAGGTGGCGCGCGTGACGCGGGCCTTCACCGACGCCGGCATCCTCGTGCACGCGTACCTGATGTACGGCTTTCCGACCCAGACGGTGCAGGACACCGTGGATGCGCTCGAATACGTGCGCCAGCTGTTCGCCAACGGCTGCATCCAGAGCGGGTTCTTCCACCGCTTCGCCTGCACCGTGCACTCGCCCGTGGGCAAGAACCCCGGGGAGTACGGCGTCACGCTCGCGCCGCTGCCGCCGGGCGACTTCGCCAAGAACGACGTGGCCTTCATCGACCCCACGGGCGTGGACCACGATGCGCTGGGCGGCGCGCTGAAGAAGGCGATCTACAACTACATGCACGGCATCGGGCTGGACGAGGACGTGCGCGCCTGGTTCCCGTTCAAGGTGCCCAAGACCACCGTGGCGCGGCACCGCATCGAGCGGGCGCTCGCCAGCCGCGCGCACTGAGAAGTCAATCGCCCGAAGGGACCGGGGGAACTGGCGGATCGGCGGCCTGCCATGCCACGTCGACGGCCACCCGGCACCCCTGGCCCGGGGCGGTTTCGAGCTGCAGTACCGCCTCCAGGGCGATCGCGCGCTGCCGCATGTTCGCCAGTCCCATCCCCTGCGCGCCGGCCCGCGTGGCATCGAAACCCCGGCCGTCGTCCTGCACGCAGACCTGCAGGCACGGCCCCAGGCGCAGCACCGATATGCCGACGCGGCGCGCTCCGCTGTGCCGGATGGCATTGGTCACCGCCTCCTGCAGGAGCCGCAGCAGGTTCAGCGCACGCGCCCCCTCCAGCCGCACCCCGTCCAGGCCCTCGGCATGCCAGCGGGCATCGATGCCCGCGGCCTGCAGGCGCGACATCAGGCGGCGCCGGGGGGCGGCCAGCAGGGCCTGCAGATCCCCTTGCGGCACATGGGCCGTGGTGTCGATGATCAGCCGCAGGTCGTCGCTGATCTGGGCCAGCACCGCGAGCGCCTGCGGCGCGGGCACCGGCACCTGCGGCGCCTCGCCCCAGCAGGCCGCCGCATGGACCAGCGTGCCGCCCAGGCCGTCGTGCAGGTCGCGCACCATGCCGATGCGCTCGGCCTGGCGGGCGTTGGCCAGTTCCAGGGCGCGCTGCCGGGCCAGCGCCGCGGTCAGCTCGGCGCGCGCGCCCTCCACCTTCTCGCGCAGTTCCGCATTGAAGTAAGCCTCGCGCTCGAACGCGCTGCGCAGCCGCCACGCCAGCAGGAACGCCATGCTCACAAGCGAGAAGGTGGAACAGACCACCGCGTAATAGCGCGTGTCGTCGATCCACGCGAGAAGGGCCGCCATGTCGTGCAGCCCGCCGGCCAGCGCGATCACCACGGCCAGCGCCAGCGCGATGCTGGAGGGGCTGCGCGTGCGCAGGGCATGCTGCAGCACATAGGCCACCGCCAGCATGAACAGCAGCAGCCCGGCCAGCAACGTCGCCATCCGCACGGCCGGCAGCGCCTGCGGATACCGGCCCATGGCCAGGATGCCGGCGAGGACGGCCGCGCCCAGGGTGCAGGCCAGGGCGGCCTCGCAGCGGACATGGCGCCGACCGGCGAAGCGGAAGACGAAGACCAGGTAGCTGCCGGCGAACAGCAGCAGCAGCGCGGCCATCGCGAACTGCCATTGCGGCACGGTGCGCAGCGGCCACACGCCCGTGGCCACCTGGTTGTAGCAGCCCGCGGACCACGCCAGCGCCGTGAGCGCGAACCATCCGTACAGCCGTTCGCGCGGCCAGCAGATCCACAGCATGAGAAACAGCAGCGCCATGGCCACGTTGACCCCCAGGCTCACCTGCTGCAGGCCCACGCGCCACCATTGCGCCTGGGCATGCAGGCGCTGCACCGGGTCCGCGGCCCCCAGCCACACCTCGCTCAGACCGCCCACATAGGACGCATAGCCGGTAATTCGGACCAGCAGCGTGTGCTCGCCCCCGGCCTGCGCACGGCCCGGCCCCGGCGCCCGCAGCGCGCCCAGGCGCACGAAGCGCGGCTGGTTCCAGGCCCGGGTCAAGCCGGGTTCGGCCAGGCGCTCGTCGCGCCACAGCAGCTGGCCGTCGAGCCACACCGCGCCGGCCATGTTCATCGCGTCCAGGGCGAGGGCGAACTCCCGCTCCGCGGGGATGTCGGGCGGCAGCGTGAAGCGCAGGCGGTACCACACCACGCCGTCGTGCGCGGGCCAGCGGTCGCTCCAGGCATCGGGCAAGGTGACGGGCACCCAGCCGTGCGCGGGCAGCGCGGCCACGGCGGGCGCCTGGGGCGCCATGGCCTCCAGCGGCTCGGCGCGCACCGACTCCATGGCGGTGAAGGCCAGGAGATCGCCCGCCCCCCAGGCCCGCGGGGATGGCAGCAAGGCGCTCACCAGCAGGGCCACCGCGCCCAGGGCGAGCAGGGCAGCCAGCGCCAGCGAGGCACCACGCGACGCGCTGCGCTCCACTAGAGCCAGCCTTGCGCCTGTGCCAGGACCACGGCCTCCGTGCGGGTGCGCACCACCAGCTTGCGGTAGATGCTGCGCGTGTGGCATTCCACGGTGTGCACGGACAGGCCCAGGGTGTGCGCGATCTCGCGGTTGGTGTCGCCGAGCGCCACCTGGTGCAGCACCTGCAACTCGCGCGCCGACAGCGCCACGCGCAGCACCCCGTCGGCAGCGCCGCTGCCGGCGCCAGGGGCTGGCGGCGCGGTGCTGGCGCCTTGGCCGGGGGCCGAGGCCAGCAGGGCGAGGATGCGCGCGGCGACCAGCGGGTCGATGGGCGCCCCCCCGGCCCGCATGCAGGCCAGCGCGCGCACCAGTTCATCGTCTTCGGCACTCTTGAGCAGGTAGCCCCGCGCGCCGGCCTGGATGGCCGCGACGATGGTGTCGGTGTGCCCCCAGGCGGAGACCACCACGGCCTCCAGTGGCGGTCGGGCCCGCGAAAACGCCTCCAGCAGCGCCAGTCCCGAACCATCGGGCAGGTGCAGGTCCACCAGCGCCAGATCGAAGCCCCGCGCGGGCCACAACGCGCCGGCCTGGGTCAGGCTGCCGGCGTGCGCCACCGAGGCCCCGGGATGGACCTGCCCGAGCAGGCGGGCCAGGCGCCGCGCGCAGGCGGGGTCGTCCTCCACCAGCAGCACGGCGGCCACGGCCGGTGGTGCGGGCGCGCTCATCGGCAGGGGCGCTGCACGCAGGAAAAACGGCACGCATCCCCGATATCAGGGATGCGCGCGAGGCACTGCCTCTCTAGTCTTGCGGGTCGGGGGTGCCGGCTGCTACAGGTGGGCGGCACCACCCGCCCGGCAACCGATTTTTCACAAACATGCATTTTTAGGAGGTGAACGATGACTCAGGTGCTCATGCAATGCGCGGCGATCCACGTGCCCACGGGCGAGCTGGCGGCCAGCCGGCAGGGATATTCACATGATTCGGAAATAAAGACCAGCAACACCGACTGGATGGCGCACCTGCCGGACGGGCGCAGGCTCAGCGAGCTGTCCCTGCCCGGCACGCACGACACCATGTCGTTCTATGGCGGCGACATCACCCAGACGCAGTCGATGCCGCTGGCGAACCAACTCAAATCCGGCATCCGCGTGCTGGACATCCGGTGCAACCACACCAAGGACGAACTGCCGATCTACCACGGCATCCAGTTCCAGTACGCCTACTTCTCCGACGTGCTCGCCACCGTGATCGACTTCCTGAAGACCCACCCGTCGGAAACCGTGTTCATGCGGATCAAGCAGGAGGGCGACGGCGGCGGCAACACCGAGACCTTCGAGGACACGTTCAAGAACCGCTACTACCAGCCCAACCAGGCCGCCTTCTGGCAGCCGCCCGCGGACGGCACCGGCGGCAACCCCGTGCTCAAGGACCTGCGTGGCAAGATCGTGGTGCTGCAGAACTTCACCGCGACGCACCAGTACGGCATCGCGTACCCCGGCGCGTTCAGCATCCAGGACGAGTGGAAGCTGGGCACCAACTGGGACCTGTACGACAAGTGGGAAAAGGTCAAGGCACATGCCCGCGCGGCGATCGCCGGAAGCCGCGACCAGGCCTACATCAACTACCTGAGCGCCGCGTCCGGCTCGTTTCCCTATTTCGTCGCCAGCGGGGCGTCGAGCCCCCAGACCGACGCCCCCCTGCTCATGACGGGGCGGACCACCCCGGGCTGGAAGAACAGCTGGCCCGACTTTCCCCGCGTCAACTGCTTCATCGGCATCTGCTCGATCGCCTTCGACGGGACGAACCAGCTCCTGTACCCCCGCATGGGCCCGGGGGGGGAACTGCACGGGCGGGTGGGCATGGTCATGGCCGACTTCCCCGGCCCCGGCCTCATCAGCGCGGTGATCGCCACCAACGGCTGACGCCCCCGCCGCGGGGTCTGCAACAGGGCCCTCGCCTTGGCCACCGCGCCATGGCGGGGGGCAGGCGCCTGCGTACACTACGCCGGTCCCGGCTCCCCCTCCTGCCCATGCACGTATTCCGGCTGCGCCCCGTCTTGTCCCTGTTTCCTAAGGCGCGCCCGAGGCTGCACGCCTGGGGCCTGGCGGCCCTGCTGGCGACCCTGGCGTTCGGCGCCTGGGCCGACGCGGGCCGCCCGCAGCCCGTGGCGGCCGACCCGGCCTTCTCGACCCCGGCCCCGGAACACATCGCCAGCCCGGCCATGCTCCGCGCGTTCCTGACGGAACTGCGGCAGACGCGGCGGCCCCAGTCGTTTTGCTTCGTGCAGCAGGCGTTTCCGCCGTCCAAGGCCGACCCGGAAGGCTTTGACCTGGTGTGGATGGTCTGGTCCACTGGATCGCACATCTACCGGCTGCGGGTGCCACCAGGGGCCCCGAACCCCGCGCAGGACGACGACCCGGCCGAGCGCGGCGCGGCCCTGGCGAACGGCAAGTCGGTGAACCTGAAAACCGACGTGGTGGCCACCGACGAGGCCGTGGGGTCCAGCACCTTCCTCGTGAGCCGCCCCTGGGTGGAGCGCATCCAGGGCCAGTGCCGGCGCATCGGCACTGCGGTGCGCGTGCCGGCGTTCCGGCCGCCGCCGCCCTGACGCTGCACTGAGGCCGCCCTGGGCGCCGTCCAGGCGTCTCGGCCTTGTCCCTTTCCCCTCTTCTCTTCCCTCTTGCCACTTCGCGGCGCATTCCGTGGCTGCCCGAAGCACCTGCCTGCAGGTCTGCCGCAGCCCTCTTTTTTCCTTTATTTCTCTCTCTTCCGATCCGAGCCCTTTGCCATGCCCAATGCCCTCCTGAAGTTCGCCTACAACGACCCGGTGCCCAGCGTATTGACCCTGGTGGTGGGCAACAAGCTGCGCGTCAAGCTCGAGGCCATCGACAAGCGCCAGAAGCTCGTCGCCGTGAGCGACATCCCCAACCTGCTGGAGGTGAGCAGCACCCACAACAGCCGCGCCGACTCGTGGGCCTTCGTGGTCACCGCCCTGCGCGAAGGAATGCCAAGCTGGCCATCCAGGTCCAGCAGGGCGCGGGCGCCCCGCTGCTGACGATCACCCCGCCGCTGGTCAGCATCACGATCCGAAAGCCGGTGTCGCTGCCCGATGCGGCCTCCGAGGCCGGCATGCTGATGCGCCTGTTCCTGGCCGAGGCCCCGGCGCCGCAGACGTGGCGCGACACCGGCGTGAAGGACATCGAGGACGCCAAGCAGGGCATGCGCATGATGCGGCGCGTGCTCCACAACCGGCTCGCTTCGGGCAAGCCGCAGGACTTCGGCGCCCCCAATGCGCGCAGCCTGACGGACATCGTGCGGGCCAGCGCCCACGGCGTGCAGTTCAAGGGATTCGACCAGTATCCCCGGCTGGGCGGGGGCCAGGAAAAGGTGATCAACGGGGTGCTGGCACTCGTCAACGACGCCACCAACCTGCGCTGGAACGCCCAGTACACGGCCTTCTACAACGCGGCGCTCGAGGTGGCGACGGAGGGCCTTGCGCCCGACCCCAGCCCGACCGGGCTCTTCGGCTGGCGCACCGCCGGCTCGGGGGCGCCGTCGCGCGAGTTCAGCGAGTTCAAGACCTCGGGCGGCAACACGTTCTTCACGCACGCCACCCAGCGGGTCCGCCCCTGAACCAAAAGCGCACGGGGCCCGTGCCCCTCAGCGCTCAATCATCTCCCGCACCTTGGCGGCCAGCGCGCCCACGTCGAAGGGCTTGGTGATCACCTCCATGCCGTATTCCAGCAGGCCGTTGCCCACGACCGCATTCTCGGCATAGCCGGTGATGAACAGCACCTTGAGGCCGGGGCGCGTGACGCGGGCGGCGTCGGCCACCTGGCGGCCGTTCAGGCCGCCGGGCAGCCCCACGTCGGTGAGCAGCAGGTCCACGCGGCGCCCGGACTGCAGCACGTGCAGGCCCGCCGGCCCGTCGCCCACCGAGACGACCCGGTAGCCCAGGTTTTCCAGCTCTTCGGCGATGAGCCCCCGGATGATGGACTCGTCCTCGATGACCAGCACCACCTCGCCCTCGCCGCGGTGGCCGTCCATGGCCGGCAGCTCGGGCACCTCGGCATCGGCGTCGCCCAGGTAGCGCGGCAGGTACAGGCACATGGTGGTGCCTTCGCCGGGCACCGAGTAGATGCGCACCTGTCCGCCCGACTGGCGCACGAAGCCGTACACCATCGACAGACCCAGGCCCGTGCCCTGCCCCATGGGCTTGGTGGTGAAGAAGGGGTCGAACGCGCGGGCGGCCACGTCGGGCGCCATGCCCGCGCCGGTGTCGGTCACGCACACCGAGATGTACTGGCCCGGCGCCAGCTCGCGCTCGGTGGCGGCGCGGTCGTCCAGCCACTTGTTGGCGGTCTCGATGGTCAGCCGCCCGCCTTGGGGCGACATGGCGTCGCGCGCGTTGATGCACAGGTTGAGCACCGCGTTCTCCAACTGCGACGGATCGACCCGGGTGAGCCACAGCCCCCCCGCGCCGACGACCTCCACCTCCACGCCCGGGCCCACCGTGCGGCGCACCATCTCCTCGATGCTGCCGATGAGCCGGTTGACGTCCACCGGCTTGGGGTCCAGCGTCTGGCGGCGCGAGAAGGCCAGCAGGCGCTGGGTGAGGGACGCGGCGCGGCGCACCGAGCCCTGCGCCATGCCGATGTAGCGCTCGGCGTTGTCGAACTTGTGCAGCGCGATGCGCTTTTCCAGCACCTGCAGGCTGGCGCTCATGGCGCCCAGCAGGTTGTTGAAGTCGTGCGCGATGCCGCCGGTCAGCTGGCCGATGGCCTCCATCTTCTGCGCCTGGCGGTACTTGGCCTCTACCTCCATCAGCTCGTGGGTGCGCAGCGCCACCGCCTGCTCCAGCGACTCGTTGACCTCGCGCAGCTGGGCCTCGGTGCGCGCGCGCTCGGCGGCGGTGCGCGTGCGGGCGGCCACTTCGCGCATGAAGGCGATCTCCTCGCCCGTCCACTCGCGCACGTGCTCGTGGTGGGCGAACAGCATGGCCACCAGCTGGCCGTGTTCCACCACCGGCATGTTCATGAAGGAGCGGGCGCACAGCCCCTCCAGCGCCGGGGCCCGGTCGCGGGTGCGGGCGTCGCCGCGCACGTCGGCCACGCACACGGATTCATCGCGCGCCAGGTCGTCCAGGAAGCCGCCGAAATCGGGCAGGTGCAGCACCGGCGCGAGCGGATCGCAGCCGGGCGCCATCCAGTCGTGGTGCACGTGCACGGCCTGCGCGGCGGCATCCACCGCGCCATAGCCCGCGCGGCTGACCTTCAGGGTGCGGCCCAGGGTTTCGGCCGCGGCCAGGCAGACGGCGTCCACGCTATCCAGCGACCGCAGCTGGTCGGAAAACCGCGCCAGCGCCTCGCGCCGCGCCTCGGCCGCCATGCGCTCGGTGATGTCCACGCCCTCCACGAAGATGCCGGTCACCGCGCCCGCGGCATCGCGGATCGGCTGGAAGACGAAGTCCACGTACAGCTCGTGCTCCGGCCCGCCAGGCTCGGCCTGGCGGACGTAGCGGGCGGCATACGCCGTGAGGGCCTCTCCGCTGCCATAGACCCGGTCCAGCAGCTCGACATAGCCCTGCGTGGCCGCGTCCGGCAGCGCCTGCGCCACGGTCAGGCCCAGCAGCGGGCGGTTGCCCACCAGCCGCAGGTAGCCGGGGTTGGCCAGCACGATGCGGTGCTCAGGCCCTTCCAGCATGGCCATGAAGCTGGGCGACTGCTCGAACAGCTGGGCGAAGCGCTCCTGCTCGCCCTTGAGCTGTCGCTCGGTCTGGACCTTGGCGGTGGTGTCCACCACCAGTGCGAGCACGCCCGCAGGCTGCCCGGTCCCGTCGAGCAGCGGCGAGTAGTCGAGGTTGATCCACACCGGCTCGGCACGCCCGTTGAGGTTCAGCACGAAGGGCTGGTCGCGGTAGCTCAGGGTGCCACCGGCCAGGACGGTATTCACGACGTGGCGGTTGAACTGCGCCGCCTCGGGCCAGGCGTCGCCGATGTTGCAGCCCAGCAGCTGCGGATGGCGCTGGCCCGAGAAGGCCGCATAGGCGTCGTTGTAGATCAGCACGCCGGATTCGCCCCACAGCGTGGCCATGGGCATGGAGGCCCGCAGGACGGTGGAGATGGCCCACCGGATGTGGTCCGGCCAGGAAGCCAGGGGGCCGAGGGGCGTGGCGGCCCAGTCATGGCGGGCGATGCGCTGCGCCATCTCGCCGCCGGAACTCAGAAACGAAGGGGGTGGGTGGGGGTTGCCGCTGGACATTGGCACGGTTTCCTATCGATCGAAAGCGGTCTGCCGAACACCCGGCATGACCGTGTTGCGACCCATCATACGAACACTTTCCTGGCCTGGATTACTCCTGAATTCATAGCATTGTGCCCTAGTGTTTATTGCGGTAACGGGCATTTTCAATGGGATACATAAAGCACAAAGGAGAAACGATCATCCCGCTTTTTGCACGGTGTTCGGGGGCGTGAGACTCAGCGGCGCGGTGCCGGGCGCTTCGGTTTCGGGGGCGCCGCCGGCGGCTCGTCGTCGCCGAAGATGCGGCGCAGGGTTTCGCCGATGCGCGCGCCGATGGCGGTGCCCACGCCCGGCGCCACCGCCGTGCCCACGGCCGCCCCGGCCAGTGCCGCGGGCGGCAGGGTCAGGGTGGTGTCGTCCATGGTGCCGCCGAATTCCAGCGGAATGCCCACCACGCCATCCACCAGGTCCACGGCCACATGGCCGCTCACCCGGCGGTTCTGCAGCACCGCGTCACCCGTGGCGGTGAGCACGCCCGAGGTGGCCTTGAGGTCGCCGAAGCGCACGATGGTGCCGTCCTCGTCCGCCTCGGTGCGCACCACGCCCTGGAGGCTGTCGAGCTGCGTGGTGCCGCCGCGCTGCGTGCCCACGGTTTTCACGGCCCGCTCCAGGTCGAAGGTGAGCAGCCGGGCGCGCGCCACCGTGAAACGGGTGCGGGTGTGCAGGGCGCGCACCGCCTCGGCCGGGTCGGCCCCTTCGGCGATCAGGTCGGTGTGGCCGCTGACCTTGCCGGCCACCACGGCCCGGCGATCGAACGAGGCCATCAGGCCCTCGATGTCCACCCCCGTGAAGTCGATGGCACCCGTCACGCGGTAGCGGCCGCTGATTTCCTGCAGGCGCAGGGTGCCCTGCTCGGTGCGCCCGCCGGCCGACACCTCGGCGCGCCAGCGGTCCTCGGCGGCTTCGCGCGTGATGGCCATGCGCGTGGGCACCGGCGCACCGATGCGCTCCAGCCAGGCCTGGCGGGGGCGCCATTCGGGGTCGAACTCGGCACTGCCGGCATAGGCGAGCGTCCGGCCGTTGCGCCCGACCCAGCGCACGCCCTGCCAGTCGGCCCGCTCCAGCGGGACCGGGGCCAAGGTGAACGTGAACGGCAAGGCGGTCTCGCCGCCGCCCGCGCCACGCACCTGGAACTCCGACAGCGACGCCTGCGGCACGGTCGCGTTCTCCAACTGCAGATCGGTCACGGCCAGGCGCCGGCGCAGCAGGTCCCCCCAGCGCACCCCGGCCGAGACGCGCTCGGCAGTCAACGGGGCCTTTTGCTCGGTGCGCACGTCGCGCAATTCCACACGCGGCGAGGGAAACAGCGACCAGTGCAGCTGGCCGACCGTGACCGGCACCCCCAGCCGTTCGGTCGCGGCATCGCCCGCGCGGCGGGCCAGCTCGGCCTCGGACGGCCACCAGGCCGCCACGGCGACCGCGCACACGGCCACCACGGCAGTGGCGCCCAGGGCAATCCAGCGAAGGCGATGGCGCGGCATGTGCGTGAGGAGCGATTCGGAAGGTGAAAAAGCCCCGAAGAGGGGCGCGATGCGCTGCGGCGCTGATGGGCAACGTTATCGCAGGCCCCTGCCGCCGCAGGTCGGCTCTTTCCTACTCGGCTGTGGGCGCAGGGGCCGAACCCGGGGGCCCAACCCTCGGACGGATCACTCTGCAATGACCCTAAACTCACACCCGCCCACCGGGCTGTTCCCCCCAAAACAGCACCCGCCCGCCGAGGTGCCCATGAACTTTCAGGAGACCCTGCCGTGCCTTCCCCCTACTTTCCCCGCTGGCGGGTGACCACCGCCACCCAGGGTGCCGTCGTGGCCCCCGACGAACGCCTGCCCTGGGGCCAGACCGCCGTGATGGGCGTGCAACACGTGATCGCGATGTTCGGCGCCACGGTGCTCGCACCCATCCTGATGGGGTTTGACCCGAACGTGGCCATCCTGATGAGCGGGCTGGGCACGCTGATCTTCTTCGTGATCACCGGCGGGCGCGTGCCTAGCTACCTGGGCTCCAGCTTCGCCTTCATCGGCGTGGTGGTGGCCGCGTCGGGCTACGCGGGCCAGGGACCCAACGCCAACATGGCCGTTGCGCTGGGCGGCATCGTCGCGTGCGGCCTGGTCTACACCCTCATCGGCGCGCTGGTGCAGGCCATCGGCACCGGCTGGATCGAGCGCTTCATGCCGCCCGTGGTGACGGGCGCAGTGGTGGCGGTGATCGGGCTGAACCTGGCCGGCATTCCCATCAAGAACATGGCGGCCAACAATTTCGAGAGTTGGATGCAGGCCGTCACCTTCGTGTGCGTGGGCCTGGTGGCCGTGCTCACGCGGGGCATGGCGCAGCGCCTGCTGATCTTGCTGGGGCTCATCGCCGCCAGCGTGGTCTATGCGGTGTTCACCAACCTGCTGGGCTGGGGCAAGCCGATCGACCTGTCGGCCCTGGCCGCCGCGCCCTGGCTGGGCATGCCGCACTTCACGGCGCCGGTGTTCAGCGGCCCGGCCATGCTGCTGATCGCGCCCGTGGCCGTCATCCTGGTGGCCGAGAACCTGGGCCACATCAAGGCGGTGACGGCCATGACGGGCCAGAACCTGGACCGCTACATGGGTCGCGCGTTCATCGGCGACGGCATCGCCACCATGGTGAGCGGCAGCGCGGGGGGCACGGGCGTGACCACCTATGCCGAGAACATCGGCGTGATGGCGGCCACCAAGATCTATTCCACCGCCGTGTTCCTGGTGGCGGGGCTGATCGCGCTGCTGCTGGGCTTCAGCCCGAAGTTCGGCGCGCTGATCCAGGCCATTCCGCTGCCGGTGATGGGCGGCGTGTCCATCGTCGTCTTCGGCCTCATCGCGGTGGCCGGCGCCAAGATCTGGGTGGACAACCGGGTGGACTTTTCCGACAACAAGAACCTCATCGTGGCGGCCATCACGCTCATCATCGGCACGGGCGACTTCACGCTGAAATTCGGCGACTTCGCCCTGGGCGGCATCGGCACCGCCACCTTCGGCGCCATCGGGCTCTACGCCCTGCTGAACCGCCGACGCTGAGCGCAGCGCGGCGGCGGGCGGGGCGTCAGCGCCGCACCAGCGTCCAGACCAGGTCCAGGCCGGCGGCCAGCAGATCGAATCGGTCGCCCACGCCCGTCAGCCGCTCCCGCTCCATCTCGCGCCGCTCCAGCGAACGGGCGCGCTCCAGGGCCACCAACGCATCGGCTACGTCCGAAGGCCCGGGAGAGCCGGATGCAGTTGCCGGCGCGGCGCGGGCCACGCTGGCATGGCGGTTCAGCGCCCGGTCCACCGCCTGCGGGTCCAGCAGCGACAGGGCCGAGCGGCAGTAGGGGCAGGCGTGGTCGTTGCGGATGTCCACCGTGCCGCCGCAACTGGTACACTGGATGGTGCCCACGCGCTCGGCCAGCGCCTCGATCTCCGCCACCGACAGGTGCCGCACGAACCCCTTTTCCACCATGAGCGAGCCGAAGGTGCTGAACCGGCCGTGCCGCGACGGGCACCGGAAGGTCTTGTACCGCCCGCCCTTGGCCACGTCGAAACCGGGCTCCAGAGCGCGCGGGCAGTGGGGGCACTGCAGCCGCTGCGCTATCGGGTGGCGCGCGTCCCCGCGGTGCTGGTGCAGCAGCTCGAACAGCGCCACCACCCCGGCCTGCGCCAGGCGCGTGTTCTCCTGCGGGTCGAACCACAGGCCCTGGCAGGCAAAGCACAGGTCCAGCTCGATCGTCTCGCTGCCATGCGAGCGAAAGCGATGGGTTTCCGCGGGTTGCCGGCAGGAGGGGCAGAGGGGCGTCATGGGCATGGTGGCGTGGATCGTACCGCCCGGCGCCCGCATTGAAACGCGCGGGCGACATCCACAGCGGCACGGGCCATGGAACATGCGCGCCAGGTGACCGGGAAGTCTTTCATTCACGGGTAAACCCTGATTGGCGACACAGGTGGCTGCTAAGATTTCGCGCAGCCTGAGCGGCCTCTACTCAGACGTCCCCTTTGTCCAGAAAGCACGCTCCATGACCCCACCCAGCCGCGTTCTCAACCCCTTGCTGCGCGAGCGCACCATGACCGCCGAGCAGGCCGCCGAGCTGATCCCCAACGGCGCGCGCGTGGGCATGAGCGGCTTCACCGGCGCGGGCTATCCCAAGGCCGTGCCCACGGCCCTGGCACGCCGAATCGAGGGGCTGCATGCAGCCGGCGAGCCCTTCAGCATCGGGCTGTGGACCGGCGCCTCCACCGCGCCGGAGCTGGACGGGGCGCTGGCCAAGGTGGGCGGCATCAGCATGCGCATGCCCTACCAGTCCGACCCCACCTGCCGCCAGCAGATCAATGCCGGCCAGATGCAGTATGTGGACGTCCACCTGTCGCACGTGGCGCCCTACGTGTGGTTCGGCTTCTGGGGCAAGCTCGATGTGGCGGTGATCGAGGTGGCCGGCGTGCTGCCCGACGGGCGGCTGATCCCGTCGTCTTCCGTGGGCAACAACAAGACCTGGCTGGACCAGGCCGACCGCATCATCCTGGAGGTCAACAGCTGGCAGCCCGAGGGCCTGGAGGGCATGCACGACATCTACTACGGCACCGACCTGCCGCCCAACCGGGTGCCGATTCCGCTGGTGCGCCCGGCCGACCGCATTGGCGAGCCCTACCTGCGCTGCGACCCGGCCAAGGTGGTCGCCGTGGTGGCCACGCACGCGCCGGACCGCAACTCGGCCTATGCCGCACCGGACGACACCTCCCAGCGCATCGCCGGCCACATCATCGAGTTCCTGCAGCACGAGGTGGCGCGGGGCCGCCTGCCGCCCGGCCTGCTGCCGCTGCAATCCGGCGTGGGCAACATCGCCAACGCCGTGCTGGCCGGCCTGAACGCCGGGCCGTTCGACCACATGACGGCCTACACCGAGGTGTTGCAGGACGGCATGCTGGACATGCTGCGCTCGGGCAAGCTCGACAGCGCCTCGGCCACGGCGCTGTCGCTCAGCCCGGCGGCCACCGAGGAATTCACCCGCCACATCGACTTCTACCGAGAGCGCATCGTCCTGCGCCCGCAGGAGATCAGCAACCACCCCGAACTGATCCGCCGCCTGGGCCTGATCTCGATGAACGGCATGATCGAGGCCGACCTCTACGGCAACGTGAACTCCACACACGTGATGGGCTCGTCCATCATGAACGGCATCGGCGGCTCGGGCGACTACGCGCGCAACGCCTACCTGTCGATGTTTCTCACGCCATCGCTGGCCAAGGGCGGCACCATCTCGTGCATCGTGCCCATGGCCTCGCATGTGGACCACACCGAGCACGACGTGCAGGTGATCGTGACCGAGCAGGGCCTGGCCGACCTGCGCGGGCTGTCGCCCTCGCAGCGCTCGCGCGTGGTGATCGAGCGCTGCGCGCACCCGGACTTCCGCCCCGCGCTTCGCGACTACGTGGCCCGCGCCGAGGCCAGCGGCTGCGGCCGCCACACTCCCCACCTGCTGGGCGAGGCGCTGTCCTGGCACGAGCGCTACGTGCGCACCGGCACCATGCGCGCTTGAGCGACTCCTGCGGCGGCAAGGGCGCCGGATAATCCGGGCCACTTTCCCGGCCGCCCGCGGCGGGCCGGCCCCACCCACCAACGCGAGGAATCCCCATGCCCATCTGGAAGCGCCCCATCGACCTGTCCACCGTGCATGCCGGCAACGAAGGCACCGCCGTGTCCCACCTCGGCATCGAGTTCACCGAGATCGGCGACGACTTCCTGCGCGCCCGCGTGCCCGTCGATGCGCGCACCAAGCAGCCCTTCGGCCTGCTGCACGGCGGCGTGAGCGTGGTGCTGGCCGAGACGCTCGGCTCCGTGGGCGCGGTGTATGCCTCGCCCGAGGGCTGGCACGCCGTGGGCCTGGACATCAACGCCAACCACCTGCGCTCGGCCCGCAGCGGCTGGGTGACCGGCACCGCCAGGCCCGTGCACATCGGCCGCACCACGCAGGTGTGGCAGATCGACATGGTCAACGACGAGGGCGAGCTGACCTGCGTGTCGCGCCTGACCATCGCCATGCTGGCGCCGCGCTGACCGCCGCGGCCGGGATTCCAGGCCGAAGATTTCTCAGTCAGGCCGCGCCGGTCTCCGCGCGCGCCATGCGCTCGCTCTTCCAGTACACGTCGTCGCCGCCGTCCAGGCGGTTGAGCACGCGCGCCAGCACGAACATCAGGTCCGACAGCCGGTTGAGGTAGCGCTGCGGCGCATCGCGCACCGGCTCGGCGGCGCCCAGGGCCACCACCGAGCGCTCGGCGCGGCGGGCGACGGTGCGGCACACGTGGGCCTGCGCCGCGGCCCGCGTGCCGGCGGGCAGGATGAATTCAGCCAGCCGCGGCAGCGCCGCATTGTGGGCGGCCAGGGCCTCGTCGAGCTGCGCGAGCGCCTCGTCCTTGAGCAATTCGAAGCCGGGGATGGACAGCTCGCCGCCCAGGTTGAACAGCTGGTGCTGCACGTCCGACAGCAGCGTGCGCACCTCGGCCGGCAAGGGCTCGCACAGCAGCAGGCCGATGTGGGAATTGAGCTCGTCCACATCGCCCATGGCATGCGGGCGCGGGCTGTCCTTGGAGACGCGGGTGTTGTCGCCCAGGCCCGTGGTGCCGTCGTCTCCGGTGCGCGTGGCGATCTGTGTCAGTCGGTTGCCCATGGGCTGCTCCTTGTGCATTGCAAGCCGCGCTGGAGGCGGCCGCGGGCATTGTGCGTTACAACCGGCAGGCAAATGTGTATCAGGGCAACAGCGGGCAAAATCGCTGGCCGGGCGCCGCGGGTTGCGGTGCAATGCAACCCTGTTCAACTTTCACGGAGCGTGAACCCATGGCAGCTCAGCAACGACGCACCCTTCCTTTCGACAGCCGCAGCGTGATGCTGTTCGCGGCGATCACCCTGGGAGGTGCCGCAGTGCACGCACAAACGCCTTCCCCGACCCTCACTTCCCCGTCCAACCAACCCCCCCAGACCGCGTCGGGCACCTCCATGGGCCTGCATCCCGGCGCCAAGGGCGCCACCTTCGGCGGCGCGCAGCCGGCCGCACAGACTTCCAGCGCATTCGATCGCGTTGACACCGACAAGAACGGACAACTGACCCTGGCGGAGGCGGCACGCCTGCCGGCCATCGGCAACCGTTTCAAGGAGCTCGACAAGGACCATAACGGTGCCCTGTCGCGCTCGGAATTCGAGGCCGGCGCCCACTCCTGACGCCGCCCGGAGCAACTACCACACGAACTCCACTCCACCCCGACGGGCCCGCATGCTGAGGAGGCATGCGGGCCTTGATGCGTTTGCGGGCACGGACGGCCCGCCGCCATGGGGGCTACCGGCGAAGGCAGCTCAATCCTTGAGCGACGACAGGAACTGCCGCAGTTCCGGCGTCTGCGGGTCGCCGAACAGGTCCTGCGGCGGGCCCATCTCGTGCACGCGGCCCTGGTGCATGAAGATCACGCGGTTGCTCACCTTGCGGGCGAAGGCCATCTCGTGCGTGACCATCAGCAGGGTCATGCCCTCGCGGGCCAACGACTCCACGACGCGCAGCACCTCGCCCACCAGTTCGGGGTCGAGGGCCGAGGTGATCTCGTCGCACAGGAGCACGGCCGGCTCCATGGCCAGCGCGCGGGCGATGGCCACGCGCTGCTGCTGACCACCCGACAGCTGGTCGGGCATGGCGTCGAATTTCTCGCCCAGGCCCACGCGCTGCAGCAGCCGGGCCGCCTGTACGGCCGCGTCCTTTTGCGAGCGCTGCTTGACCAGCGTGGGGGCCAGCATGACGTTGCGGCCCACCGAGAGGTGCGGAAAGAGATTGAAGTTCTGGAAGATCATGCCCACGCGCTGGCGCAGTTCGCGCATGGCCATGGCGCTGTCGTGCAGCAGCGGCTTGCCGTCCACCGTGAGCGCGCCGTCCTGGAAGGCTTCCAGGCCGTTGATGCAGCGCAGCAGCGTGCTCTTGCCCGAGCCGCTCTTGCCGATGATGGCGATCACCTCGCCGGGCTGCACCGTGAGGTCGATGCCCTTGAGCACCTCGTTGGTGCCGTAGGACTTGCGCAGCGCGGTGACCTGCACGATCGGCCGGCCCGGCGGCGCGGGCACGGCGGGCGCGTCGGCCAGGGTTTCAGCGGCGGCCATGGAACTTCCTTTCGAGGTGTTGCGCATACAGGCTCACGGGAAAGCACAGCGCGAAATAGACGAGCGCCACGCAGGCGAAGACGGCGAACGGCTTGAAGGTGGTGTTGGCGATCATTCCTCCGGCCTTGGTCAGCTCAACGAAGCCGATCACCGAGGCCAGCGCCGTGCCCTTGACCACCTGCACCAGAAAGCCCACCGTGGGCGCCGTGGCGATGCGCACGGCCTGCGGCAGGATCACGTGGCGCATCTGCTCGCCGAACGACAGGGCCAGGCTGCCCGAGGCCTCCCACTGGCCCTTGGGCACGGCGGCCACGCAGCCACGCCAGATCTCCACCAGGAAGGCGCTGGTGTAGAGGGTGAGCGCCACGGCGGCCGAGGTCCAGGCCGACACGTTGAGCCCGAGCAATGCCAGACCGAAGTACGACAGGAACAGCTGCATCAGCAGCGGCGTGCCCTGGAAGACCTGCACGTACACGCCCACGGCGCGCTCGGCCACGCGGCCGCCGGTGAGCCGGGCCACGAGCAGCAGCCCGCCCACCAGGCCGCCGCCAACGAAGGCGATCAGCGATAGCACGACGGTCCAGCGCGCGGCCAGCAGCAGGTTGCGCAGGATGTCCCAGAAGGTGAAATCGACCATCTCGCGTTCCTAGAAAATTGCTGGAGCCATGCTCAGCGGCCGAAGAGAAAGCGCGGGCCCACCCAGTGCAGCAGCCGGCGCAGCGCGATCGAGAGCACGAGGTAGATGCCGGTGGCCACGATGAACGATTCGAACGCGCGGAAGTTGCGACTCTGGATCAGGTTGGCGGCGTAGCTCAGGTCCTGCACCGAGATCTGGCTGCACACCGCCGAGCCCAGCATCACGATGACGATCTGGCTCACCATGGCCGGCCACACCTTCTTGAGCGCGGGCGGCAGCACCACGCGCGTGAAGACCTGCACCCGCGACAGCGCCAGGCTCACCGCCGCCTCAATCTGGCCGCGCGGCGTGGCCTGGATGCCGGCGCGGACGATCTCGGTCGAGTAAGCGCCCAGGTTCATCACCATGGCGATGAACGAGGCCGCCTCGGGCGAGAGCTTCAGGCCCGCCGCGGGCAGCCCGAAGAAGATGAAGAACAGCTGCACGATGAAGGGCGTGTTGCGGACCAGCTCCACATAGGCCGCCACCGGCCAGCGCAGCGTCGCCGGCCCCTGGGACCGTGCCCAGGCGCAGGCGATGCCCACCGCCATGCCCACCACGGTGGCCACGGCCGTGAGGGCCAGGGTCCAGGCCACGCCCGTGGCCAGCAGCGGCCACTGCGACAGCACGGCCATGAAGTCGAACTCGATGCGCATGGGCAGCCGATCAGGTCAACGGGTCAGGGGATGCGGACGGCGCGAGGGGGCTCAGACCGGCAGGTCGCCGGCGGGACGGCCCAGCCACTTCTTGGCCATGGTGTCCAGCTCGCCGCTCTTCTTGGCGCCGGCGATGATTTCATTGACCTTGGCCATCAGCGCGGCCTCGCCCTTGGGCAGGCCGATGAAGCACGGGCTGTCCTTGAGCAGCAGCTTGTACTCGGCCTGCAGCTGCGGGTTCTTCTGCATCATGTTGCCCGCCACCGAGGCGCTGGTGGCCACGAACTGCGTCTGGCCGGCCACGAAGGCGGCGATGGTGGCGTTGTTGTCCTCGAAGCGCTTCACGTCGATGCTGGGCGGGGCGACCTTGGCCAGCTCCTGGTCTTCCATGGCGCCGCGCGTGACCGCCACGCTCTTGCCGGCCAGGTCGCTCCAGGCCTTGGCCGTGAGGGACTTGGGACCGAACACGGCCTGGTAGAAGGGCGCATAGGCCGAGGTGAAGTCGATGACCTTCTCGCGCTCGGGGTTCTTGCCCAGCGTGGAGATGACGAGGTCGGCCTTCTTGGTCTGCAGGTAGGCGATGCGGTTGGCGCTGGTCACGGCGACCAGTTCCACCTTCACGCCCAGCTTGGCGGCGATGAGCTCGGCCATGTCGATGTCCAGGCCCTGGGGCTTGAGGTCGGTGCCGACGAAACCGTAGGGCGGGTAGTCGGTGGGGATGGCGATCTTGATCGTCTTGGACTTCAGGATGTCGTCCAGCGCGGTCTGCGCCTGTGCGGGCGCCACGGCGCACACGAGTCCGGCGGCGGCCACGAGGCCCAGGGCCAGGCGGCGGGAGAGAAAGCGGGTGGCGAAGGTCATAGCAAGGCTCCTAGGTAGGTGGATGCGTCGCCCGGGGACGCGGCGGGGGAAGGGGAAGCGGAAGGGGCGGCCGGGCCACTGGCGGCGCCGGCGCGCACGGGCGCCAGCGCGCTGCGCAGGTGTTCGAGCGGATCGGCGCTGGCCTGCAGCCGCAGGGCGGACTGCACCGAGCCGATGTGCTCGGCCATCAGCGATTCGGCGCGGGCGATGTCGCCCGCCTCCAGCGCCTCGACGATGCGCACGTGGTCGTCGCACGATTGCGCCGCGTCGTGCGACGACTGGTACAGCATGGCGATGAGCGTGGTGCGCGCGGTGAAGTCGCGCAGCGTGTCGGCCAGCAGGCCGTTGCCCAGGCACTCGGCCAGGCACACATGGAAGTCGCCCAGCAGGAAGCTGCGCGCGCCCACGTCGCTGCCCGCCAGGGCCGCCTTCTCGCGCTGCAGGTGGGCGCGCAGCTTGCGCACCGCTGCCTTGTCCACCGTCTTCAGCTGGTGCAGCAGGCCCAGTTCAATGACGCGGCGCGCCTCGAAGGCCTCGCGCGCTTCGTCCTCGGAGGGCTCGATCACGTACCAGCCACGGCGCGCACTGACGGTGACGATGCCACGCGTGGACAGACGCGTGAGCGCCTCGCGCACGATGGTGCGGCTGCAGTCGAACAGCATGGCGAGTTGCTGCTCCCCCAGGCGCGCGCCGGGGGCGAGCTTCTGGGCCATCACGGCTTCGATGATGCGGTTGCTGATTTCGGTGGCGCTGGTCATTGCCACGGAACTACGCAGGTTCCGTGCCAACTGGTATACAAGCCAGATGCACCAGTTTGGCGACTGGCAGGCCGCCCGGGATCCGTTCAGTTCAAAGCACGCCGTCCCACGCGTCCAGCGTGGCGGAGGCCAGCGCCGGGCCGCACCAGCCCAGGTCGTCGAAGAACTGCATCCAGGGCGTTCCGGGGCCATGCTCCGGCCAGCCGGGGTCGCCTTGCACCACGAAGTCCGCCCACGCACCGTGCATGGCATCGGCCAGCGGCTGCGGCGGGGCATCGCCGGTCAACTCGCGCCCGGTGGACGTGGCCAGGCGGTCGAAGACGAACGGCAGGTCCACACCGTGCGCGGCGCCCAGTTGCCCGCCGCACTGCGGCGACCGCCATTCCAGCTCGTACCGGTGCACCGGCAGCCGGTTCGCGACGGCCAGGGCCGCGATGCGGCGCGCCGGCACGCGGTAGTAGTAGTCGGACTGCATGGCGCACAGCATCTCGCCGGCATGGGCGCCGCCCTCGCACGCGGGCAGCGCCGCATACGCCGCACGCGCCGCGGGCGGCAGGCCCGTGTCCCGCATGAAGGCCGTGACCTGTTCATCGGTCACGCGGTCGATGGCGCCGCCGGGCACGTGGTACAGGCGCATCTCCTCGGCATTGCTGCCCACCAGCACCTGCAGCGGCGGCCGCGACGGATCGGACCACTGGCGCTGCAGCGCTGCCAGCGGCGCCTGGGCGAGCACCTGACCGTCGATCACCGGACGCAGCGGGAACACGTTGCGGCGGCTGATGCCGTGCTGGTCGCGCAGGGCCGCGTCCTCGGCCAGCCGGTGCACGGCGAACAGCACGTCCGCCGGCGGCGCCGCGCCCAGCGCCGCGAGCGTGGGGGCCACGCCCAGCAGTTGCGCCACGGCAGTGTGCACCACGGTGGCCTCTTCGACGGTCTGGCAGGCCACGCTCGGGCTTTGCAGGATGGCGCGCTGGAACAGGCCCTGCGCCGCCGGCATGCCCATCAGGCAGGTGATGGCGCCCGCGCCCGCCGACTGGCCGAACACCGTCACGCGCCCGGCATCCCCGCCGAAGGCCGCGATGTGGTCCCGCACCCAGCGCAGCGCGGCCAGCAGATCGAGCAGGCCCCGGTTGGCGGGCGCCTCGCCACCGAAGTGCATGAAGCCATCCACGCCCAGCCGGTATTGCAGCGACACGAACACGATGCCCTTGCGCGCGAACGACGCGCCGTCGTACAGCGGGTCGCTTGCGCCGCCGCGCAGAAAGCCGCCGCCGGGAATCCAGACCATCACCGGCAGGTTCGCACCCGCGCGGGGCTCGGGGGTCCACACGTTCACCGCCAGGCAGTCCGGGCCGCCCAGCGGGCGGGCCCGGGCGCCGCCGCCGCGCGGCCACTGGGGCGGCACCGGCGCGAAAGCCATCGCCTCGCGCAGTCTCGACCAGGCGGGGGCGGGCTGGGGGGCTAAAAAGCGCAGTGCGCCTTGTGGGGCCTGCGCATAAGGCACGCCGCGGAACACGGCGACGCCATGGTCAAGGCGCCCCTGCAGCCCACCTCCGTGGGAAAGGTGCACGCACGGCACGGTATCCAGAGTCATTCAGTGGCCAATCCCAGTTTGTCGATCAACGGTTTCCAGACCGAAGTATCGCGTGCCGCCCAGGTGCGCGCATCCCCCGGGACGGACGCGGCCAGCGTCACGTTCATGGCCTCCATCCGCGCGCGGTAGGACGCATCGCCGCTGCGGCATTTCTCGGTCGCGGCATTGAGCGTGCCCAGCAGCGCGGGCGGCGTGCCGGCCCGGGCCACCACGGCGATCCACGCGGTGCGGGCCAGGTCCTTGGCGGCCGGCAGGGCCTCGCCGATCGACGGCACATCCGGCAGCAGGGGCGAGCGCTGCGGCGCGAACACCGCCAGGGGCACGAGCTTGCCCGACCTGGCATGCGGCGCGGCCGTGCCGATGACCAGCGTCATCGCCTGGATCTGCTGGCCCATGAGGGCGGTGAGGCCGGCGCCCTCGCCCACGAAGGGCACGTGCGTGCCGGACACGCCCATGCGGTCGAGCAGCGCCGAGGTCAGCAGGTGCGCCGGGCTGCCCTTGCCGGGCGAGCCGAAATCGAGCCCGCCCGGGTGGGCCCTGGCCTGGTCCGCCAGCTGCGCCAGCCGCGTGATGCCCAGCCCCGCCGGCACGGCCAGCACCAGCGGCGTGCTGCCCAGCACCGCCACGCTGTCGAAGTCGTGCAGCGGGTCGTAGGGCGGCTGCCGGTAGACGTAGGGCGTGATGGTCATCTGCGACATGCCGATGGTCATCAGCGTGTAGCCGTCGGCCGGCTGGGACTTGAGCGCATTGACCGCCAGGATGCCGTTGGCCCCCGGCTTGTTCTGCACCACCACGGGCTGGCCCATTTCGCGCGCGGCGCAGTCGGCCCAGGCGCGCGTCATCGCATCGGATGCGCTGCCCGGCGGCTGCTGGGCGATGAGCTGGATCGGCTTGGCGGGGTAGGCCGCGGGCTGGGCGCCGGCCGCGAAGGCCAGCGATGCGAGCGCGGCGCCGGCCAGGGCGCGCCGCGCGCCTGTGCGAGGGGGGTTCATGGTGTGTCTCCTGTTGTCGTGATGGATGCCGGGTGCCCTGGGGTGCGAACGTGCCCGGGCCAGGGCACGGCGCCGGTCACGCCGCGCGCGGGGACCTGGCGCCGGGACGGGGTTTCGATGCCGGAGCGCCCGCGCGGGCCAGGCCGTCGCAGCGCTGCGCGATGAGCGAGGCCAGACAGTCGAGCTGCGCACGGGTGGCTTCGTCCGCGGGGCGGAACATCTCCAGCAGGCCCAGGCCGCGCAGGGTGGAGAACACCAGCCCCACGAACCCCTCGCGCTCCGGGTCGCCCGCCAGTTCAGGGAACGCCTCGAAGAACCCCGTGTGCATGCGCGCATTGAGGTCCTGGCGCAGCGCGGCGATGTGCGCCACCACCTCGGGCTGGTTGCGGCTGCCCAGGTAGATGTTCCACGCCGCCATGAAGCGCGGCTGCGCATAGACGATGTGCCACGCGGACCGCACGAAATGCTGCGCGCGCTGCAGCGCCGGCAACGATGCGGCGGGCCACAGCAGGCCCTCGCGGTCCTGCGCCGCGATCAGCTCGGCGAGCACGCGCATCATCAGCGCGGCCTTCGACTCGAAGTGATGCTGCACCGCCCCCGACGTCATTCCCGCCGTGCGGGCCAGTTCGTGGATCGACATCGCCTCGAAGCTGCGCGACTGGATGACCTCGATGGCCGTGGCGATCAGGCGCTGCTGCGTGGCGGCGCTGCGCTCGGCATGGGTGCGGCGGGGCGTGCGGTGGATCATCGGCGGCAAACGTTATACATTTCGAACGTAATGTAAATATGCGGCAGCGAGACCGTCAATTCCGGGCAATCCCCTGCCTGCGAGGGGCTGCCTACAATGAAAAAGCCGCACCCATTCCAGCCTGGAGACATGCCATGAACGCCCCCGCCGCCGCCAAGCACCTGCTTCCTGAAATCCACCTGCGCCTCGTTCCGCAGGCACTGCTCGACGCACTGGCCGCCCGCTTCGGCGCACAGTGCTCCACGGCCCAGGCGGTGCGTGAACAGCACGGCCGCGACGAGGGCTCGCTCAAGGCGCCGCCGCCCTCGGCCGTGGTGTTCGCCGAAACCACGCAGGACGTGGCCGACGCCGTGAAGCTTGCCGCGCAGCACGACGTGCCGGTGATTCCGTACGGCGCGGGCTCCTCGCTCGAAGGCCACCTGCTGGCCGTGCAGGGCGGCATCAGCATCGACGTGAACCGCATGAACCGCGTGCTCAGCGTCGATGCCGACGACCTCACCGTGACCGTGCAGCCCGGCATCACGCGCAAGCAGCTCAACGATGCCATCAAGGACACGGGCCTGTTCTTTCCCATCGACCCCGGCGCGGACGCCAGCATCGGCGGCATGTGCGCCACCCGCGCCAGCGGCACCAACGCCGTGCGCTACGGCACCATGCGCGAGAACGTGCTGGCCCTCGAAGTGGTCACGGCCGGTGGCGAGGCCATCCGCACCGGCACACGCGCCAAGAAGAGCGCGGCGGGCTACGACCTCACCCGCCTCATGGTGGGCAGCGAAGGCACGCTGGGCGTGATCACCGAGGTCACCGTGCGCCTGTACCCGCTGCCCGAGGCCGTGTCGGCCGCCATCTGCTCGTTCCCGAGCATCGAGGCCGCCGTGCGCACCACCATCCAGACCATCCAGCTGGGCGTGCCGATCGCGCGCGTGGAACTGATCGACGCGCACACCGTGCGCATGGTCAACGCCCACAGCAAGCTGGGCCTGCGCGAGGAGCCCATGCTGCTCATGGAATTCCACGGCTCGCCGGCCGGCGTGAAGGAGCAGGCCGAGGTGGTGCAGGAGATCGCGGCCGAGTTCGGCGGCAACGCGTTCGAATGGGCCACCACCCCCGAGGAGCGCACCCGCCTGTGGACCGCGCGGCACAACGCCTACTTCGCCGCGGTGCAAAGCCGCCCCGGCTGCCGCGCCATCAGCACCGACACCTGCGTGCCCATCAGCCGCCTGGCCGACTGCCTGCTCGATTCGGTGACCGAGGCCGACGCAAGCGGCATCCCCTACTTCCTCGTCGGCCACGTGGGCGACGGCAACTTCCACTTCGGCTACCTGATCGACCCCGAGAGCGCCGAAGAGCGCCTGAAGGCCGAGGACCTGAACCACCAGCTCGTCGCCCGCGCCCTGCGCCTGGGCGGCACCTGCACGGGCGAGCACGGCGTGGGCCTGCACAAGATGGGCTTCCTGCTGGACGAGACCGGCGCGGGCGCGGTGGACATGATGCGGGCCATCAAGCGCGCGCTGGACCCGAAGAACATCCTGAACCCGGGCAAGATCTTCGCGCTGTGACGCGGGCGGCCGAAGGCCGGTCCGGAGGCGGGCGGATCGCCGGCCATGCCACCCGCCCCATGCCACCGTCTCGGCCATCGGCCCATCCGAAGCCATGCCTGCGAAACGACTGACCTTGCGCCGCCGGCGCTGGACGCTCATTTTTTCCCTGCCGTTCACCGTGCTGATGCTGGCCATCTGCATCTACTCGGTCGTTCTCATGTTCACGGGGAACCGGCTGGTCACCTTCCTTGCGGGGCTCTCGGCCTTCGGCGCCTTCTGCGTGGGGGGCACGCTGGGAAAGACGGTGCTCGAAGCCCTCTGCGACCTTCAACCCGCCGTGATCGTCGATTCGCACGGCTTGAACGACCTTCGCGGCGGGACGGGCCTGGTGCCGTGGCACGAGATCGAGCGGGTGAAGCTCGACCTGGACGAGCAGCGCATCCTGGTGGATGTGGCGGACCATGCGGCGCCCGATCGGCGCAGGGGGATCAGCAAGACCCGGCGGCTTCTCTGCGGCGGCGACTACACCGTGGCGCTGGCGGGCCTGAGCTACCACCCCCAGGAACTGGAACGGGCGCTGGCCTGGCATCACCGGCAGGGCACAAATCGCCGCGCGGCCCATGGCAAGATCGGGGTCTGATCCCATGGCGGCGATCGCCGGGTAAACCACGATGTCCAAGATCCTGCTGCTCATTGCACTGACCATTCCGCCCGGGCTGGCGGCCAGGCTGGATGCGCCCAGGTGGGCCTTGCTGCTTTGCGCCGTGCCCTTCGGCCTGCTCGCGATGCACATGGGCGATTCGGACGAGCACCTGTTCGGCGACGCGTCGGAGAAGGTCGGGCGCTTCCTGTTCTTGGCCATGGGCATCGGCGGCGTCGCGCTGGGGCTGCTGGCATGGAGCCTGCGGGGCACGGCCTCGGCCCTGGGAATGCTCTGGTGGTTCCTGCCGGTCGCCCTGGTGCTTCTGCTCGTGGGCATCGTCCGCGTGCTTTTCAAATGACGGCTGCTCCCCAGGCGCCCGTTCCAGCGATCCCAGACATGCCACGTTCTCCCGACGGAACCCACCGGGCGGTGCTGCGCTTCGAAGGCGAGATCCGGTTCGGCCCGGAGTACTTTCGCCTGTCGATCGACGGCCGCGGCATCCCGCACCGGATCTTCGGCCAGCCCCTCCTGTGGTCGCCCGACTCGCGCTTTCTGGCCGCGCAGGAGTGGCTGACCACCGACTACGCCACGGGGCCCATCACCTGCGCTGCGCTGATCGACGTGGACGGGTGGAAGATCGCCCGGGTGGAGGTACTGGCCAAGGGGTTTGCGCAGGACTTCCGATGGGAGGGGGCCACCCTCCAGTACCAGCAAGTCTTTGCGGCCCGATCCACGGCCTTCTCCGCCCAGGCCACGCTGGAATCCGTGGCAGGCTGGGCGCCCATCGACGTCGCCCCGCCGCTTCCAGCCGAGGGGGCATGACGCCTGGGACCGCGTCGCCCGCAACGCTAAAGTCCGCCCCAAGGGCCACCACCCAACAGGAGAATCCATGAAGTGCTTCGTACACCAGGCCGCCGACGCCGTGGGCACCTGCCGCGCCTGCAACAAGGGGATCTGTCCGGCCTGCGCCAAGGACTTGGGCCATTCCATCTGCTGCAGCCAGGGCCCTTGCGAGACCAAGGCGCGCACGCTGGATTCGCAGGTCGCGCAAATCAGCGTGGTGCTGGCCGCGCAGCGGCGCAATCGGTTCCTCGCGCCCCTGTTCTTCATATTCGCCGGTGCCCTGTTCATCGCCTTTTCCGGCAGCGGCAAAGGGTCGTGGTTCAGTTTCGGCCATGCCTTCGGGCTGGGGTTCATCGTTTTCGGCATCGTCCTGGGCATTGCCAGCCACCGGTACGCCAGGGAACTCAAACGCAAGGCCTGATGCACCGCCGGTCGGCGCCACCCGCCATGCAGGGATGGCCAAAAGGCATCCCAAGGCATGAGATGCTCCGCCAAACGCCCAACGCAGGCTTTTGCGTCCATCCAACCATTCCAACAGGGGAGACAAACCCATGCCAGACCACCACGCCGCCGACAGCGGCTTACAGCAAACGCGCAAGGCCACCGCCAGTGGCTGGATCGGCTCGGTGCTGGAGTACTACGACTTCTTCATCTACGCCACCGCCGCATCGCTGATCTTTCCGCAGATCTTCTTTCCCGCAGGCAACCCGACGGCGGCCATCGTGGCCTCGCTCGCCACCTACGGCGTGGGCTACGTGGCCCGGCCCATCGGGGCCCTGGTGCTCGGCCACTGGGGCGACACCCATGGCCGCAAGCAGGTGCTGGTGCTGTGCATGTTCCTGATGGGCTTTTCCACCCTGGCCGTGGGCCTGCTGCCCACCTATGCGCAGGCCGGCCTGCTGGCCCCGGCGATGCTCGTGGTGCTGCGTTTGATCCAGGGCTTCGCGGTGGCCGGCGAGATCTCGGGGGCCAGCTCGATGATCCTGGAGCACGCGCCGACCGGACGGCGGGGCTTTTATGCGAGTTTTGCGCTGCAGGGCGTGCAGGCAGGGCAGGTGCTGGCGGCGGCGGTGTTCCTGCCGCTGGCGTATTTCTTGCCGGCGGAGCAGTTCAACACCTGGGGCTGGCGCGTGCCGTTCCTGCTGAGCTTCATCGTGATCCTGGTGGGCTACTACATCCGCCGCGAAGTGCAGGAAACCCCCGTGTTCACCGCCGAGCGCCGGCAGGGCGCCGTGCCGCGCGCGCCCATCGTGCAGGCCTTCCAGGAGAACGGGCCGAACATGCTGCGCGTGGTTTGCATGGCGCTCATGAACGTGATCCCGGTGGTGGCGACGGTGTTCGGCGCGGCCTATGCCGTGCAGCCGGGCTATGGCGTGGGTTTCGACAAGAGCGTGTACCTGTGGATTCCGGTGCTGGGCAACATCGTCGCGGTGCTGGTGATCCCGCACGTGGGCAACCTGTCGGACCGCATCGGCCGGCGCCCGCCGATCATCGTGGGCGCGCTGCTGTCGGGGCTGCTGGCGTTCCTGTACCTGTATGCCATCAGCATCCACCACGTGCCGATGGCGATCGGCATGTCGCTGCTCATGTGGGGCGTGGTGTACCAGGGCTACAACGCGGTGTTCCCGAGCTTCTACCCCGAGCTGTTCCCGGCCCGCACCCGCGTGACCTCGATGGCCATCTCGCAGAACGTGGGCACCACGCTCACCGCCTTGCTGCCCGCGCTGTTCGCCGCCGTGGCGCCGCCAGGCTCCACCAACGTGCCGGCCACCGTGGGCGCGATCGCGTTCGGCGTGACGGCCATCGCGGCGCTGGCCGCGTGGTCGGCGCGCGAGACCTTCCGCATTCCCACGCAGGACCTGGGCCAGCCCGATGCCCAGCCCCTGTCCGAGGCCGCATACGAACAGGCCCGCCAGGAAGCCCTGCGCAGCCACGGGCGCGGCCGCTGAAACACCCACGGCAATCGGCCCACCATCGTTCCCCATGCAGCAGCAAACCATCAACGGCAGCACCCGCCTGATCGCCCACCTGGGCTACCCGACCGAGGCGTTCAAGGCCCCGATGATCTACAACCCGTGGTTCGCGCAGCAGGGCATCAACGCCCTGGTGGTGCCCATGGGCGTGCAGGCCGAGGACTACCCCGCCACGCTGCAGGTGCTGCGCCGCATGACCAACTGGCACGGCGCGCTGGTGACCATGCCGCACAAGGTGAGCACGCTGGCGCTGGTGGATGCGCTCACGCCCACGGCGCGCATCGCCGGGGCCTGCAACGCCATCGTGCGCCGACCCGACGGCACGCTGCTGGGCGACCAGTTCGACGGCGCGGGCTTCGTGCGCGGCGTGCAGCGCAAGGGCCTGGCCCTGGCGGGCCGGCGCGCGCTGGTGTCCGGCAGCGGCGGGGTCGGGTCGGCCATCGCCGCCTCGCTGGCGGCGGCGGGGGTGGCCGAGCTGGCCCTGTTCGACGTGCACGGCCACCGCGCGCAGGCGCTGGCCGACCGGCTGCGGCAGCACTACCCCGCCCTGCGCACGGTGGTGGGCCGCAACGACCCGGCCGGCTTCGACCTGGTCGTCAACGCCACGCCCCTGGGCATGCGCGAGGACGACCCCCTGCCCTTCGACGTGGACCGCATCGCCCCCGGCACCTTCGTGGGCGAGGTCGTGATGGCACAGACCCACACCCCGCTGCTGCAGGCCGCGATGGCCCGGGGCTGCCCGGTGCAGCAGGGCACCGACATGCTGTTCGAGATGATTCCCGCGTACCTGGAGTTCTTCGGCTGGGGCGGCGCCACGCCCGAGACGCTGCGTGCGGTGGCGCGCATCGTGTATTGACCGGTGCCGGCCCGGCCGCTACCTTCCGCTCTGCACGCCAACGCCGCTCGATGCCGTCGCGCCTCAGCCTTGCGGCATTTTGCGAATCCCACACCGCCGCGAAGATGGCACGAACCTCGGCCCTTTCTGCGGCAGTCCACCGGCGCACATCGAGCCGGCCCACCACCCGAAGGGCACCCATGCCGTCTGACGCGCACCCAACCCATGACTTCAGCGCCTTGGTGGCGGCCATTCGGCAAACCGATGCCGCGCTCGCCGCGCAGGCCAGCCGCGCCGTCAATGTCAGCTTGATGCTGCGCAACTGGTTCATCGGCCACTACATCGCAGAATTCGAACTCCAAGGGGCCGACCGGGCCCGCTATGGGGACAACCTCATCGCCGAACTGGCCCGGGCTTTGCGCGCGCACGCCATCAGCAACCGCGGCAAACACCAGCTCTACGCTTACCTCGCCTTCTATCGCACCTACCCCCAGATTGTGCGGACGGCGTCCGCACAATCTGCCCAAGTGCCTTCCGCCACCCTGTCGGACGCCAAAGTGCGGACAGCGCCCGCACTGTCTTCGACAGCCCCCGCAGTGGATGCGGATCGCCTCATCGGCGGCCTCTCCTATAGCCACCTGGAGCAACTGGTAGAGCTGTCCGACCCGCTGCAGCGCCGCTTCTACGAAGCCGAGGCCCTGCGCGGCCAATGGTCGGTGCGGGAACTCAAGCGCCAGATCGCCACGCAGTATTACGAACGCAGCAGCCTGTCCAGCGACAAGGATGCGCTGTCGGTCCATGCCCATACCGCGGCGGAGAGGGCCACGCCTCAGCAGGTCATCCGCGACCCTTACATCTTTGAATTTCTCGGCCTCAAGCCTCAGGAGGCGGTGACGGAGGGCCAATTGGAAGATGCACTGCTCGACAAGCTGCAGGCTTTCTTATTGGAACTAGGCCACGGCTTTTGCTATGAGGCACGCCAAAAGCGGCTGCTCATCGGAGGCGAGCATTTCTTCGTGGACTTGGTGTTCTACCACCGCATTCTCAAATGCCATGTGCTCATCGAGTTGAAAAACGATGCTTTCCGACACGAGCACCTGGGCCAGCTCAACGCCTATGTGAGCTATTACAAACGGCACGAGATGAGCGAAGGAGACCAGCCACCCATCGGCATCCTGCTGTGCACGCGCAAGAACACCGAACTGGTGCAATATGCCCTGGCCGATATGAGCAATCAGCTCTTCGTGTCGCGTTACCAAGTGCAATTGCCGGACAAGGAAGAAATGGCGGCCTTCCTACACAAGGCGGTCGAGGAACTGGGAGGCGCCAACGCATGAGTGCGCTCCACCCTCCGCTTTTTGACGGCCGATCTCGCTCCACGGGCCCTGCGACGGAGTCCGTGTTTTGAATGAACCTCCACCTCCCCCCCCCCCATGACCATGCCACCCCGCTCCCTCGGCCCCTTCCAGGTCCACCCCATCGGCCTGGGCTGCATGAACCTCAGCCATGCCTACGGCGTGCCGGCCTCGCGCGAGCAGGCCGAGCGGGTGCTGCTCACCGCGCTCGACGAGGGCGTGACGCTGTTCGACACCGCGGCGCTCTACGGCTTCGGGGCCAACGAGACGCTGGTGGGCGAGATCCTCGCGCCGCACCGCCAGCGCATCACGCTGGCGAGCAAGTGCGGCATGCAGGGCGTGGACGCGAACGGCGACGGTAAGCTGGTGCGCGTGATCGATGGCCGCCCCGCCACCTTGCGCGCGACCTGCGAGGCCAGCCTGCGCCGGCTGCGCACGGACGTGATCGACCTGTACTACCTGCACCGCTGGGACCGGCGCGTGCCCATCGAAGACAGCGTGGGCACGCTGGGCGACCTGGTGCGCGAGGGCAAGATCCGCGGCGTGGGCCTGTCGGAGGTGTCGGCCGCCACGCTGCGCCGCGCGCATGCCGAGTACCCCATCACCGCGCTGCAGACCGAATATTCGCTGTGCACGCGCAACCCCGAGATCGCCGTGCTGCAGGCCTGCCGCGAGCTGGGCACGGCGTTCGTGGCGTTCAGCCCGCTGGCGCGGGGCTTTCTGGGCGGCGCGCTGCGCGATGTGTCCACGCTGGCGCCGGGCGACATCCGCCGCACGATGCCCCGCTTCGCGCCAGAGGCCTACGCGGCCAACCTGCGGCTGCTGGGCGCCTACGAAGCCCTCGCCCGCGAGGCCGGCTGCACGCCCGCGCAGCTGGCCCTGGCCTGGCTGCTGGCGCAGGGGCCGGAGATCATTCCGATTCCCGGCACCACGAGCGTGGCGCACCTGCGCGACGACCTGGGCGCGGCGGATGTGCGACTGCCGCCCGAACTGCTGGCGCAGCTCGATGCGCTCGTCCATGACCGCGCCATGGCGGGCGACCGCTACCCGCCCCAGGCACAGGCCGAGGTGGATACCGAAGCGTTCTGAGCCTCAAAGCACATTGCTACGATTTTAATAGCAATATGCCCTAGTGGAATCTGCCCTGGAGCCCTGAAAGGCTCGGAACCCTTCCTGCTGGCGCCCCGCGTCAGGCGGCCATGGGCCGGGCCGCGCGGGCCCGGGCCGCCACACCCGCACCGACCACGCCGGCCGAGGCCACGCCCAGCACCAGCGCCGCGGCCGATCCGTAGAAGATCCCGTGCGCCGCGCCGCGGTCCAGCAGTGCGCCGAAGATCGGGGCTGCCACGCAAAAGCCCAGGTCCAGGCCCGAATACACCGTGCCATAGACCCGGCCCGTCGCCCCGGGGGGCGCGGCCCGCTTGATGAGCATGTCGCGCGAGGGGCCCGCCAGGCCCGTTCCCAGGCCCGCGATGGCGGCGAACGCCACGGCGCCCATGCCGGGCAGCCAGCCGGTGCCCACCAGCAGCAGCAGCACGCCGGTGGCCAGCAGGCACACGGTGATGATGCCCTCCAGCCGCGCCACGCGGCCGGCGAGAAAGCCGCCCACCACCATGCCGGCGGCGCCGCACAGCATGTAGCCCGTGACCACCATGGAGGTCACCGCCAGCGGCAGGCCGTACATCTGCTGCAGCGCGGGGCTGGCGAAGCTCTGGATGGCGCTCAGGGCGCAGGTGGTCCAGAAGAAGAACGAGAAGCACAGCCACACCGAGGGCAGCTTGAGGAAGGCCATGGGGTGCTCGGCCACGGCCGCAGCGCCCGGCGCGCCGGCGGTGCCGGGCTTGGGCGCGTGGGCCCAGGCGCCCTGCCGGTCATCGAGCGCGTCGCGCTGCCACACCATGACGGCCAGCACCACCGCCGCCAGCGCGGCCCCGCACAGGCAGGCGGTGCGCCACGATCCGGTGGCTGCGGCAATGCCGGCCATGAAGACCGGCGCCGTGGCCCAGCCCAGGTTGCCCGAGATACCGTGCACCGAGAAGCCGTGGCCCAGGCGCTGCGGCGACACGCGCTTGTTCAGGATGGTGAAGTCCACCGGATGGAAGGGCGCATTGCCCAGCCCCGCCAGCGCCGCCGCCAGCATCAGCCCCGCATAGCCCTGGGCCGTGCCGGCCACGAGGCCCGCCACGGCGAAGCTGGAGAGCGCGAAGAACAGGATGGGGCGCGCGCCCACCCGGTCCACCAGAAAGCCCGACAGCGCCTGGCCCACGCCCGAGATCACGAAGAACACCGACACCAGCAGCCCCAGCTCCGAGTAGTTGAAGCCGAACTCCGCGATCAGGAACGGAAACAGCGGCGGCAGCAGCATGTGAAAGAAATGCGAGGAGCCGTGGGCCAGGCCGATGAGGCCGATGGTGCGGGCGTCCTGGCGCAGCGTGCCGGCGGGCGCTGCGGGGTGGGGGGATGCGGTGGAGGTCATGGCAGCGATCTTAGGCAGCGGCGCGGCGGCAGGTTGACGATAGACTGCCAACTTCTGTCGCGATCATGCCAAGCACTGCCCATTCCACTCCCGCGCCGGCCCCCAGCGCCGCACCGCGCCCGCGCCGCGCGGTGTCGTACGTCAGCTCGCTCACGCCCGACCTGTTCGTGCCCGCCGGCACGCGCCCGGTGCGCGCCAAGGCCCGCTGGCTGCCCGCCGACACGCAGGTGCTGCCCCACCGCCACCCGTGGGCGCAGGTGGCGATCTCGACCACGGGCGTGATCCGCCTCACCGCCGCGCAGGGCACCTACATCGTGCCGCCCTCGCGCGCGCTGTGGATTCCGCCCGGCGTGGAGCATGCCGTGACCATGGTGCAGGACGCCGACCTGCGCACGCTCTACTTCCACCAGCCGCGCGGGCGCTGCGGGCCGGGCGTGCCCATCGGCGCGGCGCGCGCGGACGACGCGGCCTGGCGCCAGTGCCGCGTGCTGGAGGTGTCGCCGCTGCTGCGCGCCCTGGTGTGCGAGATGCCCTCCGAGCCCGACGACAGCGCCACGCCCCCGACGCCCGAGCTGCTGCGGCGCGAGCGCCACCTGAGCGCCCTGATCTGCGAGGAGCTGCGCCGCGCCGCCGCCCTGCGCCTGGGCGTGGATCTGCCGCGCGACAAGCGCCTGCTGCACCTGTGCGAGGCCGTGCTGGCCGACCCCACGCGCCACGAGGCCCTGGAGGACTGGGCGCGCGACACCGGCGCCAGCCCGCGCACCGTGGCGCGGCTGTTCCGCGCCGAGCTGGGCAGCACCTTCACGCAGTGGCGCCAGCAGGTGATCCTGGCCAAGGCGGTGGCGCTGGCTGCCGAGCGCCTGCCCGTGGGGCAGATCGCGGCCGAGCTGGGCTACAGCGCCAGCGCCTTCAGCGCCATGGTGCGGCGGGCGGTAGGCATGCCCCCGGCCCGCTTTCTGGGCCTGCAGTCGCCCGCGGGCCTGGGCCCGTAGCGCCCCGCGCGCGATCGATCAGCCCACGGGGCCGCGCGATCGCTGACCCTCGGCCAGCAGCCACTCGCGAAACGCCGCGAACGCCGGCAGCTTGAGCCGCCCCGGGTGGTAGCACAGGTAGTGGCCCTGGTCGATGGCCACGGGCTCGCCGCAGGGGCTCACCAACGCCCCCTCGGCCAGTTCCTCCTGCACCAGCACCCAGGGGACCAGGCCGATGCCCAGGCCCGCGAGCGCGGCCTGGATGAGCGGGGCGTACTGCGCAAAGCGCGGCCCCGCCGCCGTGTGCGCCGCGGCCACCCCGTGCTGCGCGGCCCACTGGCGCCAGGCGGTGGGCGCGTTCTCGTGGTGCAGCAGGGTGTGCCCCAGCAGGTCCTCGGGCCGGGCGATGCGGTGGTGCGCGTCCACCAGCGTGCGCGCCGCCACCAGCACGAATTCGCGCCCCGCGATGTATTCGGACACCACGCCGGGCCAGCCGTCCGGCCCGTAGCGGATGGCCGCGTCCACGCCGGGCGGCATGCCGTCGGTGGGCTCCAGGTGGCGGCTGAAGCTCAGGGTGACCTGGCGGCTTTGCTGGCGAAAGGCCGGCAGCCGGGGGATCAGCCACTTGGTGAGGAAGGTGGGCACGCTGGCCAGCGTGAGCAGCCCCGCGCCCGCATCGCCCGCCCGGGCCTCGAAGGTGGCCGCCTCGATGGCGCGCAGCCCGCCCGCCACCTTCTGCCAATACACGTGGCCCTGGGGCGTGAGCTGCACGCCGCGCCCGCTTTTCTGCAGCAGCGGCCGGCCGATGAAGGCCTCCAGCCCGGCCACCTGCTTGCTGACCGCGCTCACCGTGACGCACAGCGCCTGCGCGGCCAGCGTGAGGCTTTCATACCGCGCCACGGCATCGAAGGCCAGCAGCTCCTGGATGGTGGGGCAGGTGCGCTTCATGCGGCCCCCTGGGCAACGCCCCGGCCGGCAATGCAGCCGGCCCGCATGACACGGATGTGAAAAACACTTTCCTTTTTCTCAAGCAACGTCATCCAGGTTTCACCCATCGATGGCACCGTTATTCCTAGAATTTTGATGAACCTTCCACGCTGCCATCGGCAATGTGGCGTTTCAGGAAAGTATGCCGGGTCGCCCGGTGCCCGCAAAGCCCCTCGCCCCGTCCCCTCCACCGGAGTCACCCCTTGGTCCGCGCCGCCGCCCTGCTCTACGCCGCCTACCTGCTGCTGCCCATCGCCCTGCTGCTGCTGGGCAGCGTGGGCGAGCGCTGGACGAACACGCTGCTGCCCACGGGCCTGACTGGCCGCTGGTACGCCGAACTGTGGGCCGACCCCGCGTTCCGCAAAGCCTTCGGCACCAGCCTGCTGGTGGCGCTGTCGGCCTGCGCCCTCAACACGGTGCTGGCGCTGCCGCTGGCCCATGCGCTGTACCACGGCGCCCGCCGGGGCCGCGCCGGCATGGCGCGGCTGGTGAGCGCGCTGCCCATCGCCGTGCCGCCGGTCACGCTGGCGTTCGGCTACGTGATCGTGTTCAACACCGACGCCCTGCCCTGGCTGGGCTCGCTGCCGCTGCTGATCGCCGCGCACGCCGTCGCCACCCTGCCCTACCTCACCCAGACGCTGCTGGCCGACCTGCGCCACCAGGACCTGGCCCGGCTGGAGGCCGCCGCCGCCACGCTGGGTGCCTCGGGCTGGCGCCAGTTCACCACCGTGGTGCTGCCCAGCCTGCGCCAGAGCCTGCTCAGCGGGCTGGTGATGGTGGCGGCGCTGTCGGTGGGCGAGTTCAACCTGTCCAACCTGCTGGCGGGCTTCCAGAGCCGCACGTACCCGGTGCTGCTGCTGCAGGCCTTCTACGGCGCCACCGGCTTCGCCTGCGCGGCCACGGTGGTGCTGCTGGTGCTGGCGGGTTCGGCGGCGCTCTTTTCCTCGTCCCTCGTGAAACACCGCCCATGAGCCTCGTTCTCCAAGACGTCCACTACCGCTACCCGGACAGCCCGCACGGGCTGCACGGCGTGTCCCTGGAGGTCGCCACCGGCGAGCTGGTGGCGGTCATCGGCCCGAGCGGATCGGGCAAGTCCACGCTGCTGCAGCTCGTCGCGGGCCTGCAGGGCGCGGGCCATGGTGGGCGCATCCTGCTGGCCGGCGAGGACCTCGCCCACACGCCGGTGCACCGCCGCGGCATCGGCATGGTGTTCCAGAACTACGCGCTGTTCCCGCACCTGCCGGTGATCGACAACGTGGCCTACGGCCTGCACATGCGCGGCGTGCCAGCCCCCGAACGCCGGCGCCGCGCGCTGGCGCTGCTGGAGACGGTGGGCCTGGCCGACCGCGCCGCGCACCCGGTGGCGCGGCTGTCGGGCGGCCAGCAGCAGCGCGTGGCCCTGGCCCGCGCGCTGGCCATCGACCCGCGCGCGCTGCTGCTGGACGAGCCGCTGTCCGCCCTGGACGCCAGCGTGCGCGGCCACCTGCGCGACGAGATCCGCCAGCTGCAGCGGCGCTTCGGCGCGACCACGCTGCTGGTCACGCACGACCAGGAAGAGGCCCTGGCCATGGCCGACCGCGTGGCCCTGCTGCAGGACGGGCGCCTGCTGCAGTTCGCCACGCCGCGCCAGCTCTACGAGGCGCCCGCCAGCCGCGCGGTGGCGCGGTTCGTGGGCCTGTCCACCGTCTGGCCCGCCACCGTGGCGGGGCCGGACCGCATCGACCTGGGCTTCGCGACGCTCTGCACGCCCACCGGCCCGCGCGCCCCGGGCCAGGCCGTGCACGCCCTGGTGCGCCCCGAGCACGTGCGGCCCGACCCGGCCCCGCGCGCCGTCAACCGACTGGAGGGGCGGACCGGCGCGCTGCGCTACCTGGGCAGCACCACGCGCTACGACTTCGCGGTGCCCGGCGCGCCCACGCCGCTGCTGGCCGAGTCGCCGCAGCCGGCCCAGGCCGTCGTCGCCATCGCGCCCGAGCACATCCGCCTGCTGGACGACTGACCGCACGGCGCTGCCCGCCCCCATCCGATTCCCCGCATTCCCACCGACCCTTTCGGAGATTTCCCCATGCAACGCAGACAACTCATCCAGGCCGCCGGCGCCCTGCCACTGGCCGCCCTCGCGCCCGCCGCCTTCTCGTTCGACGGCCCCGAGCTGTACGCCGGCGAGAAGGCGCTCTACCAGGCCGCGCAGAAAGAGGGCCTGTGCGTGTCGTTCGACACCGGCCCCGAATGGGCGAACTGGAAGGCGCTGTTTCGCGAGTTCAAGAAGCGCTACCCCGAGATCGAACTGACCTACAACGACATCGGCTCGGCCGCCACCGTGCTGGCGCTGGAGAAGACCCGCCGCCGCCCCCAGGCCGACACCGCCTACTACTTCGCGGCCTCGGCCGTGGACGCCGCCGCCAAGGACGTGGTGGCCCCGTTCAAGCCGGTGAACTTCGAGCACCTGCCGCCGGTGTTCCGCGAGGCCGAAGGCCGCTGGTTCACCATCCACACGCTCAACATCGCCTTCCTGGTGAACCGCCAGCTCGTGAAGACCGTGCCCACCGGCTGGGCCGACCTGCTGCGGCCCGAGTACCGCAACGCCGTGGTGTACCTGGACCCGCGCACCGCCGGCGTGGGCCAGGTGGTGGCGTTCGCCGCCGCCTACGCCATGGGCGGCAGCGTGGACGACGTCAAGCCCGGCACCGACTACCTGGGCCGCCTGCATGCGGCCGGCAACGTGCTGCGCGTGGAGGGCACCACGCCGTACGCCAAGTTCCTCAAGGGCGAGATCCCCATCTGGATCGGCTACGAGAACGACGGCCTCAAGGCCAAGCACGTGGACGGCATGGGCGATGCGCTGGAGGTGGTGATCCCCCGCGAGGCCAGCGTGGCCGCGCCCTATGCCATCAGCCTCGTCAAGAACGGCCCCAACCCCAACGCCGGCAAGCTGTGGCTGAACTTCACCATGAGCCAGGCCGGCCAGGCGCTGTTCGCCCAGGGCTTCGTGCGCCCCGCCGTGCCGGGCGTGCCGCTGGCCGCCGACATCGCCGCGAAGATGCCCGCCGCGCCGCAGATCCGCCCACTGGACGTGGTGAAGGCCTCCGCGCGCAAGGCCGAGGTGGACCGCCTCTGGGCCGAGGCCACCGTGGGCCGCTGAACGCCATGCGGCGATTCGGTGCCTGGCCCGCCTGGGCCTTCATGGCGCTCTTTCTGGCCGTGCCGCTGGCGGCGCTGCTGCCCGAGGCCCTGGCCGATCACGGCGCAGCCTTCGGGCGGCTGCTGCACCACCCGCTGTTCGCGGGCGCGCTGCGCAACACGCTGCTGCTGGGGCTGGGCAGCGGCGCGGTGTCGGCCGTGGTGGGCAGCTGCCTGGCCCTCGAACTGGCGCGCCAGCCCGAGGGCCGGCGCAGCTGGCTCATGGCGATGCTGGGGCTGCCGCTGGCCTTCTCGGGGCTGGTGATCGCCTACGGCTTCATCCTGGCGTTCGGCCGCGCGGGCCTGGTCACACAGCTGGCCGCCCGGCTGGGCGCCGACCCCGCCGTGGTGGGCGGCTGGATCTACAGCGTGGGCGGCCTGGGCCTGGCCTATGCCTACTACCTGGTGCCGCGCGTGGCCCTGTCGCTGTACCCCGTGTTCGCGCACCTGGACCTGCGGCCCCTGGCCGCCGCGCGCACGCTGGGCGCCACGCCGCTGCGCGCGTTCTGGGACACCGTGGTGCCCGAGGTGGCGCCCTCCGTGCTCGCCAGCGCCTGCACCGTGGCCGCGCTGGCCATGGGCACCTACGGCACCGCGCTGGCGCTGGTGGGCACGCAGCTGAACATCCTGCCGTTGATGCTGCTCGCGCAGGTGAGCGACGGGGGCAACGACTTTTCCATGGCGGCGGCGCTCTCGCTGGTGCTCATGGTCGTGTGTGTGATCGTGATGGGAGTTGGAGATGTGGCCACCCGCCAACGGGAGCGCGATGCTTCCCGAAACCACCGTTGAGGCGCTGGCGCGGCTGGCCGCCCGCCAGCGCGGCCCGCGCCGCCATGCCCAGCCGGTGGGCGTCATCGGCCCCGGCGACGGCGGCGTGCGCGAATGCCAGGCCGCCTACGCCGTGGGGCGCCACCTGGCGGCCGCCGGCATGGCCATCGTATGCGGCGGGCGCGGCGGCGTGATGGCGGCGGCCTCGCGCGGCGCGCACGACGCGGGCGGCATCGCCATCGGCCTGCTGCCCGAGGACGACGACCGCCACGCCAACGAATGGCTCAGCGTGGCCGTTCCCACCGGCATGGGCGAGATGCGCAACGCCCTCATCGCGCGCAGCAGCCGCTGCCTGGTGGCCGTGGGCGGCGGCATGGGCACGCTGTCGGAGATGGCGCTGGGCCTCAAGTGGGGCAAGCCGGTGTACGTGCTGCACGGCGACATCGCCCTGCCCGGCGCCGTGCCGGTGGCGGACCTGGGCGAACTGCTGGGCGCGGTGGCCGCCTGCCTGCTGGACTGACGGCGCTCGGGCGGGGGTGAAGGGGGCGTTCGCAGCCCTTTCGAACCTTTCAGGCCGCACGCCGGGAGATTGATTGCCCTGTTAGCTATAAAAACAATAGCAAACGCCCTGGCCGGCGAATCCGGAACCGTTTGTGTATCGTGCAGGCATGACGATCGCCACCTCCCCCCACGACGCCGCCCCGGCCGCCTCCGGCATCCACAGCTACGAGCCGCGCCAGGGCCACGGCCTGCCGCACGACCCCTTCAACGCCATCGTGGGGCCGCGTCCCATCGGCTGGATCGCCTCGCGCAGCGCGGCCGGCGTGCTCAACCTGGCGCCCTACAGCTTTTTCAACGCCTTCAACTACACGCCGCCCATCATCGGATTCGCCAGCATCGGCGCCAAGGACACGCTCGCCAACATCCAGGCCACGGGCGAGTTCGTCTGGAACCTGGCCACCCGCCCGCTGGCCGAGGCCATGAACCGGACCTGCGCCGCCGTGCCGCCCGAGGTGGACGAGTTCACGCTCGGGGGCCTCACCCCCGCAGCCTCGCGGATCGTGTCCGTGCCCCGCGTCGCCGAAAGCCCGGTGGCCATGGAATGCCGCCGCACGCAGATCGTGCAGCTTGAGGGCGCGGACGGCGAGAGGGTGCCCACCTGGCTGGTGCTGGGCGAGGTGGTGGCGGTGCACATCGACCGCGCGCTACTCAAGGACGGGGTGTACGACACGGCCCATGCCGGTCACATCCTGCGCGCGGGCGGCCCGGCGGACTATTTCACGGTGGGGCCGGAGCAGCTGTTCAAGATGCACCGACCGCGCTGAGCGGGCCTGGGCGGGGCACTGGCCAGCGGCTATGCTCCACCAACCCTTTTCCATTCCACTGCAGAGAACCGACACCATGAACCCCACCCGACTGATCGCCATCGTTTTGATCGTGGCCGGCGCCCTGGGCCTGGCCTACGGCGGCTTCAGCTACACGAAGGACACCACCGTGGTGAAGGTCGGTCCGCTGGAGATCTCGGCCAAGGAGAAGGAGACCGTCAACATCCCGCTGTGGGTGGGCATCGGCGCCATCGCCGTCGGCGGCCTGCTGCTGGTGCTGGGCGCGAAGAAGTGATGGGGATGCGCGGCCCGCAGCCGGCCCCTGCGCGGTGCGGGGCGGCTGCGATGGACGGGGACGGCCCGGCATGAGGGCCGCCGCGCTGCGCCGATTCGCCGTGCGCTTCTGGTTCGGCCTGCTGTGCATCGCCCTCGGCCTCGCGCCAGTGCTGCTGCTCTTGCTGTCGTGGCCGCTGCTGCGCCTGCTCGGCTGCGAAGGCAACGAGGGCTCGGGCATGCAATGCGCCGCGGCCCCCGGGCTGTCGGACGCGGCGTATTCGGTGCTCATGATCGGTGCGTGGGGGTCGATGTTCACGCTGCCCTCCGCGCTGATGCTGTACCTGGCCGGGGTGGGAGTGCGCTGGCTGGCGCGCCCGCCGGCGCAGCGGTAAGGCCGGCGCAATACACCGCCGAAGACGTTCGCCTCCCGGGCATTCGCGGCCGGGGAGCGGTCAGCGCGTGAAGTCGGCCACCACCTTGCCGATGCGGGGGCCGGTGCGACTGCGTTCGATGGCTGCCGGAATGCCGTTGAAGCCCACGGTATCGCTCAGCTTCGAGATCAGCGAGCCTTGGGCAATTTCCTGCGCAAACTGCGCCAGGAGCACGGCGTCCGCTTGGTTCACGAACCACAGTCCGCGACGGCCGGCAGGGGTGCGTGCGGCGATGTCGGGCGCGGCCGCGCTGACGATGGCGCCGCCTTCGGCCAGCACGGCCCACGAGCGATCGAGCGCCTCGCCGCCAACGTAGTCCAGCACCAGGCCGATGCCCTGCGCCACCGACTCGAAACGCTCGCTTCGGTGGTCGATGACGTGGTCCGCGCCCAGGCTTCGGACATGGTCGAGGTGCGCTGCGGAGGCCGTGGCGAAGACCTCGGCGCCGGCCCGCTTGGCGTACTGCACGGCATAGCCGCCCAGCCCTCCCGCAGCGCCGTGGATCAGGATGCGCTGGCCTGCCGCGATGGGCCCCGCCTGGTGCAGGCTCTGCCAGGCCGCGACGGCCGCCACGGGAATGCCGGCGGCCTGGACATCGTCCAGCCCCGCGGGCGTGTGCACCAGGTTCGCCTCGGCCACCGGCACGAATTCCGTGTACGCGCCGAGCCGGCCCAGCGGACCCATGACGCGGTCGCCGACCCGAAAGCGCGAGGCCCCCGGCCCGACGGCCTCGACGGTGCCGGCCAATTCGATGCCGAGCACCGCAGGCAGGGGGATCGGGAAAGCCTTCTGGACCAGGCCTTCGCGGACTTTCCAGTCGATGCCGTTCACGCCGGCCGCGCGAACCCGGACCAGCACCTGGCCGTCGCCGGCGGAGGGTTTCGGGATCTCGCCGATCTCGGCGGCCGACGCGCCGCCGTAGGCGCGGATCAGGACCGCGCGTTGGGTCGTTGTCATGGGAGGTTCTCCTGTGCAGGTGTCGATGGCGGGGCGCGCCGGTTCAGGCGGCTGCGCCGCCCAGGCCCGGGTAATCGGTGTAGCCCTTGGCACCACCGCCGTAGTAGGTGTTGTGGTCCGGCGCGTTCATCGGGGCGTTGGTTTTCAGGCGCTCGACGAAGTCGGGGTTGGCCAGCACCATCTGTCCGTAGGCTTCCAGATCGGCCAGGCCCGACGCCAGGTCGGTGCCGATCTGCTCGCGTGCACGCCCCGGTCGGTTCACGATGAGCGTGCCGCGCCAGAGCTTGCGAATGTCCGCCACCAGGGCTTCGTCGCCCACGTGCATCACATGCACATAAGCCAGGCCCAGCCGGGAGAGTTCGGCGCTCAGGTAGCGGTACAGGGCCGGCCCTTCGACCCCCTCATCGATGCCCCCCAGCTGGGCGCCGGGCGACAGGCGAATGGCGGTACGGTCAGCACCGATTTCCTCGGCGATCGCGGTGGCCACTTCGATCGCGAAACGGGCGCGGTTCTCGATCGATCCGCCGTACTGGTCGGTGCGGGTGTTGGCGCTCGGGGCGAAGAACTGCTGGACCAGATAGCCATTGGCACCGTGGATTTCGACGCCGTCGGCACCCGCTTCGACCGCCCGGCGAGCGGCCCAGCGAAAGTCCGCCACAGTCTGTTGGATCTCCTCGGTGGTCAGCGCGCGCGGCTCGGGGATGGGCTGCATGCCCGTCATCGTGAACATCGGCGCGCCGGGCGCGATCGCAGAGGGGGCCACGGCCTGCCGGTGGTGGGGCGTGTTGTCGGGGTGCGACATGCGGCCCACGTGCATGAGCTGGATGAACAGGCGCGCGCCCTTGGCGTGCACGGCGCCAGTGATGGCCTGCCAGCCGGCCACATGGGCATCGGTGTAGATGCCGGGGGTGGTGAGGTAGCCCTGGCCGTCGTCGGAAGGCTGCGTGCCTTCGGAGACGATCAGCCCGACATCGGCGCGCTGCGCATAGTAGGTGGCCGCGAGGGCCGTGGGCGTGCCGTCGGGCGCGGCACGGGAACGGGTCATCGGCGCCATCACGAGGCGGTTCGAGAGGGTGTAGCGGCCGACGGTGGCAGGGCTGAAAAGGGCGGTCATGGGTTTCTCCGGTTGCGAAGCTGCATCTTCGATTAACCTAACCATGAGATAAATATGGTTTGATGGGAATGATTGATCCAATATTGACGCAATGGCCCTCGAATACCTGAACGACATGGCGCTTTTCGTGGAGGTGGTGAAAGCCAAGAGCTTTCGCGCGGCCGGCGATGCGACGGGGGTGCCCAACTCGACCTTGTCGCGCCGGATCGGCGCGCTGGAGAAATCGATCGGCCTGCGCCTGCTGCACCGCACGACCCGCAGGATCGAGTTGACCGAAGCGGGGCAGATCTACTACGAGCGCTGCCGGCGCATCGTCGAGGAAGCGCGGATCGCGCACGAGCAGTTGGGCGACCTGCTGGCCCAGCCCAGCGGGGTGCTGCGCGCCTCGCTGCCGGTGGACTTTGCGACCATCTACGTGGCACCGCTGATCGCGGAGTTCGCCCGCCGCTATCCGGGCATCGCCTTCGATCTGGACCTCAGCCCGCGCCGGGTGGACCTGGTGGCCGAACCCTTCGATGTGGCCATCCGCATGGGCGAGCAGCCGGACTCGACGCTGGTCGCGCGCCAGCTGGCCCGCCTGACCACCCACCTGTACGCATCGCCCCGCTATCTGCAGGCAGCGGGCGAGCCCGCAGGCCCCGCCGCGCTGTCACAGCATGAGTGCATCGGCTCTCCGAAGCTCGGCCCGTGGGTGCTGAACGCCGACGAGGGAGGGGCCACCGTGGAAGTCGCTATCGGCCAGCGCTTCAAGGTCAACAGCGTGGGGATGTGCCGCAGCCTGGCCGTGCTGGACCAGGGCATCGCGCTGCTGGCGGAAGGCGTCGTCGCGGACCACGTGGCCGAGGGGCGCCTGCGCCGCATCCTGCCGGGCTGGTACGGAACGCCCGTCCCGGTCTACGCCTTGACCGAAACGCGGCTCCTGCCGGCGAAAACGCTGCGTTTCATCGAGTTCCTGCAGGAGCGGCTGGCCACCAGTCCGTGAAGCCGGCCGCAAGGTGCACGGCCCGGTCGCCCCGGCCGCCGCACCCGCGCCGTTCAGCCCCCGGACGGCCCCTGGTGGAACACCAGGTCCTGCACCGGCTGGCCGCCCACCAGGTGGCTTTCGATGATGCGGTCCATGTTGGCGGGCGTGACGTCGTAGTACCAGGTGCCGTCGGGCTGCACGCACATCACCGGCCCGCCCTTGCAGGCGGCGAAGCAGCTCACGCGGCTGCGCTTGACGCGCAGCTCGCCATCGTTCAGGCCCGCGGCCTTGAACTTGTCGCCCAGGCTGTCGAACAGGGCCTGCGCCTGGCCGTCTTCGGCGCAGCGCGGGCCGGTGCAGATGAGGATGTGGCGGCGGTAGGCACCGATCTTCGGCCGGATGGCCACGCGCACCCCTTCGGGCGCTGCGGTCGTGGCGGTGGCGGTGGTGGGGTCTTGCTGGCTCATGCCTCTTCCTCGGTGGTGGCGACGGCCTCAGCCGCCAGGGGCTGGGCCAGGGTGTCGCGAATGTAATCGGCCGGCAGGCGGTGGCGCCGGGCCAGGGCCTCGATGCTCTCGCCGGCCGCGTGGTCGAGCTGCAGATTCTCCAGCCAGCCGTTGAGGCCGGTGGAGAGCGACCGGCCCGGCCGCTCGCCGGCCCGCGTGGCGCCGCCGCCCTCCACGTCGTACTTGTTGGCGTAGCCGCGCGGCGTGACCATGAGGCCGTGCTGCACGATGGTGTTGCTGTTGCCGATCAGCACCGTGCTGAGCATGCCGATGTCGGCATCGCACATGGTGGCCAGCGTGGCGAACTCGATGCGCTCGCGGCGGCGGTAGGCGCTCTTGACGATGGCCACCGGCGTGTCCGGACTGCGGTGGCGCAGAAAGAGGCGCTGGGCCTCCTCGATCTGCCGCGTGCGCCGGCCGCTCTTGGGGTTGTAGAGCGCGACCACGAAGTCGGCCAGGGCGGCGGCGTCGAGCCGGCGCGCGATGGTGGGCCAGGGCGTGAGCAGATCGGACAGCGAGATGGCGCAGAAGTCGTGCGTGAGCGGCGCGCCCACGCGGGCGGCGCAGCTGTTGATGGCCGAGGCGCCGGGCACGATCTCGACCTCGATGCCGCCGGGCTCGACCACGCCGTTCTCGTCGAAGGCGGGCGGCGTCCAACCGGCCTGGAACAGCACCTCGAACGTGGGGCCGGCCATGCCGTACACGCCCGCATCGCCCGAGGAGATGAGCGCCACCTTCTTGCCCTCGCGGGCGCGGGCCAGCGATTCGATGGCGCGGTCCAGCTCCTCGGTCATGGACTTGCGGATGATCTCCTTGCCCTCGATGAGATCGGCCACCAGCTTGATGTAGGTGACGTAGCCGATGATGGTGTCGGCCTCGGCGATGGCGGCACGCGCGCGCGCCGTCATGTGGTCGGTGCTGCCGGGGCCGATGCCCACGAGCATGATCTTTCCTGCGGACATGGTCGCGGGGCCCCTCACGCAGCGGCCGCCGGGGCGGGGGATGCGACGCGCTGCAGCGTGCGCTCGTCGATGCAGGCGGCCAGCCAGCGGCGGCCGCGCAGGCGGGCGGCGCCCAGCGTGATGCCGATGGTGAGCAGCGGCTCCACCGCCACGAGGCTCAGGTACGACGCAGCGAACAGCGCCCAGTCGGCCACGGGCGCCGCATCGCTGCTGATGGACAGCCAGAAGCCCACCATGAGCGTCACGCCGGCGTAGTACATGGCATCGAGCTTGAGCACGTTGGCCACGCTGATGCGCTGCATGCGCTTTCCGAGGCCGTGGTGCACGGCCACCAGCGGCACGGCCAGGCTCAGGAAGTTGATGGCCAGGTGCGCCAGGTCCTGCGGCTCGAACACGAGGGCCTGGGCGAGCAGCCCCAGCCCGAAGCCAAACAGCGTGGGAATGAAGCCGAACAGCAGGTAGATGGGCATGGCGCCCACGAAATGCAGCTCCGACGGCCCCACGGGCATGTGCCAGACCTGCATGAGCACGCTGAAGAAGAAGGCCGCCAGCACCGTGCGCAGCCAAGCAGTGGGGCTTTTGAGCAGGGGCAGCGCGTGCGCGCCCAGCAGCGCCGTGGCGGCGACGGAGGCAAAGGCGATCTTGTCCTGCGAAAGGATGCCGATTTCGATGTGCATGGTGTGAGCCTTTTGGGGTGAAGAAGGGGAAAGATCGGAACGAAGGGATCAGCCGGCCGTGCACGACATGCGCGCGATCGACACGGTGGCGTTGCGGCCGTCCTCGCCGCGCAGCCGGTGCTTTTCCACCAGCAGGGCGGATGCGTCGTGCGCGGCGCCGGCCGCCAGCAGCGCCGCGGCCTCGCTGACCGACGGGGTGCCCATGTAGCGCAGCACCGTGGCCGAGGGATTGGGCACGGGCACAGCCGCCAGTTGCGCGGCGGTGTACCACTGCAGCGGCCAGCCGTGGCGCGCCGCCAATGCCAGAAAGGCGGCCTCATCGGCCTTGGCGGCGATGCTGGCGGCGGCAGCCACGTGGCGCAGGTCGGCGGGCACCTGCGCCAGGGCTTGCAGCAGGCAGGCCCGAACGGTGGCCTCGGGGGTGCCGCGGTCGCAGCCCAGGCCGATGGCCAGCCGCAGTCCACCGGTGCCGGGTGCCGCCGTCATGCCGCAGCGCCCTCCAGCGGCGGGCGGTAGACCACCAGGCGCTCCTCCAGGGCCTGCCACTGCTCGGGCGGCACCGGCGCATGGGTGACCCACAGCACGGCCCGGTAGTGCGCCAGGTCGACATCGCCCAGGCGGTCGAAGCAGGCGATATTGGCGGGCAGCGGCGTGGGGCGGTTCCACCAGTCGCGGCGGCCGGCCTCCTGCACCACGGCGATGGGCTCACCGTTGACGACGTGGGCCGACACGCGCGTGATGTTGATCTTGGGCGCCTCCACGCGCCAGCCCAGGTGGCGCCCGAGGATGTCCACGGGAATGGTCTTGCCCACGTCCGACGCGGTGGTGAGCACGGGCGTGGCGCCGATCAGCGCGGCGATGCGCTCGCTCCAGTCGTTGGCGCCGCCCACATGGCCCGACAGCACGGGAATCACGAACTGGCCCGCGTCGTCCACCACCGTCACGCCGGGGTCCTCGTCCTTGGATTTCAGCACCGGCGCGATGAGCCGCACCACGGCGCCGAGCGAGACGAAGAACACCAGTTGGTCGTAGGCGGCGAAGAGCGGCGCGATCTCGTCGCGCAGCGCGCCTTCGTAGGCCCGCACGGTGTTGGGCAGGCCCTCGAACGCGCTGGCGAATTTTGCGGCAGTGCACACATGGGCCTGCGGCACGTCGCGGGCCAACTGCGCGGCCTGCGCGGCGCCGTGGCGGGTGATGGCGACGAGGCACACGCGCACGGCCTCCAGCGGCTGCGCGGGCGCGGAGAGCACCACGGTGGGGGTGGCGGTGGGGGAATTCATTCGTCTGTCTCCATTTCGGCAAGTGGAAGGCCCAGGGCGCCGGTGAGCGGCGCAGTGGGCGAAGTTTTCTTGAGGCAGCCCTTGATGCGCTCGCCGCGGATGCGGTGCGGGTTCTTGACCACCATGAGCGAGAGGTAGCTGACCTTGGTGCCGCGAAGGGCCGGCAGGTCCGGGCCGTTCACGCAGCGCTCGTCGGGCGCGCCCACGCGCTCGATGAACTGCGTGTGCGGCAGCAGCCCGCGCCGCACGAGCCAGTCGATCAGCTCGTCCATGAGCGGTTTGACCTTCATGAGCACCAGGGTATCGAAGTCGGGCAGCAGGCGGTCCACCGCGCCCACGCCGTAGGCGGCGGGCACGATGGCGACGGTATCGTCCTGCTCGGCCAGCGGCATGCCGCGCGCGGCGCAGGCGGCGGTGAAGGCGTTCACGCCCGCGATCACCGGCACCTCGATGCGCGCATCCAGCGCCCGCACGGTGCGCGCCAGGTGGCCGAAGGTGGCATAGGTGCTGGCATCGCCCTCCACCAGGAACAGCACGTCCTGTCCGGCCTGCAGCCAGGGCAGCACGGCGGCGGCGGCCCGCGCCCAGGCGCGGGCGAGCTTGTCGCCGTCGTGCGTCATGGGAAACAGCAGCGTCTGGTGCGTGGCGGGCGGTGTCAATCCTGCGCGCTGCACGATGTCGAAGGCGTAGCTGGGCGTCTTGGTGCTGCGGGCCGGGTAGGTCCACACGGCATCGCTGCGCTGCAGCTGCGCCCAGGCGGCGCGGGTGATGAGGCCGGGGTCGCCGGGGCCGAGCGACACGCCGATGAGGCGGCCCAGGGCGGCGCTGGACGGGGTCGTATCGGTCATGCGCCCTCCTCCACCACCGACGCTGCCGGGGCCTCTGTGCTCACGGCCTGCGCGCAGACGATCCACACCGGGTTCTCGGCCGCCATGCGGTGCATGTGCAGGATGGGCTTGCTGCGCGCGGCCTGCAGCTGCAGCACGTCCCACGCGGCGCCCGCGGCCTGCAGGGCCTGCGTTGCGGCGGCCAGGTTCTCCAGCGTGACGAAGTTCATCACCAGCCAGCCGCCCGGGCGCAGGCGTTTCAGGCACAGCGCGATCAGCTCGGCCAGCTCGCCCCCCGAGCCGCCGATGAAGACGGCGTCCGGGTCAGGCCACGCATCCAGCCCCTCGGGCGCCTTGCCGTGCACCAGCGTGTGGTTGGACACGCCGAAGGCCTGCACGTTCTGCCGCGCGATGGCCGCATCGGCCTCGTTCTTCTCGATGGCCCACACATGGCCCTGGGGGCACAGGCGCGCGGCCTCCAGCCCCACCGAGCCGCTGCCCGCGCCGATGTCCCACACCCGGCTGTCGGCGCGCAGCTGCAGGCGCGCCAGCGACACGGCACGCACCTCCTGCTTGGTGATGAGGCCCTTGTCCGGTTGGCGCTGGTGGTAGGCCGCATCGGGCAGGCCGAAGCGCACCGGCGCGGGCCGCTGCCGCGTGCGCACCAGCAGCACCACGTTGGGGTCGGCGAAGGCCTGCTGCGCCGCGTCGGCCGGCGCCAGGTCGGCGCACACGCGCTCGTCGGCCGTGCACAGGCGCTCGGCCACGCTGAGCTGGAAGTCGTCCTGCAGGCCCTCGGCCACCAGCAGGCGGGCGATGCGCGCGGGCGTGTTGTCGGGGCTGGTGAGCACCGCCAGCCGGTCGTGCGCGCGCACGGCCTGCGCCAGTGCATACAGGCCGTGCGACGGTGCGGCCCCCTGCTGCCACTCGCCCGCATCCCTGGCATGCACCGAGACGATGCGCGCGTCCTGCCAGGCCAGGCCCAGGCGGGCGCAGGCCAGCTGCAGCGTGGAGACGTTGGGAATCACCTCGATGGCCTCGATGCAAAGGCGCGAGGCCAGGTAGCTGGCGATGCCGTGGCACAGCGGGTCGCCCGTGGCCAGCACCACGCTGGCCTGCTGCGCATCGCGCGCGGCGGCGATCCAGCCGGGCACGGCGGAGAGCTGCCCCGTGAGGTCGCGCCGCGTGGCGCCGGGGGCGATGTCGTCCTCGAACAGCGCGAGCGCGCGCGTGCCGCCCACCACCAGGTTGGCGCGGCGCAGCAGGGCCAGCGCGGTGGCCCCCAGGCTGGCCGCACCGTCGTCGAGCACGCCGATGATGCGGCAGGGTTGGGGGTCGGGCATGGCGGTCGGGGCAGTCGGGGCGGTGGTCAAGGCGGTCACGGGGTCGGGGGCGTTCATGCGGAGCAGGCCTCGGCCATCTTGCGGCCGTCGAAGTCGCAGACGAGCACCTGAAGCTGGAAGCGGCCCCCGTAGCGGTCGGGGGCCATGAGGGTGTCCACCACCGCGCGGGCCAGCGCGGCGTGAAAGGGTGCGGCCAGGCCCAGCGCCTCCATGCGCTCGGCGGCGAAGCGCGCGGTCTCGGCGGCGGCGATCTCGGCGCACACGTCGGCCGGCGCGCCGATGCCGGCGGCCAATTCGGCCAGCAGTTGCGTGTCGACCTCGGCGCGGTTGGCGTGGGTGATGGTCTCGCCCTGGGCGATCTTGGTGAGCTTGCCCACCATGCCGCCGATGACGACTTCGCGCAGCCCCTGGGCCACGGCCTCGTCGAGCGCGTAGCGCAGGAAGTCGCCCATCTGCACGAAGCAGGCGGCGGGCAGCTGCGCGCGCTCCTTCATGGCGAACTGCTCGGTGCGCCCGCCGGTGGTGAGCACCACCACGCCGTGGCCCAGCGTGGCCGCCACCTGCACGCCCTGCACCACGCTCGCGCGGTAGGCCGAGGTGGAGTAGGGCTTGACGATGCCGGTGGTGCCGAGGATGGAGATGCCGCCCAGGATGCCCAAGCGCGCGTTGAGCGTCTTCTTGGCCATGTCCACGCCCTGCGGCACGGAGATGGTGACCTCCAGCCCCGCATGGGCGAGCAGCGCCTCGCCCACGGCGCGCACGTTCTCTTCGATGTTCCCGCGCGGCACCGGGTTGATGGCAGGGCCGCCCACCGCCAGGCCCAGGCCGGCCATGGTGACGGTGCCCACGCCGAAGCCGCCCGCCAGCCGCACCGCGCCGGCATCGCCGGGCAGCACGCGCACGTCGGCGGTCAGGTGGGCCTTGTCGGTGCAGTCGGGGTCGTCGCCCGCGTCCTTGATGACCATGGCATGCGCGGCCTGCCCATCGCAGCGGCCGTCGTTCACGGCAAAGCGCACCACGTCGCCGTTGGGCAGCAGGCAGTCCACCGCCTCGGGCACGCAGCCGTGCACCAGCCCCAGCACCGCGGCGCGCGCGGCGGCGGCCGAGCACGCCCCGGTGGTGAAGCCGGTGCGCGTGCCGCGGCGCACGGTCTTTTCCATCATGGCGACGGCGCCCCCGGCATCGCGGCCTTCTGGCGGGCCTCGGCCAGCGCCAGCAGCGCGTGCAGCGCGGCCACCACCAGCGTGGAGCCGCCCTTACGGCCGCGGATGACGATCCACGGCACGGCGTCCACGCCGGCCATCAGGTCCTTGGATTCGGCAGCGGAGACGAAGCCTACCGGCATGCCCACCACGAGCGCCGGGCGCACGCCCTCCTCGCGGATCAGCCGCACCAGCTCGATGAGCGCCGTGGGGGCGTTGCCGATGCCGACGACGGCCCCCTGCAGCAGCCCGTGCCGGTGCGCCTTGCGCATGGCCTGCACGGCGCGTGTGGTGTCCTCGGCCTGGGCCTGGGCGATCACGTCGGCGTCGCTGATGAACTGGTGCGTGCGCATGCCGAAGTGGGCCAGGCGCGGCTGCGACAGGCCCGAGCAGATCATCTCCACGTCGGCCACCACGGGCGCGCCGCCGCGCAGCAGGGCGGCGATGCCGGCCTCCACCGCCTTCGGGTGGAAGTCGGTCAGGCCGTTGAACTCGAAGTCGGCGTTGGCGTGGATCATGCGGCGCACGATGGGCCACTGCGCCGCGGTGTAGGGGTGCGGGCCGGCCTCGGCGTCGATGATGGCGAAGCTGTCGTGCTCGATGGCCTGGCCGGCGCGCGTGAGCTGCTCGGTGACGGTGTTGACGGTGCTCATGCGGCGGCGGTCTCGTGCGGGTGCGGGTGCGGGTGCGGGTGCGGGTGCGGGTGCGGGTGCGGGTGCGGGTGCGGGTGCGCCGGGCCATGGGCGTGGTCGGCCCCGTGCGGGGCGTGCGCGTGGCGGTGCATCGGCGTCCCGGCCGCGGCGAGGGCCACCGCCGCCTCGGGGGTCGGCGCGGGCGCGCTCGCCGGGGCGTGCGTGTGCTCGTGGCTGTGGCCGTGCCCCAGGTCGTGCGCGATCTCGCGGTACTTGCAGCCGTCGCAGGGCAGCAGGCTGCCCGGGGTGCCCTCCAGCAGGTCGGCCACGCGGCCCTCCAGCAACTCGAAGATCTCGCGCTCCAGGCCGAAGTGCGGCGACTGCGCGAAGCGCACCTGCGGGTACTGCGCGCGCAGGTGCGCCACCTGCCGGCCGATGCGCTGCATCAGCGTGCCGGTGTACAGGTAATACGGCAGCACCACGATCTGCTTCATGCCCAGCAGCACCTGGCGCTGCACCACGCGCTCCAGGCGGGGCCAGGTGATGCCGGTGAAGGCGATCTCGACCAGTTCATGGTGGCCGTCTTCCTGCAGCCAGCGCGCCATCTTGGCGACGTCGCCGTTGGCCTGCCGGTCGGACGATCCCCGGCCCAGCAGCACCACGCCGGTGGTGGTGGGGTCGGGCATGTCCAGCGCGTTCATGCACTGGCGCAGCTGGCGCTGCAGGATGGCCAGAATGGGCTCGCACGCCGTGAGGTGCGGGCCGTAGAGAAACGCCACGCCGGGGCAGTGCGCGCGCGCATGCTCGATGGCCTCGGGAATCTCCATCTTCACGTGGCCCGCCGCGTTGAGGATGAGCGGCAGCACCAGCACGCGCTGGCTGCCCTGCGCGGCCTGCAGCAGGCCGTCGTGCAGGCCGGGCGGCGCGAACTCGATGAAGCACACCTCGATGCGCCAGGCCGGCTGGCGTGCGCGCCACTGCGCCACGAAGGCGTGGATCTCGTCGTTGCCCTCGGGCTCGCGCGAGCCATGGCCGATCAGCAGGATGGTGGTGTTCATGGGGCACGCTCCAGGGGGGGTTGGGTGGGGCGGGCGGGCTCGCTCGCCCGGCGAAAGCGGTGCGTGAAGGTGGGGTCGTACAGCTTGGATTTGGCCAGCTCCGTCCACTGCCGGGCGCCCAGCGTGGGGCTGGCGATCACCATGGCCTGGCTCACCACCTGGGCCTCGCGGCAGCGGTCGCGGATGTCGGCGAGCGTGCCGCGCACGATCAGCTCCTCGCCCGGCCAGCTCGCCTTGTGCACCACGAGCAGGGGCGCGTCGTCGGCCCAGCCGGCCTCGCGCAGCCCGGCCTGCACCTTGTGCAGCAGCGTGATCGACAGAAAGATGCACAGCGTGCAGTGGTGGCGGCCCAACTCGGCCAGCGACTCGCCCGGCGGCATGGGCGTGCGGCCCTCCACGCGGGTGAAGATCACGCTCTGCGTGACCTCGGGCAGGGTGAAGCTCTCCACCGCCGCCGCGGCCGAGGCCATGGCCGAGGACACCCCCGGCACCACGCGCACCGGCACGCCTGCGGCGTCCAGCGGCTGCACCACCTCGATCAGCGCGCCGTACAGGGCCGGGTCGCCGGTCTGCAGGCGGATCACGGTGTCGTGCTTTTGGGCCTGCAGGATGAGCCACGCCGCCATCTGCGGTAGCGTCATGTCCTTGCTGTCGGCGATGGTGCAGCCGGGCGGCGCCCAGCGCGTGACCGCCTCGTTGACGAGCGAGCCCGCGAACAGGATGGCACCGGCGCGCTCGATGAGCGCACGGCCCTTGACGGTGATGAGCTCGGGATCGCCCGGCCCGGCGCCGACGAACCAGACAGTGCCCGGCGTCATGGCCGCGGGGCTGGCGCACGCGCCAGCACAGAGAAGATTTGCATGGGGACCACAGGAATGCATTCGCCCGGACCCCTGCCTCCCCGCAGGTTCCGTGAAATGGGCCGCGCGCTCCAAGGCCTGTGCCTTGGGGCGTGCGGCCCCCTGTCGGCCGGTCTCCGGGCTGGCGAAAACCCGTGGGCCCTTCCCAGATGCCGAGGCATCCAGTGGGCACGATCCACGGGGTGAAGGCGAGGCCTTCTTTCGCTTACCGTTGCGGGGGCAGCCCAGGTTGGGGCGCGGTCCGTGCCGGACGCGCCCTCCCTGGTTCCCGTTTAACTGCGCGGTCGCAATGACCGCGCGAGCACCAACGGGCGGGAGTATAGATCGACCGCAAGCCTTTCAGGCCGTACGCCCTAGTGAAGCATGCCTTGGCAGCTATTATTTCAATAGCAAACATGACAGGCCAGGCCAAGGATTCCAAGGAGCTGTGACCGCAGGTAACGCCTTGCACACGGCCCCCCTGGGCCGGCACCGCCACCCAGAACGATTCAGAAGGCTTCAGGCGCCGCGGCGGCCCGGGGCCCGCGCTTTCTCCAAGAATGGACCCGCCCCCCGCCCGGGGGGCGCGACACACCGATCCATCGAACAAGAGAGGGAGATTTCCATGCAACGACCCCCTTCCGCCCGACGCGCCTTGCTGGCGCTGGCGACCCCTGCCCTGCTGTGCCTGGGTGCCCCGAACATGGCCGCAGCCGCCACGGCACCGGCCTGCGCGAGCGGCACCACCGTCACCATCGCCGGCGCGCCCGCGGCGCCCACGCTGTGCGGGCTGCAGACGCCCGTTACCCCCGCGGGCGCATCGGCGCCGATGCCGGTGAACGCCTACCTGGGCATCCAGTACGCGACGGCCGCGCGGTTCCAGCCCCCGGCGGCGACCGTTCCGGCCGGCAGCAACGTGGCGCAGACGGCCGCCGGCCCGTTCTGCCCGCAGGCCGCGCGGCCGAACCTTCCCACCAGCGCGCAGAGCGAGAACTGCCTGTACCTGAACGTCTTCACGCCGCAGTCGGCCATCGGCGCGCAGCCCCAGCGGCCGGTGCTGTTCTTCATCCACGGCGGCGCGTTCGTGGAGGGCAGCGGCTACCTGCCGCTGTACGACAGCGCCAAGGGCGCCACGGTGGGCAACCTGTACGACGGCTCGTACCTCGCGGCGGCGGGCGACATGGTGGTCGTCACCATCAACTACCGCCTGGGGGCGCTGGGCTTCCTGGCCCTCGACAACGCGGTGGAAAACCCCACCGTCGGGGGACCGCTGCAGGGCAATTTCGGCATCCTGGACCAGCAGGCGGCGCTGGACTGGGTGCAGAAGTACATCGGCGCCTTCGGGGGCGATGCCACCCGGGTGACGGTCGCGGGCGAGAGCGCCGGGGCCATGTCGGCGGGGCTGCACCTGTTCTCGGCACCGGACAGTGCCACGCGCTTTCAGGCCGCCATCATGGAGAGCAACCCGGTGGGCTCGGTGTACCGCACGCCCGCGCAGGCGCAAGGAATAGGAAGCCTGTTTCGCGATGCCCTGTGCACCCAGGTGGGCGGGTGCCTTGCCAAGAAGCCCATCCTGCTGAAGGCCACACCGGCGCAGATCGTCGCGGCCCAGGCAGGCCGGCTGTTCAGCACCCAGGACCGGTCCGGCCCCCCAAGGCCCTGACCGCCGCCGAACGCGAGGCCGCCACGCGCCCGCTGGTGGGGCTTCTGGCCCAGGCGTCGCCCCAGGTCAACGATGGCCTGCCGTGGTCGCCCACCGTGGACGGCAAAGTCATCGTGGGCCAGCCCCTGGCCGGCTACAACGCGGTGTCCGCCACGGCCTCGATGCCGCCCAAGCCCTTCGTCTTCGGCGTGAACCGCGACGAGGGCGCCGTCTTCGCCAACATGGCCTTCCTGAAGCTGGGGGTGGTTCTCAATCCCGTGGTCTTCAACGAGGGGCTGGTGCCGAAGGTCTGGCCGGACGACGCCAAGGCGATCCTGGGCTACAGCACCACGGTGCAGGGCCAGCCGGTCTTCCCGTACCGCGCGCCCACCCGGCCCGCGCCGAGCTACATGAACGGCACGGCGGCGACGCTGTCCGGCGTGATCAACGACTTCGCGTTCCGCTGCGGCAACCTGGCCATGGCGAACCGGGCGGCCGCCCGCAACGCGCAAGCGAGCCCCGCGCTGCCGGCCTTCGGCTACCTGTTCGCCCAGCCGCCGCTGATCGACCTCTACAGCGCCGGCAAGCCGCCCACGGAAGTCGCGGCCTGCGCACCGGGCAAGAACGGCAACGTCTGCCACGGCAACGAGCTGCCCTACGTGTTCAACACCCTGGGAACGGCCTACGCGGTGTACACCCGGGGCAGCCAGCCGCCACCGCCCGCCGACCAGGCCCTGGCCCAGACCATGGCCGCCGCCTGGGCAAGCTTCGTGAACAGCCCCGCCAGCCCGGCGCCATGGACGCCGGTGGCCGCCAGCGGCGCCCAGCTGCCGACGGCCTGGACGCCCTATGCCGGCCTGTCCTCCTCGCTTGCGCAATGGAGCACCGCGGGCGGCCCCAGCAGCCTCCCGGCATCGTCCATCGATTCGGCGGCCCACTGCACCGCGCTGTGGAACACGGTGGCGCCCATCGGGGGGCAGTGACCGGGGTGGCATGGCGGCGCCGGGGCCAGGCCCGGCGCCGCGCAAAAGGGGATGGGCAGGCGCGGGCCTGCGGTCCCCTTCGCGCTTTTGGCCTCAGCGCGAGAGCGCGTCGGCCGTGGCGGCGTCCACGCGGCCCGTGATCGGCAGGCCCTTCGATTTTTGGAAGTTGCGCAGCGCGGTGGCCGTGCGGGCGCCGGCAGCGCCATCGGGCGTGCCCACGTTGTAGCCCAGGGCGTTCAGGCGCTCCTGCGCCTCGCGCACCGACATGGCAGGGGCGCCGGCCGGGGCCCCGGCGGGCGTGGGAACGCCGGCACGGGTCTGCGACGGTGCGGCACCGCCGTCCACGCCCAGGCGGCCGCCGCCGCCCAGGCCCTGGCCCTGCACGCTTTGCGCCTTGTAGTTGCGCAGCGCCACGACCATCTGGTTGTACGCGTCCATGAACGCGGCGGTGAGCACCTTGCCCTGCGCCGTGTTCTGGTAGCCGCCCAGCGAGCCGCCGGCCGAGCCGCCGAACAGGCTGCCGAAGCCGGCGAAATCGCTCTTGGAAGCGCTGCCCTCGGAGGCCGAGATCTGCACGCCCGAGCGGTTGTCCACCAGGGTCAGCATGGCGCTGGCCTCGCGCGTCTTGAGCCCGCCGCCCAGAGCGCCGATGGCCCGGCCGCTGCCGCCGCCGATGAGCCCGCCCAGCACGCCGCCAATGCCGCCGGCATCGCTGTTGGAGAACACGATCTCGGGCGACAGGCCGTAATCGGAGGCGACCATCTGTCCCTTGCCGAAGTTGCTGCCGCCGCGCATTTCGCCGGACTGCATGAGCGCGCGCTCGCGGTCCATGGCCGTCATGCCCGAGGCGCTGCGCTCCACCACGATGAAGCAGTTCGATTGCTGGATCAGCAGGCGCAGCAGGTTGGCCGTGGGCGGCAGGCGGTATTCGTTGCGCAGGATGGTGTACCAGCCGGCCTGCTGGTTTTCCACCAGCGACACGGTGCCCAGGGGCGAAGCGCACTTTTGCAGGTCGCTGCTTTCGTTGGCCGTGGCACCGCCAGCGGCCGCGCCGGTGGCGACCGTCTTGGACTCGGCGCTGCCCATTTTCATGTTGGTGGTTTCGCAGCCCGTCAACAGGACGGCGGCACAGGCGGCGGCCAGCAGTGGCAAGGTCTTCTTGGACATTGGAGGGTACCTCTCAGGGAAAAGGGTGGAGACGCCACCTTGCGGCGAAAGGGCGCGAGCAAGGGCGTCGGCCGGAACGCCCGGCCTGCCAGGGGCGGCGACGGATCATAGCGCCGCGGCCGGTCGGCTGGCCACCGGCGCGGGCCCCATGCGGTAGATCCACACCGCATGCCCGCCGTCCGGCGGCAGGCGGGCATGCGGCGTGGCCCCCGGCACCTCAAACGCCAGGCTGACCAGCCAGGTGCCCGGCGCCATTTCCGCCTGCGCCTTGGCCAAGGCGCGGGCCATGCTCTCGGGGCGCTGGAACAAATACACCATCGTGCAGCCGCTCCAGTCGGCGCGCCACAGGTCGCCCCGACGCACCTCGGCCCACGGGCAACGCAGCGCGCACAGCAGTCGCAGCGGCCAGCTCCATTCCACGCCCGCCAGCCGCGCCTGCGGATAGGCGCGGCGCAGGGCGAGCAGGCCGTCGCCCAGGCCGCAGCCGGCGTCCAGCACCCGCGCGCCCGCCGGCAGCGCCACCGCGCGGGCCAGGCTGAGCAGCGCATCGTGCGGCGTGGGAAACAGGGGTGCATCGCGCCAGGCATTGAGCGGGTACACCAGCAGCAGCAGCGCGAGCGGCACCAGCCAGGCCCAGGCCGGCACGCTGGCCGCGCCGGACAGCGCCAGCGACAGCGGAAACCCCGCCGCGATCAGCCCGCGGCGCCACCAGCCCGTGCCCAGCACGCTGGCTGCGGTGCCCACGGCGCAGGCCGCGATCAGCGCCACTACCGGCGCCGCCCGGCCCTGCAGGCCCAGGTACGCCAGCCATGCGGCGGCCCAGGCCAGGAGGGCGGGCAGGGGCCAGGGCAGTCGGTGCATGGAGGGTGGGAATCCGGTGGGGAGGGAGCAGCGCCGAGTTTAGTGAGCCGGGCGCGGGGCGTTCAACCGCAGGCCCCCCATTCCGGTGGCATCCAGACGCGACCTAAAACGATAACCAATGGGTATCAATCCATCATTTCATTTCAATTTACGGCCCGCAGGCCGCGCCCTAGGATGCCCCTCAATGCCCGGTCCATGGGCATGCATACAACAGGAGACAAACCATGTGGTGCCGCATCCCCCTGCCCGGCCTGGCCCTGGCCGCCGCCGTCCTCATCCCCCTGGGCGCCAGCGCCCAGGAATGGCCGACCCGGCCTGTCCGCATCTTGGTGGGCTCGGCCCCGGGCGGCGGCACCGACGCCATGGCCCGCGCCGTGGCCGACCGGCTGAGCCCGCTGCTCAAGCAGCCCACGGTGGTGGAAAACCGCCCCGGAGCCTCCAACACGCTGGCGGCCGATGCCACCGCCAGGTCCACCGACGGCCACACGATGGTGATGGGCGTGGTCACCGCGCACGCCATCGCCCCGCACCTCTTGAAGCTGGCCTACGACAACAACCGCGACCTGGTACCGGTGGCCTTCGTGGGCGCGGTGCCCAACGTGCTGGTGGTGACCAACGCCCTGCCCGCGCAGTCGGTCAAGGAGCTGGTGGCCCTGGCGAAGAAAGCGCCCGGCACCATCAACTTCGCCAGCAGCGGTGCGGGCAGCACGCAGCACATCGCGGCCGAGATGTTCAAGGACGCGGCCGGCATCGACCTGATGCACGTGCCGTACAAGGGCAGCGGCACCGCGCTGGTCGATCTGGTGGGCGGCCAGGTGCAGATGAGCTTCGACACCATGCCCTCGGTGCTGGGCCAGATCAAGTCCGCCAAAATGCGCGCCCTGGCCGTGACCACGCCGCAGCGCAACCCGCAGCTGCCGCAGGTGCCCACCATGGCCGAGGCCGGCCTGCCGCAGGTGGACATCAGCGCCTGGTACGGCATCTACATGCCTGCCGCCACGCCCAAGGCGGTGCAGCAGAAGGTGCACGACGCGGTGAACGAGGTGCTGGCCATGCCCGAGACGCAGACCCGCCTGGGCGCCGTCGGGGCCGAACTCAAGCCGATCTCGCAGGCCGAGTTCATCGCCTTCCAGAACGCCGAGTTCAAGCGCTACGGCGACCTCATCCGCAAGAACAACATCCGCATCGACTAGCAGGACAAGCCGCCCATGAACACGCAAGACCGCCCCGTGGTGGCCCTCACGCTCGGCGACCCCGCCGGCATCGGCCCCGAACTCATCGCCCGCCTGCTGGCCAGGCCCGAGACCGCGCAGCGGGCCAACACCGTGCTGGTGGGCGACCCCTGGCTGTGGGAGGACGGCCAGCGCATCGCCGGCGTGCAGGTTGCGACCGATGCCGTGGGCGCGCTGGCCGATGTGCGGGGCCGTGCCGGCACCGCCCGGCCCGCCTTCCTGGCCCTGGACACGGTGGCCCCGGCCGACGTGCAGCGCAGCCGCGCCGGGGCGGCCGGGGGCCGCTCGGTGCTGCAGGTGCTGGACCGCTGCATGGATGCGGCGCTGGCCGGCGACATCGACGCCATCTGCTTTGCGCCGCTGAACAAGCAGGCCATGAAGATGGGCGGCATGCAGCACGAGGACGAGCTGCACCACTTCGCGCAGCACCTGGGCGTGACCGGCTACTTCTGCGAGTTCAACACGCTGGGCGACCTGTGGACCTCGCGCATCTCCTCGCACGTGCCGCTCAAGGACGTGGCGAGCTACCTGAGCGTGGAGCGCATCCAGCAGGCGGCCGAGCTGATCTACCGCTCGCTGCTCGCCAGCGGCGTGGCGGCACCGAAGGTGGCCATTGCCGCCTTCAACCCGCACGGCGGCGACGGCGGCGTGTGCGGGCGCGAGGAGATCGACACCATCGCGCCCGCCGTGCAGGCGCTGCAGGCGCGCGACTGGCCCACGCCGACGCCCTTCCACGGCCCGTTTCCGGCCGACACCATCTTCCTGAAGGCGCAGGCCGGCGAGTACCAGGCCATCGTGACCATGTACCACGACCAGGGCCAGATCGCGATCAAGCTGCTGGGCTTCTCGCGCGGGGTCACGGTGCAGGGCGGCCTGCCGATCCCGATCACCACGCCCGCGCACGGCACGGCCTACGACATCGCCGGCCAGGGCCGGGCCAGCGCCGAAGCGACCTGGCAGGCCTTCCAGATCGCCTGCCGCATGGGCAGCGCGCAGCGCGCCAAGGCGCTGGCCGCCGCCTGACCCCCTTCCCACCATTCAGAGACACCGCCATGAAAATCCAATCCGTCCGCGCCCGTGTGTTCCAGTGGAAGGGCCAAACCGTGCCGCCGCAGGGCCACTTCTGCTCCAACGCCATGGACCTGCTGTATTCGCCGGCCGAGAGCATGAGCACCTTCCGTTTCCATGCGTGGACAGTGGTCGAGATCGAGACCGACGACGGCATCGTGGGCCTCGGCAACGTGGCACTGGCGCCGAAGATCGCCAAGGCCATCATCGACGAGTACCTCGCGCCCCTGGTCATCGGGCACGACCCGTGGGACTACGAGTACCTGTGGCAGCGCATGTACCGCAGCACGCATGCGTGGGGCCGCAAGGGCGTGGCCATGGCCGCCATCTCGGCGGTGGACCTGGCGATCTGGGACATCCTGGGCAAGAGCGTGAACAAGCCCGTGTTCAAGCTGCTGGGCGGCCGCACCAAGGAGAAGATCCCCTGCTACTACAGCAAGCTCTACCGCACCGACCTGAAGGCGATGCAGGACGAGGCGAAAACCTTCCTCGACCAGGGCTTCAAGGCCTTCAAGATGCGTTTCGGCTACGGCCCCGCGCACCTGCAGCACGGCGTGCAGGAGAACCTGAAGTCGGTCGAAGCCATCCGCGAGGTCATCGGCTACGACACCGACCTGATGCTCGAGTGCTACATGGGCTGGAACCTCGAATACGCCAAGCGCATGCTGCCCAAACTCGCGAAGTTCGAGCCGCGCTGGCTGGAGGAACCCGTGATCGCCGACGACATCGACGGCTATGCCGAACTGAACGCGATGAACATCATCCCCATTTCGGGCGGCGAGCACGAGTTCGGCCTGTACGGCTTCAAGCAGCTGCTCGACAAAAAAGCCGTGAGCGTCGTGCAGTACGACACCAACCGGGTGGGCGGCATCACCGCCGCGCACAAGATCAACGCGCTGTGCGAGGCGCATTCCGTGCCGGTGATTCCGCACGCGGGCCAGATGCACAACTACCACCTGACCATGAGCACGCTGGCCTCGCCCATGGCGGAGTACTTTCCCATCTTCGACGTGGAGGTGGGCAACGAGCTGTTCTGGTACCTCTTCGACGGCGAGCCCGTCGCGGAGAACGGCTTCCTGCAGCTCCAGGACGACGTGCCGGGCCTGGGCCTTTCGCTCAAGACCGAGTACCTCGACCAGTTCGACATCGTGGAATAGACGCGAAGGACACGCCATGCCCGGCCTCTCCAACCCCCGCTACCGCGGCATCTTCCCCGTCGCGCCCACCCCGTTCCACGAAGACGGCACGCTGGACCTGGCCAGCCAGAGGCGCTGCCTGGACTTCATGATCGACTCGGGCGTGGACGGCCTGTGCATCCTGGCCAATTTCTCCGAGCAGTTCCTGCTGTCGGACGACGAACGCGAGGTGCTGACGCGCACCGCGCTGGAACACGTCGCCGGCCGCGTGCCGGTGATCGTCACCACCACGCACACCAGCACCGCCGTCTGCGCCGCCCGCAGTCGGCGCGCGCAGGACATGGGCGCGGCGATGGTCATGGTCATGCCGCCCTACCACGGCGCCACCTTCCGCTTCGGCGAGGCGCCGGTGCGCGCCTTCTACCAGGGCGTGTCGGACGCCATCGGCATTCCCATCATGGTCCAGGACGCACCGGCGGCCGGCACGCCGCTGTCGCCCGCCTTCCTGGCCGACATGGCGACGACGATCGAGCAGGTGTGCTACTTCAAGATGGAGACGGCCGGCGCCGCCACGAAGCTGCGCGAGCTGATCGCCCTGGGCGGCGAGGCCATCGAAGGCCCGTGGGACGGCGAGGAAGCCATCACCATGCTGGCCGACCTGGAGGCCGGCGCCACCGGCGCCATGACCGGCGCGGGCTTTGCCGACGGCATCCGCCCCATCCTCCAGGCGCACCGCCAGGGCGATGCGGACGCGGCCTTCGCCCACTACCAGCGCTGGCTGCCGCTCATCAACCACGAGAACCGCCAGGCGGGCTTCCTGGCCGCCAAGGCGCTCATGAAGGAAGGCGGCGTGATCGCCTGCGAGGCGCCGCGCGCGCCCTGGCCGCCGATGCACCCCGAGGTGCGCCGCCAGCTCATCGGCATCGCGCGGCGGCTCGATCCGCTGGTGCTGCGCTGGGGGCGCTGAAAGCGCGCAAGAAAAGCGGCGATGCGCCCGCCGCGCGACCGCCAGGGCGCCGTTCGATCCACACCAAGGGAGACCAATACCATGCAACGTCGGGAGCTTCTGAAGACCGCCGGCCTTTCGCTGGCCGCATCCACCCTGGGGCCGGCCACGGTCCTCGCCCAGGCGCCGGCGGGGCGCGCGCCGCGCGAGGTGCTGCTGCTGATCGAGAAATCGAGCCACTGCATCAGCCACTACGACATCGCCAGCGGCGAGCGGCTGCACACCATCGCCCTGCCCCCGTTCCCGCACGAATTCGTGGTGGACGCGGCGCAGCGGTACGCCTACGTAGGCCACTACGGCGTGGAGACCTCGGGGCACCCGGGCCCGGGCGGCACCAGCGTGCTGCAGATCGACCTGGCCACGCGCACGCTGGCGCGCACCATCGACCTGGCGCCGTTCAACCGCCTGCACGGCATCCAGATGGACCAGTCGGGCCGCCTCTATGTGCTGAGCGAGGACCGCGCGCAGCTGGCCGTGCTGGACCGGCCCGAGACCGACACCGCCGTGCGGCGCGCAGTGCCGGTGGGCGGCATCAAGAGCCACCTGTTCGCGCTCACCCGGGACGGCCAGACGGCCTACGCGATGAACCTGCTCACGCACTCGGTGACGCAGTTCAGGCCGCACGACGCCGCGTTCACGCCCGTGGCCTGCGTGCCCGGCGACAAGCCCGAAGGCAACGTGCTCAGCGCGGACGAGCGCACGCTGTACGTCACCTGCCGCTGGAGCAACACGCTGTGCGCCATCGACACGGCCACCATGAAGGTCGTGCGCAGCGCACCCGCGCGCAACGACCCCACGCGCATCTACCGCTGCCGCGACGGCCGGCTGCTGGTGTCCCACTACGGCGACCGCAGCCTGTCCATCGTGGACCCGGCGACGCTCGCCGAGCAGGCCCACATTCCCATGGACGCGCGCCCCATCGCGGTCAGCCTGCATCCCACCCGGCCCTGGGCCTTCGTGAGCCAGGACAACGACCGGGTCGGGATCTTCCACCTGGAATCGCGCCGGTTCGAGCGCTTCATCGCCACGCAGCGCGAACCGGACGTGTCGTACATGCTGCAAGGCTGAGCGCGGCGGGGGTGGCGGGCGGGCTGCGGCATCTTCGCCACACCCGTGCGGGCAGGGTGTAACGCCGGGGCGGCGGTGCCGGCGGTGTGGATGGCGGCTTTTACAATGTCCTGTTGCCATTGCGCACAGAGCGTTACCAATGCGCCGCGCCTCCCCATCACGCCATTCCACCAAAGGTTCCTTTTGCGCCCGCCCCTCGATTCGTCCCTGCCCACCCCGGGCCCGTCTTCGGAACCGCCCCTGGTGGTGGACCTGGACGGCACGCTCATCCTGACGGACATGCTGCACGAATCGTCGCTGCAGCTGCTGCGGGACGGGCCGTGGCGCGCGCTGGCCCTGCCCGTGTGGCTGGCGCGGGGCAAGGCGGCGCTCAAGCAGGAGATCGGGCAGCGGGTGCAGATGGACGTGGCCACGCTGCCCTACAACGTGCCTTTCGTGCAGTGGCTGCGCAACCAGCACGCGGCCGGGCGGCGCACCGTGCTGTGCACGGCCTCCGACTGCTCGGTGGCGCAGGCCATCGCCGCCCACCTGGGGTGCTTCGACCAGGTCATGGCCAGCGATGGCGCCACCAACCTCGCCGGGCGGGCCAAGGCCGCCGCGCTGGTGCAGGCCTTTGGCGAGCGCGGCTTCGACTATGCCGGCAACTCGCAGGCGGACGTGCCGGTGTGGCAGGCCGCGCGCTCGGCCATCGTGGTCAATGCCTCGGGCGCCGTCACCCGGCGGGCCGAGGCGCACGGCAACGTGGCCGAACGCTTTCCCCGCGAGCCCGCGGGCCTCAAGCCCTGGCGCAAGGCCCTGCGACTGCACCAGTGGCTCAAGAACCTGCTGCTGTTCGTGCCGCTGGTGGCGGCCCACCGCGTGGCCGACGGCGAGGCCTGGGGCCTGCTGCTGGTGGCCTTCCTGGCCTTCAGCCTGTGCGCCTCGTCGGTCTACGTGGCCAACGACCTGCTCGATCTGGAAAGCGACCGCCGGCACCCGCGCAAGCGCCTGCGGCCCTTCGCCTCGGGCGCGCTGGCTGCCTGGCAGGGCGTGGCCCTGGTGCCGGTGCTCACAGCGGCGAGCTTCGCGCTGGCCTGGCAGGTGGGCCAGGGGTTCTTCGGCTGGCTGCTGGGGTACTTCGCCATCACCTGGGCGTATTCGCTCGCGCTCAAGCGCTGGGTGCTGGTCGATTGCATCGCGCTGGCGGTGCTCTACACGCTGCGCATCGTGGCGGGCGCCTACGCCATCACGCAGCCGCTGTCGTTTTGGCTGCTGGCGTTCTCGGGCTTTCTCTTCCTGTCGCTGGCCTTCGTCAAGCGCTATGCCGAGCTGATGGTGCAGCAGGCCGCGGGCAAGACGCAGGCGCACGGGCGCGGCTACCTCACCTCGGACGCACCCATCGTGCAGAACCTGGGCATCGCCGCCGGCTACACGGCCGTGGTGGTGCTGGCGCTGTACCTCAACAGCGAATCGGTGCTGCTGATGTACCGCGCGCCGGAGATGATCTGGGCCGCCGTGCCGGTGATGGTGTTCTGGGTGAGCTGGATGTGGCTGCGCGCGGTGCGCGGGCAGATGCATGACGACCCGCTGGTCTTCGCCTTCAAGGACCGCGCCAGCCTGGCCGCGGGCGCGCTGTTCAGCCTGGCGATGGTCGCCGCCGCCCTGGGACTGCCGTGGTAGCCGTGCGCTCCTGGGGCCGCCTGAGCGCCGACGACCACGATCTGCGCATCCTGGCCGAGCGCCCGCTCGCGCACCTGCCGCGCGAGCCCGGCCAGCACGGGCTGGCGTTCGGCATGGGCCGCAGCTACGGCGACGTGTGCCTGAACCCCGGCGGCGCGCTGTGGTCGCTGCGCGGGCTGGACCGCTTCATCGCCTGGGACGAAGCCACCGGCGACCTGACCTGCGAGGCCGGCATGCTGCTGCGCGACATCCAGCGCACCTTCGTGCCGCGCGGCTGGATGCTGCCCGTGACCCCGGGCACCCAGCTGGCCACCGTGGGCGGCGCCATCGCCAACGACGTGCACGGCAAGAACCACCATGTACATGGCTCCTTCGGCGACCACGTGCAGGAACTGCGGCTGCTGCGCACCGACGGGCTGTCGATCCGCTGCGGCCCGCAGCTGCACCCCGACTGGTTCGCAGCCACGGTGGGCGGCCTGGGCCTGACCGGCGTGGTCACCCAGGCCACGCTGCGGCTGCGGCGGGTGCCCGGCCCCTGGCTGGACACCGAAACCCTGCCCTACGGCTCGCTGGGCGAGTTCTTCGCCCTCGCCGATGCCTCCGAGGCCGGCTGGGAGCACACCGTCTCGTGGATCGACTGCCTCTCGGGCGCCCGGGCCGGCGCCACGCGCGGCATCTTCCTGCGCGCCAATGCCGCCGCGCCCGAATCCCAGCACGGCCCCGCCCCGAAGGACCGCCAGCGCACCGTGCCGTTCGCGCCGCCCGTCTCGCTGGTCAACCGCCTGAGCCTGCGCCCCTTCAACGCGGCGTACTACCACCTGAACCGCCGTCGCGCCGGCCGCGCGCTTCAGCACTACGAACCGTTCTCCTACCCGCTGGACAACCTGCAGGAATGGAACCGCATCTACGGCCGCCGGGGCTTCTACCAGTACCAGTGCGTGGTGCCCCGCCCGCACGGCCCCGATGCCGTGGGCGCCCTGCTGCGCGAGATCACCGCGTCGGGCCAGGGCAGCTTCCTGGGCGTGCTCAAGACGTTCGGCGACCGCGAATCGGTGGGCCTGCTGAGCTTTCCGCAGCCGGGCGTCACGCTGGCGCTCGACTTTCCCAACCTCGGCGAGCGCACGCTGCGGCTGTTCGACCGGCTCGATGCCGTCGTGGCCGAGGCCGGCGGGCGCCTTTACCCCGCCAAGGACGCGCGCATGCCGCGCGCCCTGTTCGAGGCCGGCTACCCGAAGCTCGCCCAATTCCTTCCGTACCGCGACCCGAACATCCGGTCCGCGATGTCGCGGCGCCTGATGGGCGACTGACCTGCGGCTTTTTCTCCAAGACAAGAACGAACTCACCGCCAACATGCAGAACAACAACGCCAGCAACGCACCGCAGACCCTCGTGATCGTCGGCGCCACCTCGCTGATCGCGCAGCACTGCGCGCGCCAATGGCTGCAGGCCGGCGGCATCGGCCGCGTGGTGCTCGTGGGGCGCGACGCGGCCCGCCTGCAGGGCGTGGCCGACGACCTGCAGGTGCGCCAGCCCCAGGCCCGCATCGACGTGATGGCCGGCGACGTGACGCAGGCGGCCTCCATCGCCGCGCTGGTGCAGCACCTGGTGGCGCAGGGCGTGCCGGACACCGTGCTCATCGCCCACGGCAGCCTGCCCGACCAGGCCCGGTGCCAGGGCGATCTGGCCAGCGCCGAGCAGGCCATGGCCGTCAACGGCCTGTCACCCGCGCTGTGCGCAGAGGCGTTCGCCGGAGCGATGCAGGTGGCGGGGCGGGGCACGATCGGCATCATCGGTTCGGTGGCCGGCGACCGCGGCCGCAAATCCAACTACGTGTACGGCGCCGCCAAGGGCCTGGTGGAGCGCTACGCCGAAGGCCTGCAGCACCGCCTGGCGGGCTCGGGCGTGAAGGTGGTGCTCATCAAGCCGGGCCCCACCGACACGCCGATGACGGCGCACCTCAAGGCGCGCGGCGCCAAGCTCGCCAGCGTGGAGCAGGTGGCCCAGGCGGTGGTGCGCGGCATGGCCCGCGGCACGCCCGTGGTCTATGCCCCGGCGAAATGGGCGCTCATCATGGCCGTGATCCGCAACCTGCCGCGCGCGGTCTTCCACAAGATGGACATCTGACCCATGCCATGGACCCATGAACGCCGCCGCCTCTGGGCGGCGGTGGCCCTTGCGGGCTATGCCACGCTCTTTGCCCTGGTGACGGCCGTGGCGGCTTGGCGCACCTTCACGTCCGTGCCGATCTGGGACATGTGGGGCGCACTGGAGTTCTATGCCGACGTGCGCGATGGCGCCGGCTGGCAGGCGTGGTGGCGGCTCTTCAACGAGCACCGCATCGTGCTGTCCAAGGCCTTGTTCTGGATGGAATACCGCTGGTTCGGCGGCACCCAGGCCTTCCTGATCGCGGTCAACTACCTGCTGGTGGCGGGCAGCATCGCCACCTTCTGGGCCTTCCTGAAGGCGCGCCTGGGGCCGATGACCCGCACGGCGTCGGTGGCGGCCCTAGCGCTGCTGTCCGTCTGGCTGCTGTCGTGGGTGCAGCAGGAAAACCTCACCTGGGCGTTCCAGAGCCAGTTCTTCCTGGCCCAGTGGCTGCCGCTGGCCGGGCTGTACTGCCTGTACCGCGCCACGCAGGCGCCGCAGGACGTGGGCTGGTTCGCCGGCGGCTGCGCCCTGGGCGTGCTGAGCATCGGCACCATGGCCAACGGCATCATGGCGCTGCCCATGATGGCGCTCTACGCCGCCGTGGCGCGCATGGGCTGGCGCCGCGTGGCGCTGCTGGCGCTGCTGGGCGCCGTGGGCATCGGCGTGTACATGGCGGACTTCGCCGCGCCGACGCCCCGCCCCGGCCTGCTGGCCATGCTGCAGAGCCGGCCGCTGGGCCTGCTGCAGTACACGCTGCAATACCTGGGCAGCCCGTTCCAGCACCTGGCGCGCAAGATGGAGACGATGTGGATCAGCCAGGCCTTCGGCGTGCTGTTCACCGTGCTGGCGCTGGCTCGCCTGGTGCCCGCGCTGCGCGCCCCGCGCACGCACACGCTGGAGCTGTCGCTGCTCACCTTCGTGGCCTTCGTGGCGGGCATCGCCTTCGCCACCGCCAGCGGCCGGCTGCAGTTCAGCATGGAGGGCTCGCTGGCCAGCCGGTACACCACGCCCACGATGATGGCCTGGGCCGCCCTGGGGGTGCTGTACGCCCCGCGTGTGCTGGCCCTGCGCGGCCTCGCGCGCGCCGGCGCCGCCGTGCTGCTGGTGGTCGTGCTGGTGCAGATGCTGTCGGTGCAGCTGCGCGAGACCCGGCGCAGCGATGTCGCGCACCTGCGCATGACCGGCGCGCTGGCGCTGGCGATGGGCGTGCACGACGAGCGGCGCATCGGCATGCTGATCTGGGACCGGGCCCTGGGCGAGCGCATCGTCGCCAAGGCCCGCCAGCACGGCCACTCGATCTTCGGCCGGCCGCCGCTCGCCGACGCCGCCACGGCCCTGGGCTCGCACACGGACGTGCCGCCCGCCCGTTGCACGGCCTTCGTGGACTGGGTGCAGCGCGTGCCCGGCGACCCGCGCTTCGTCTCGGTGAGCGGCGCGCTGCTGCCCTCCGAAGGCGACGCGCCGCCGCCATCGATGCGCCTCGTCGCGCCCGATGGCACCGTGGTGGGCCTGGGCGTTCCCCACCGCTGGCGCAAGCTGGGCGCGCCCGGCGGCCCCCATGCGCCCGCACGCTACCTGACCTTCACCGCCTACCTGCAGGCCGCGCCCGAGGCGCTGCCCACCGCCGTGACCCTGACCGCACCCGGCACCGACTGCTCGGTGGCCCTGCAGATACCGGCGCCGCAATGAGCGCCACGAACCCGCCGAGAAAAACCAACACCATGAAGAACGCCAAAATCATCCTGCCGGGAGGCGCCGGCCTCGTGGGCCAGAACCTCGTGGCCCACTTGAAGCTGCACGGCTATCACAACCTCGTCGTGCTGGACAAGCACGCGAGCAACCTCGCCATCCTGCGCCAAGTGCACCCCGACATCGTGGCCGAGGACGCCGACCTGGCCGAGCCCGGCGCGTGGGAGCGCCACTTCGAGGGCGCGGACGTGGTGGTCATGCTGCAGGCGCAGATCGGCGCGCCGCAGGCCGACCCGTTCGTGCGCAACAACCTCACCTCCACCGGCCGCATCCTCGATCTGATCCAGCGCCACCGCATCCCGCAGACCGTGCACATCAGCTCCTCGGTGGTCGAGTCGGTCGCCCAGGACCACTACACCGAGACCAAGCGCGCGCAGGAAAAGATGGTGCTGGACAGCGGCATTCCCTGCGTGGTGCTGCGGCCCACGCTGATGTTCGGCTGGTTCGACCGCAAGCACCTGGGCTGGCTGTCGCGCTTCATGCGCAAGGTGCCGGTGTTCCCCATACCGGGCAGCGGCCGCTACATGCGCCAGCCGCTGTACGCGGCGGACTTCTGCCGCATCATCGTGCGCTGCATCGAGGAGCGCCGCGTGGGCGGCGTGTTCAACATCACGGGGCTGGAGAAGGTGGACTACATCGACATCATTCGCCAGATCAAGGCCGCCACGGGCGCGGGCGCCTGGATCGTGAAGATCCCCTACGGCCTCTTCTACCTGCTGCTCAAGGTGTGGGCGCTGTTCGACAAGGACCCGCCGTTCACCGCCGACCAGCTCAAGGCGCTGGTGGCCCACGACGAGTTCGAGGTGATCGACTGGCCCGGCATCTTCGGCGTGCGCGCCACGCCCTTCGCCGAGGCCATCCACGAAACCTTCAACCACCCGGAATACAGCCGCGTGGTGCTGGAGTTCTGATGAGCGCGCAGACCCCCTCTCCTTCCGCATCCACGGCCGCTGCGCCGGGCCAACGCATCGCCGTGCTGGGCGCCGGCCCCATGGGCCTGGCCGTGGCCTACCAGCTCGCGCGCGACGGCCACCGGCCCGTGATCTTCGAGGCCGACGACCGCGTGGGCGGCATGACCGCGATGTTCGACTTCGACGGCCTGCCCATCGAGCGCTACTACCACTTCCACTGCACCTCCGACCACGCCTTCCTGCAGATGCTCGACGAGCTGGGGCTTTCGGACCGGATGCGCTGGCGCGCCACGCGCATGGGCTACTGGTTCCAAAAGCGCCTGCAGCCCTGGGGCAACCCGGTGGCGCTGCTGCGCTTTCAGGGTCTGGGCCTGGTCGCCAAGTTCCGCTACGGCCTGCACGCGTTCCTGTCCACGAAGCGCACCGACTGGAAGCCGCTCGACGGCGAAGAGGCCACGGGCTGGATCCGCCGCTGGGTGGGCAAGGAGGCCTACGAGGTGCTGTGGCGGCGCCTGTTCGACTACAAGTTCTACGACCATGCCGGCAACCTGTCCGCCGCGTGGATCTGGAGCCGCATCCGCCGCATCGGCCGCTCGCGCTACAGCCTGATGCGCGAAAAGCTCGGCCACCTCGATGGCGGTTCGGCCACGCTGCTGGACGGCATGGTGGCCGACATCCAGCGCCACGGCGGCGAGATCCGCCTGTCCACGCCCGTCACCCGCGTGCGCATGGACGCCACGCGCGTGCAGGGCGTGGAGACCGCCCAGGGCTTCGAGGCCTTCGACAAGGTGGTGAGCACCATCCCCCTGCCCTACGTGCCGCGCACCATGCCCGACCTCCCGCCCGCGCTGCTGGCGCAGTACGGCGCGCTGCAGAACATCGCCGTGGTCTGCGTGATCGCCAAGCTGCGCCAGCCGCTGACCGAGAACTTCTGGCTCAACGTGAACGATCCGGACATGGACATTCCTGGCCTGGTCGAATACAGCAACCTGCGCCCGCTGGCGGAGTCGGTGGTGTACGTGCCGTTCTACATGCCCGGCGAGCACCCCAAGTTCGCCGAGCCCGACGCGGCCTTCCTCGACAAGGTGCGCCGCTACCTGAAGGCCATCAACCCGAAACTGCAGGACAGCGACTTCCTGGCCCTGCGCGCCAGCCGCTACCGCTACGCCCAGCCCATCTGCCCGCCCAACTACCTGGACAGCCTGCCGCCCGTGCAGCTGCCCGTGCGCGGCCTGTGGGTGGCCGACACGTCCTACTACTACCCCGAGGACCGCGGCATCTCCGAGAGCATCGGCTTCGGGCGCCAGATGGCCGCGCAGGCGGCTGCGGCACCGGTCTAGGCCCCGCATGCTCGCGCAGTTCCGCTCCCGGCAGTTCGTGGCCTTCCTGGTGACGGGCGGCCTGGCCGCGCTCGCCAACTTCATCGCGCGCATCGTGCTCAACCAGTGGATGCCGTTTTCCTACGCCGTGGTGCTGGCCTACGGCGTGGGCATGGTCACGGCCTTCCTGCTGGCGCGCGCCTTCGTGTTCCAGGGCAGCCAGCAGTCGGTGCGCAAGTCCGCCGCGTTCTTCGTGCTGGTGAACCTCGTGGCGGTGGCGCAGACCTGGGCCGTGAGCCTGCTGCTGGCGCGCCAGGTGCTGCCCGCCCTGGGCGTGACCGCCTTCGTGCCCGAGATCGCCCATGCCGTGGGCGTGGCGGTGCCGGTGTTCACGAGCTACCTGGGCCACAAGCGCTGGTCCTTCGCCGACCGCGCATGAAGCCCGGCCACGCCGTCGCCGCGGCCGGGGCCTGCACGGCGGCCTACGTGGCCGCCCTGGTGTGGGCCGACGCTCGCAACCAGGTCTTCGCGCAACTGCCGCAGGTGCTCGCCTGGATGCCCTCGATGGCGGCGGTCGCCTTCGCCTCGTACCTGCTGCGCTACCTGCGCTGGCGCTGGCTGCTGGCCCGCGCGGGGCACGCCGTGCCCTGGGGTGCGGGCTTTCTGGCCTACCTCTCGGGCTTCGCCTTCACCGCCACCCCCGGCAAGGTGGGCGAGCTGGTGCGCGTGCGCTACTTCGCGCGCGCCGGCGTGCCGGCGGCGCGCACCGTCTCGGCCTTCGTGTACGAGCGCGCGTTCGACCTGCTGTGCGTGGTGCTGCTGGCGGCGCTGGCCATCCCCGCGCTGCCGCTGTTCGCGGTGCTGGTGGCGTTCGTGGCGGGCATGATCGGCGCCGTCGTGCTGGTGGCGGCACGGCCCGCATGGCTGCTGCGCGGTGCCGCCCGGCTGCGCCGCCGCGGCTGGCCGCGCCTGTCGCGCGCGGTGCGGGCCCTGGCGCTGGGATTGGCCGGCTGCAAGGCGTGGCTGCACCCGCTGGACCTGGGGATTTCGCTGGGCCTGGGCCTGGCCGCGTGGGGCCTGGTGGCGCTGTCGTTCGCCTGGCTGCTGCGCGGACTGGGCATGGGGCTGCCGTGGCGCGCCGCCGCCTCCCTCTACCCCACCGCCATGCTGGCCGGCGCCGCGTCCATGCTGCCGGCTGGCATCGGAACCACCGAGGCCACCGTGGTCGCCCTGCTGGCGCTGCACGCCGTGCCGCTGGGCCTGGCCACGCTGGCGGCCGTGGGCATCCGCATGGCTACGCTGTGGTTCGCCGTGCTGTGCGGCTTCGTGGCCATCGGCGTGCTGGAGCGCCGGGGCGCCCCCTGGGGCCACGGCGAGCCCCCTTGCTGAACGCCGCGAGCGGGCGCTACGGCGCCGCGCTCCACGCGGCACGGCGATGGATGCCCGCTCACGGCGGTGGATACTGCGCCGCGGTGCGCTGGACCTCCACGCTGTTGAGCGCCTGGCGCCGCAGCAGATAGTTCAGTCCCCAGCCGTCGGCGGTCTGGCGGCTGCGTTCGCGCACGATGTGCGTGAGCGGGCGGAACGTGGCCGGCCCCTGCACCACCTGGTCGATGAGCGCCGTGGCCCCTTGCGCATAGGCCTGCCCGTCGCCCCGCTCGCGCGCCAGCGACCGCGACAGCGCCAGCCCGTCGATCCACGCAGCAGCCTGGCCACGCATCGAATAGTTGATGTTGTACTGGCAGATGCCGCTGGTCTCGCCCAGGTGCTCCAGGTCGGCCTCGAACGCCTCCAGGCGGGCCTGCGCCAGGGCGCGGTTGGCGGGCGTGTCCTTGTCGCCGTGCTCATCGGCCTGCAAGGTTTCCAGGCAGCGCTCCAGCCAGCGCTCGCGGTTGAGCCTCAACTCCTCCAGAATTTCGCGGGGACTCGCATAGTGCCGGTCGATGTCCGCATCCTGGCGCCCGTTGATGGTGAAGGGCGACAGTCCGTGGCGCTCCAGTTGCACGTAAAGCTCGCGGCTGGCGTCGATGAAGCCCGGGTTCGCGGCCCCGCGCACCGTTCCGTACCTGGCCTTGACCTGCTCGGCGCCTTGCGCGTCGACCGTGCGTTCCGTGCCGATGGGCTGGTTGGCCAGGAAGGCCGGCAGGCCGGCGGAGACCGTGGCGTTCATGGCCACCGTCTGCTTCGCGGTGCTGCCCTTGTCGCCGGACACGGTGACGCTGCCCAGTCGCTCGTCGGTCCAGTTGCTCGTGCGCTCCATCCGCCCCACCACGCCGAGCGTGCCGCCCGCGCCCAGCGAGACCGCCTTCTGGCGCGAAGGCGCCTTGCCCCCTGCGAGGGTCGCGGCCGCGCGCATCTCGCCCGCCGTGGTGCGGGCACCGGAGGTGAACTCGGAGATCGAGATCGACGGGCAGCGCGCCAGCAGGGCCTCCATGGGTCCGGCATAGCCTGGGCCCTTGGTGGCGGGGATGCGGTCCCAGCGTGCCAGGCTGTTCACCGCCTCGGCCATGTGGGCCTTCATCGTCTCCTCCTGGTCGCGCCGGCGCAAAAAGCGCAGCAGCGTGGCCTCGCTGGCGGCCTGCTGCCGGCTGCCCTTGGTGCGCACGCCCAGGGCCGCCGTGAACAGCTTCTTGAACCTCCAGCGCGGGCCCACGTTTGCCCGCGCGTCCACGGCGTGCGTCACCGTCTCGCCGAACGACAGCTCCATGCCGATGAGCGGCATGAACAACTGCACGTAGGCCTCGTCCTTGCGCGAATAGTTGGCCTGCACGTCCAGCAGTAGCTTCTCCACCGGCGGCGCATAGGGCAGGAGCGGCACGCCCACTCCGGCCGTGCCGCCGCCGGCGAGCTTGATGCGCTGGCGCAGCTGAAAGCCCTCGATCATGGGCTGCAGGAAGTCCGCGACATCCTGCGGATCGTCGAACACCCGCGTGCGGGCAGCTTCCACGCTGGCCTGCATCTCGCCCAGGCCGAGCGCCTCGTGCAACGCCTCGGCCACGCCCTCGGGAAGCTCGGGGCCGGAAGGCGACAACAGCATCTGCACCGCGCACGCCAACGCCTCCCCGGCGGTGGCGCCTTTCCTGGCCATCTCTTCGAACAGGGGGGGCAGTTTCGGCGGCCTGGGGGTTCGGCCCAGCGCCCCGCGCCAGCCCTTCCTGGCGGGAGGGGCTGCCGGGTCCAGCGACTGCGCGGCCGCCGCCCGGATGGCGTCGAAATCCCGCCGGCCCAGCCGCGCCTGGCTCACGTGGTCGCCAGGGTAGTGCGCGATGTGGTGGGCCAACGCCTGCACCGCGGCCTCGAAGCCACGCGCCTCGTCGGCAGCCCCGGGGTCCACGGCCGCGGCCTGGTGCCAGCCGGCCTGCGCCAGCTCGAGCAGCCGCTCGGCCGACTGCCGCACCTGGGCGTCGGCCCGCAGCCGCTGCGTGGGAATGCCGAAGGCCTCCGACTGGTCGGTCGCCATGGCGATGTTCTTGGGGCTGAAGGGGGTCTTGCCCTTGGAGGGCAGCAGGGTCTCGGCCAGGGTGCGCTGCGTCTGGTCGATGCGCTGCACCCACTCGCGCGTGAGCTTGAGCATGCGCTCGTTCTGCCGGTCGTACGGACTGCCGGGCGCATTGGAGACGTAGCCGTTGCGCACCGCGTTGTAGGCGCCGAGCGCCACGTCGGTGAAGTCGTCCACCGGCAGCCCGCGGGCATGGTGCACGGCCACGTCGCGGGCCTGGGCGAGCCACTCGCGCACGGCAGGGTCGGGCTCGCCGGCCGCGGCCGCATCCGCGCGCCAGCAGGTGCGCATCGCATGCAGCGCGGCGCCTTCGAGCGCGGGTTGGCCGGCGGGCCCGAGCCCGTGCAGCAACTCCGCGCCGCGCGGCTTTTCCGCGACCCTGCGGAACAGGGCCCGCACGTCCGCATCGGCGCTCGACGAGGACGAGGCGGGGTCGGGGGCGCGGTCCCCCGGCTGCGGCATCCAGTCCAGCGTGGGACGCTCGCGCATCGCGGCGAGCATGCCGGTGGCGCGGGCCGCGTCGCCCTGCGCCACCATGGACAGCGCCAGGGACCATTGCTCGACCGCCACCGCCCGGGGCAAGGCATCCTTGGGCATGTCCTGCGGCAAGCCGGCCACGGTGCTTCGCAGGCCCTCGCCGAGCGCCAGGGCCTCGGGTGACTCGGCAAAGCCGGGCGGGTGCTGGTAAATGCCTTCCAGCGTCTCCTGCTCCTGCGCCTCGCAGAGCACGCGGGTCTGCTCCAGGGCGTCCACGGCGGCCTGGGCGACCTCGCGGGCCTTGGCCAGCGCCTGGGCCACGGCCCGCTGCGACGCCGCCACCGCATCGTGGGGTGCCGGGGCGGCGGGCGGCGGCGCGGCGTGGCCCTTGCGGCGATGGCGCAGGCCGGGCGCCGGCGTCTGTGATGGCGTCTGTGATGGCGTCTCTGACGGCGTCTGTGCCTGCGCCACCGGCTCCTGCGGCATCCCCTCGCCGGCCGTCGCAAGCACCCGCTCCGCCAGCAGGGTCTGGTGCCGTTCGATCTCCTGCACGGCGAACTTGGCCGCATCGGCCTGCGTCTTGGCATGCAGCCATTGCCCCGCCGCGCCCACCAGGCCGGGGTTCACCCGAAGGGCCTGCGCCGGTGGCTCCGTGCGATCGCGGCGGCGGCCAGGCTGGCGCACCTCGGCGTGGGTATCCAGCGTTTTCAGATCGTCCAGGGTCTTGGGACGGATGCAGGGCATCACCCAGGACGCCACCCGGTGCGCGCGGCTGCGGGCCGGCCGCTTTTCCAGCGGAAAGGCCGGCTGTTCCATGCGCGCCAGAATGTCCTGTGCCGCCTGGGCGGTCTTCTGCCCGAACGCGGGCAAGGACAGTTCCTCGGCAGGGCCGTGTTCCGGCAACGCGGGCGCCGCGTTGCGCAGCGGGCCATCGCCCGAACGCACACCAGTCAGCGGCCCGAGACCCGCCGAAACGCTCCAGGGGCGCGCCGTGGCCTGCGCCAGCAGGCCCGTGGTGGGCGGCTTTGCGCCGGAAAGCACCGCTGCAGGCGGCAGGAAGGCGTATGGCGATCGCTCGGGCGTGACGGCGGACCCGGGACGCGCTGGTGAACCATCGGGGGATGCCGGCGTGATTTCGGGCTCCGGGGACTCCAAGGCGCCACCGGGCGGGGGCTCGGCCAGCAGGTCCGCCAATGTCATACGCGTGCGCGCCGTCGCAATGCTCTGAAGCGGGTCCAGGGATTCGCCGTCCTGCGCGCCGGCGTCGCTCGCGTCGCCGCGCACCGGGCTGTCGTCGGCCGGCTCTGCGGAGGGCGATGCCGGGGCGATCCCGGACCCACGGCCCGGCGATTCCTCGTGGGCCCCCGGCGCGGCCAGCAGGTCCGCCAGGGTCGTGCGTGCGCGGGGCTTGGGATCGCTCCGAGGCGGCTCCAGGGGTTCGCTGGCCTGCGTGCCGGCATCGCTGGTGCCGTCGTCCACCGGGGTGTCGGCGGCCGGCCCCTCGGGAGGCGAGGCCGGGGCAATCTCGGGCCCACGGCCTGGAGATTCCTCGTGGGCCACGGGCGTGGCCAGCAGGTCCGCCAGGGTGGTGCGCGCACGCGCCGTCGGGACGCGCTGAAGGGGGTCGTGCGCAGCGCTGGTCGCCACAACGGCATCCGCGCCGCCTTGGCGGACCGTCGTTTCGGCGGCCGGCCCTTCGGACGGATGCGCCGGGGCGGGTCCGGATGCGCGGGCCGGGGAAGGTCCGTGGTCGGGCGATTGGGCCAGCAAGTCCGCCAGGGTCGTGCGTGGGCGGGACAGGGGCACGCCGGCCGGCCGGCCGGCCCCTGGCTCGCCACCCGTTGGGCCAGCGCCATCGCGGTGGCTGGCTGCAGTTTCGGCCGCCATCCGATCGGCCAGGCTGGAGCGCCTGCTGCGCCCGCGCAGGGCCTCATGCTGCAGCGAGGCGCTGGCCCCCGCCGGGGCGCTGGCAGCGGGGGGCGCAGCAGGGGGCGGGAGCGGCGTTTCAGCCCGCGACGCGGCAGAGGACCGGCGAAACGGGCGAAACGAAAACAGTTTTGGCATGGAACGCGGCTCCCTTGATCATGGAAGCCGATGGTTCGCCCTTGTCCCGCCGAAACCTGGTCAGGATGCGAACGGATCGCCCCCTGATGCGAAGCCCGTGCATTGCCGGAATCCGCATATTCTTATCTGAAAATCGCTGGATGCCGGACCCTGGGGCACGGGCCCGCGCAGCTCACCCCCGCAGGCGCTCGATCAGTCCGTTGAGCGCCTCGATCGAGCCGAACTGGATCGCCAGCTCGCCCATCTCCTCGGTGCGGCTGCCGCGCTTGACGCGCTTCTTCACGCGCACCTCGACCTCGGCCATGAGCAGGTCGGACAGCTCCTCCTCCACCCGCTTGAGGTCGCGCGACTTGGCTTCCTTCTTGGGCTTTTGCGGCACCAGGCTGAACTCGGCGCCGATCTTCTTGACCAGGGCCTCGGCCTCGCGCACCGACAGCTTCTTGGCCGCGATCTGGTTGCCCGCCGTGATCTGCGCCGCGCGGTCCAGCGACAGCAGGGCGCGCGCATGGCCCATGTCGATGTCGCCGGCCATCAGCATCGTCTGCACCGGGTCGGCCAGGTTCAGCAGGCGCAGCAGGTTGCTGGCGGCGCTGCGCGAGCGGCCCACGGCCTGCGCGGCCTGCTCGTGCGTGAGGCCGAACTCCTTGACCAGCCGCGACAGGCCCTGCGCCTCCTCCAGCGGGTTCAGGTCCTCGCGCTGGATGTTCTCGATGAGCGCCATGGCGGCGGCGGACTCGTCGGGCACGTCGCGCACCAGCACCGGCACCTCGGCCAGGCCCGCCAGCCGCGCGGCCCGAAAGCGCCGCTCGCCGGCGATGATCTCGTAGCGGCCCGCGTGGTCGCCCTGCGCCAGCCGGCGCACCAGGATCGGCTGCATGATGCCTTGCGCCTTGATCGACTCGGCCAGCTCGTACAGCGCTCCCTCGTCCATGCGCGTGCGGGGCTGGTACGTGCCGGGCACCATGTCGGCCAGGGCCAGCGTGGTGGGGGTGCCTTCGGGCGGCGGCGGGGCGGCATCGCCCTTTTCCGCGACCTTGGGGCCCAGCAACGCTTCTAGGCCGCGGCCTAGGCCCTTGGGTTTCTTGGTGACCATGGTGGGTGTGCTTTCTATGTCGGTTCTCGAAGGAAGAAGGCCGGCGCGGGCAAGGGCCCTTCGTGCCGCCGGGAGAGATGCGGGGAATGCGTTCAGCGGTCGAGGATGACCAGGGTGCCGTGGCTGCCGGGCGCCACGGTGTGCGGCGTGCCCGCGGGAACGATGAAGACCTCGCCGGCCTGCACCATGTGGCGGGCCCCGCCGATCTCCAGGTTCATCTGCCCTTGCAGCACCAGCAGGGCCTCGTCGAAATCGTGGATCTCGTCGGGGTAGGCCTGCGCATCCATGCGCAGCACCTTCACCTGCGCGCCCGCGGCCACGCCGCACACCTGCGACCGCCAGGCCTGCGGGGCCGAGCGCGACAGCGCCAGCAGATCGATGGGAGCGGCCGGCGTCGTCATGCTGCAGGCCCCGGGGCCTGCAGCAACGGCTGCAGCCATGCCAGGCCCTCGCCCCAGTCCCCCAGGCCCGATTCGGCATTGATGTGGCCGAGCGCGCCCGCATCGACGAAGCGCGCGCCCCAGTCGCGGCCCAGTGCCTGCACGCGCTCGAAGCTGCAATAGGGGTCGTTGCGGCTGCCCACCAGCACGGCGGGAAAAGGCAGCGGCTGGCGCGCGATGGGGGCCCAGCCGGGCAGCAGGGACGCGATATCGGGGTGCTCCACGTCGCCGGGGGCCACCAGCAGCGCGCCACGCACGCGGTGGGCATTCTTGGTATGCGCCGCCCACCACGCGGTGAGGATGCAGCCCAGGCTGTGCGCCACCAGCACCACGGGGCCGCCGGCGTCCACCACGACCTCTTCCAGGCGGGCGGACCAGTCGCCGCGCAGCGGGTGCATCCAGTCGTGCTGCTCCACGCGCCGGTAGCCGTGCAGGCGCTCCCAGCGACTTTGCCAGTGGTCTTCCCCGGAGTTCTGCCAACCGGGAAGCAGCAGCACGTTGTCTGGTTTCATACTATGTTTTTGATAGCAAAAAGGGCAATAAATCCGCCGGCATGGGGGCGATCTGGCGCTAAAATCCGCTGCGGCCTACATGCGCTTGACGCGCTTGACCATCTCGCGGGCGAAGTCCACGAACGCCTGGCTGCCCTTGGCGGACGGATCGAACACCACGCCGGGCAGGCCGTAGCTCGGCGCCTCGGCCAGGCGCACGTTGCGCGGGATCACCGTGTTGAACACCTTGTCGCCGAAGTGGTCCTTGAGCTGCTCGCTCACCTGGCTTTGCAGCGTGATGCGCGGGTCGAACATCACGCGCAGCAGGCCGATGATCTGCAGGTCCTTGTTCAGATTGGCGTGCACCTGCTTGATGGTGTTGACCAGATCGGTCAGCCCCTCCAGTGCGAAATACTCGCACTGCATGGGCACGATGACGCCGTGGGCGCAGCACAGGCCGTTCAGGGTCAGCATGCTCAAGGACGGCGGGCAGTCGATGAGGATGAAATCGTAGTTCGCGTCCACCTCGGCGAGGGCGGCCTTCAGGCGGCGCTCGCGGTGATCCAGGGCCACCAGTTCCACCTCGGCGCCGGCCAGCTCGCGGTTGGCGCCCAGCACGTGGTAGCCGCACTTTTCCGACAGCACCGCCGCCTCCTTGACGGAAGACGACTCCAGCAGCACGTCGTACACCGTCAGCTCCAGCGCACGCTTGTCCACGCCCGAGCCCATGGTGGCATTGCCCTGCGGGTCCAGATCGACCATCAGCACCCCCTGGCCGATCTTGGCCAGCCCCGCGGCCAGGTTGACGGAGGTCGTGGTCTTGCCCACCCCGCCCTTCTGATTGGCAATGCAAAAAATCTTGGCCATGGCTGCTTTCGTTTCGCGGAAATTATTTGGAGAGGGCCAGCTTGATGCCGAAGCCGATGAGGAAGACGCCGGCGATCTTTTCGAGTCCGCGCGCGATCTTCGGGTTGGCGCGCATGCGCTCGGCCAGGCGGTGGGTCAGCAGCACGACGACGAGGCCGTACAGGAAGGTGAGCACCGCGATGGTGGCCGCCATGGCGCCGAAGGTCAGCAGGCCCTGGTGGCGCGCCGGGTCCACGAACAGCGGGAAGAACGCCATGTAGAACACGATGGCCTTGGGGTTGAGCAGCGTGATCCACGCCGCCTGCTGGAAGTAGTGCCGGGGCTCGATGTGGAGCACCGGCTGGCCGCCGGGCTGGGCGGTCAGCATCTTGAAGCCCAGCCACGCCAGGTAGGCCGCGCCCAGCCACTGCACGGCATGGAAGGCCGCCGGGTACGAGGCCAGCAGCGCGGCGACGCCCGCCACCGCCATCCACATCAGCACCTGGTCGCCGGCCATCACGCCCAGCGTGGCGGCCAAGCCTGCGCGCACGCCGCCCTTGCTGGTGGAGGTGATGAGCGCCAGGTTGCCGGGGCCGGGGATGGCGAGGAACAACACGATGGCTGCGACGAACGCGCCGTAATCTGCTACGCCAAACATGAAAGCCCCCCGAAAACTGGAGGAGCGAGTTTAAGCGACGGCCGGCGGCGCACCCGCCGGGCGGCGCATCCAGACGATGCAGCGCTCGGCATCCAGGCCGGGCACGGCGAGAGGTTCCACGTGAAACACCTGCACGCCCGCCGGCAGCGCGGCGATCTCGTCATCGGGCCGCTTGCCCTTCATGGCCAGCCACACGGCGTGTCCTGCCATGGCGCCGCTCGACCAGGTGGTGAAGTCCGGCAGCGAGGCGAAGGCGCGGCAGCTCACCAGGTCGTACGGCCCGGCCAGGGTCTCGACCCGGGCGTGGATGCCGTGCAGGTTGGGCAGGCGCAGCGTCACGGCGGCCTGCTGGATGAACGCCGCCTTCTTGGCCACGGTGTCCACGCAACTCACATCCAGGCCCGGGCAGCAGATGGCGAACACCACGCCGGGGAGCCCGCCGCCCGAGCCCACATCCAGCAGGCGGGGCGGCAACGCGGGGTTGGCATCCAGGTCTGCCGGTATCAACGCCAGTTGGCGGCGCAGTGGCGGCACCGCAGCGAGGCTGTCCAGCAGGTGGTGGGTCAGCATCTCCTGCGGGTCTCGCACGGCCGTCAGGTTGTAGACCTTGTTCCACTTCTGCAGCAGCGACAGGAATTCCAGCAACTGGCCGATCTGGGCGCTGCCGAGTCCCAGCCCCAGGGCCTGTGCCCCTTCGGTCAGCGTGCCTTCCAACGCCTGCGGGCTCATGCCGGCACCTGCGCAACCGCCGCCGCGGTGCCGAAGCCCTTGAACCCGCCCTTCTTCAGGTGCACCAGCAGCAGCGAGATCGCGGCGGGCGTCACCCCCGAGATGCGCGAGGCTTGGCCCAGGGTTTCCGGCCGGTGCTTGTGCAGCTTCTGGCGCACCTCGATGGACAGCGCGGGCACCTGGAGGTAGTCCAGCTCGGCGGGCAGGCGCAGCGTTTCGAAATGGGCCGCGCGCTGCACCTCGTCCTTTTGACGGTCGATGTAGCCAGAATACTTGGCGGCGATCTCCACCTGCTCGACCACCGGGTCCGCCAGTTCACCCAGTGTTTCACGTGAAACGTCCGGCGACGCCAACCGGCCGCCGTCCATGCCCATGAGCGTGCCGTAGTCCACTCCGGGGCGGCGCAGCAGGTCGAACAGGTTGTATTCATGCTCGATGGATCTGCCCAGCACCCGGGCCGACTCGTCGGCAGGCAGGCTGCGGGGGTTGACCCAGGTGCCCTTGAGGCGCTCTGTTTCACGTGAAACCGCGTCGCGCTTGCGGCTGAAGGCATCCCACCGCGCATCGTCCACCAGGCCCAACTGGCGACCGGCCTCGGTCAGGCGCATGTCCGCGTTGTCCTCGCGCAGTTGCAGGCGAAACTCCGCCCGGCTGGTGAACATGCGGTAGGGCTCGGTCACGCCCTTGGTAATGAGGTCGTCCACCATCACACCCAGGTAGGCCTCGTCCCGCCGCGGCAGCCAGGCGCCCCCGAAATCGTTGGCCTCGCCCTTGATCTGGCGGCACTGCAGCGCGGCATTGATGCCTGCGAACAACCCCTGCGCCGCGGCCTCTTCGTAGCCCGTGGTGCCGTTGATCTGACCGGCGAAGAACAATCCCTGCACCTGCCGCGTCTCGAACGTGCTCTTGAGCGAGCGCGGGTCGAAGTAGTCGTACTCGATGGCGTAGCCGGGCCGCAGGATGTGCGCGTTCTCCAGCCCCGCCATGCTGCGCACTAGGTCGTACTGGATGTCGAACGGCAGACTGGTGCTGATGCCGTTGGGATAGAACTCGTGCGTGGTCAGCCCTTCGGGCTCCAGGAAGATCTGGTGGCTGTCCTTGTCGGCAAACCGGTTGATCTTGTCTTCCACGCTCGGGCAGTAGCGAGGGCCGACGCCCTCGATCTTGCCGGTGAACATCGGGCTGCGGTCGAAGCCGCTGCGGATGATGTCGTGGGTGCGCTCGTTGGTGTGGGTCATCCAGCACGGCACTTGGCGCGGGTGCATGGCCGCTCCGCCGTGGGCATGCGCCATGAAGCTGAACACCGGCACGGCGCCCTCGTTCACGCCGCCGGGCATGCCGTCGCCGGGCTGCTCCTCGCAGCGGGAAAAGTCGATGCTGCGGCCATCGATGCGCGGGGGCGTGCCAGTCTTCAGCCGCCCCTGCGGCAGCTTCAGTTCCTTCAAGCGGGCCGACAGGCTGGCGGCCGGCGGGTCGCCCGCCCGGCCGGCGGCGTAGTTGTTCAGGCCCACATGGATCTTGCCGTCCAGGAAGGTGCCGGCAGTGAGCACCACGGTGCGGCTGCGAAACCGCAGGCCCACCTGCGTGACGGCGCCCACCACGCGGTCGCCCTCGACCATCAGGTCGTCCACGGCCTGCTGGAACAGCCACAGGTTGGGCTGGTTCTCCAGCATGCGGCGGATGGCGGCCTTGTACAGGATGCGGTCGGCCTGCGCGCGCGTGGCCCGCACGGCCGGGCCCTTGGAACTGTTGAGGATGCGGAACTGGATGCCACCCTCGTCCGTGGCCAGCGCCATGGCACCGCCCAGTGCATCCACTTCCTTGACCAGATGGCCCTTGCCGATGCCGCCGATGGAGGGGTTGCAGCTCATCTGCCCCAGCGTCTCGATGTTGTGCGTGAGCAGCAGCGTGCGCTGGCCCATGCGCGCGGCGGCCAGCGCGGCCTCGGTGCCGGCATGGCCGCCACCGACGACGATGACATCAAATTCCTGGGGGTACAACATGGGACTGCTCCGGGGCCCCGCGGGGCCGTTCATCGATTCGATCGCCGCCGCAGGGCGCGGGGCGTGCCCGGCAGGAGCGGCGCCGAAGGCCGGCCCTGGCAGGCTGGAAAACGCGTGATTTTCCCACTTCGGGCCCGCCCCTGCCACCGGTGCTGTTTCACGTGGAACAGGCGCCTTGCGACAACGGGTTTCTTGCAGGTTTCCTGCCCCATCGGTGTGCTTCAATCGCGGCCATGCAAAAACTCCTCGTCTTCGCGGGCAGTACCCGCCAGCAGTCGTTCAACCGCCGTCTCGCCCGCGCCACCGCCGACATCGCGCGCGATGCCGGGGCCGACGTGACGCTGCTCGAACTGTCGGACTTCGACATCCCCATGTACAACGCCGACCTGGAAGCCGCCGGCACCCCGCCCGACGTGCTGCGCCTGAAGGCTGCGCTGGACGCCCACCCGGGCTGGATCATCTGCTCGCCCGAATACAACGGCAGCTACACCGCCCTGCTCAAGAACACCATCGACTGGGCCTCCAGCCCCGTGGCCGGCCACCCGGTGTGGAGCGACGGCACCCGCCCCTTCCGCGGCAAGGTGGTGGGCATGCTGAGCGCTTCCAACGGCGGCCTGGGCGGCCTGCGCTCGCAGAGCCACCTGGCGCCCCTGCTCATCAACTTGGAGTGCTGGGTGGCCCCGCAGTCCTTCGCCCTGGGCCTGGCGGCCAGCGCCCTGGACGACCAGGGCACGCTGGCGCACGAGCCGCACCGCCAGCGCGTGCGCGCGGTGGTGGACCAGGTGCTGTGGGCGGCCGACCGGCTGGCCATGCCGGGCCTGCCCGCTTGAGGCAGGCCACCCAGGGATCTGGCCCGAACGGTGCCGCACCGCAATATCCACTAGGGCATTTAGCTATTATTTCGATAGCAAACCAATGGCAGATGCAGTCGTGACGGTTTGCCGGCCCGGCTGCGGCGCCTGCTGCACGGCCCCCTCGATCACCAGCCCGATCCCCGGCATGCCCCAGGGCAAGCCGGCCGGCGTGCGCTGCATCCAGCTGGACGATGCGCAGCGCTGCCGCATCTTCGGCCACCCGGGGCGCCCGGCCGTGTGCGGCTCGCTGCAGCCCGAGCCGGCCATGTGCGGGCCGGACCGGGCCCACGCCCTGCACTACCTGGGCCAGCTGGAGGCGGTCACTCGCCCGGCGCCCCCGCCTTCAGCGGCCTCGGCCGCTTCCGGCTAGCATGCAGAGCTTGTCCAACACCACACCTTCGGGTCATCCATGAAGCTCTACTACAGCCCCGGCGCCTGCTCGCTCTCCCCCCACATCGCCCTGCACGAAGCGGGCCTGGCCTTCACGCCCGTGCTGGCCAGCACCAAGAGCCACAAGCTGCAGGACGGCACGGACTACTACACGATCAACCCGCTGGGCTACGTGCCCCTGCTGGAGCTGGACGACGGTACCCGCCTGCGCGAAGGCCCGGCCATCGTGCAGTACATCGCCGACCAGGCCCCCCTCAAGAACCTGGCCCCCGCCAATGGCACCCTGGCCCGCTACCGCCTGCAGGAATGGCTGACCTTCATCGGCACCGAACTGCACAAGGGCTTCAGCCCCCTGTTCGGCACGTCCACGCCCGAGGAATACAAGACCACCGTGCGCGAAAAGCTCCTGTCGCGCCTGCAATGGGTGGACAGCCAGCTCGACGGCAAGGAATGGCTCATGGGCGAGCATTTCTCGGTGGCCGACGGCTACCTGTTCACCGTCGTGGGCTGGGGCAAGGTGGTGGGCCTGGACACGTCCCACCTGACCCACCTGTCGGCCCACCACGCCCGCGTGGGCGCCCGCCCTGCGGTGCAGGCAGCCCTCAAGGCCGAAGGCCTGCTCAAGTAAGCCAGACCAACGGCGGGGGTCGGGCGTGCCTTCGGTGCCTGGATCAGGCACGCCCCCCCTTCCACGGCACCAGCCGCGCCTCGGCCCAGCGCACGGCCAGGTCGAAGGACCAGGCCACCAGGCCGATCACCAGAATGCCCATCACCACCAGGTCGGTGCGCAGGAAGTTCGAGGCGTTGAGCACCATCTGCCCCACGCCCACGGTGGCGGCCACCATCTCGGCCGCCACCAGCGTCGTCCAGCCGAAGCCCAGGGCGATGCGCAGGCCCACCAGGATCTCCGGCAGCGCCGCCGGCACCACCACATGCCACACCACCTGCAGGCGGCTCGCCCCCAGCGAGGCCGCGGCATTGAGCTGCTCGGTGCTGGCGCTGCGCACGCCGGCCTTGGCGGCCAGGGCGATGGGCGCGAAGCACGCCAGGTAGATCAGCAGCACCTTCGACGCCTCGTCGATGCCCAGCCAGATCACGATGAGCGGCAGGTAGGCCAGGGGCGGCAGGGGCCGGTAGAACTCGATCGGCGGGTCGAACACCCCGCGCGCGATGCGGCTCACCCCCATGGCGATGCCCACCGGCACGGCCGTCACCGCGGCCAGGGCGAACGCGCCGAACACGCGCAGGGCGCTCCACTGCAGGTGCACCCACAGCGGCTCGCCGCCCTGGATCCGCCCGTGCCAGGCATCGAAGAACGCCCGCGCCACGGCGCTCGGCGCCGGCAGGAACAGCGGCGGCACCCAGCGCCAGTGCGTGGCGGCCCACCACAGGGCCAGCAGCGCCACGACGCACAGGGCGCTCAAGGCCCGGCTGCTGCCCGCACCGGGCCGCAGGAAGGGCGACACGGGGCGCACCGTGGCCGGATCGGGCTCCTCCGGAACGGGGGGCCGCAGCGCCGCGTCCTGCGGGGCCACCTGCTGCCCCATCCCGCCGCTCATGCCCCGGCCCCCACCGGCCCGGGCACCCCGGCCTGCGGTCCCACCCAATCGAGCACCCGCTCGCGCCAGGCGATGAAGTCCGGGCTGGATTTCACCGCGCGCGCCGCCTGGCCGCCCAGATGGGCGCGGTTGAACGCCAGGGCCTGCTCGCGCACGATGCGGCCCGGGCGGGGCGACATCACCACCAGGCGCGAGGCGAGGAACAGCGCCTCCTCCAGATCGTGGGTGATGAAGAAAATGGTCTTGCCCGTGCGCTGCCACAGCCGCAGCACCAGTTCCTGCAGCGATTCGCGCGTGAAGGCGTCGAGCGCGCCCAGCGGCTCGTCCATCAGCATCACGTCCGGGTCGCTGGCCAGCACGCGGGCAATGCCCACGCGCTGCTGCATGCCGCCCGACAGCTGCCACACGGGCGCCTGAGCGAACGCCTCCAGTCCCACCAGGGCCAGCGTCTCGGCCGCCACCGCCCGGCGTGTTCCACGTGGAACACCGCGCAGCCGCAGGCCCAGGGCCACGTTGTCGATCACGTTGAGCCAGGGCATCAGCGCATGCTTTTGGAACACCACGCCGCGCTCGGCCCCCGGCCCGCGCACCACGCGCCCGCCCAGCGCGATGTGTCCCGCCGAGGCCGGCGTGAATCCGGCAATGCAGTTGAGCAGCGTGGTCTTGCCGCAGCCCGATGCGCCCAGGGCGACAACGAATTCGCCCGCAGCGATGTCCAGGTCCACGCCGGCGAGCGCCAGCACCGGCGCGGCCCCGCGCGCCCCGGCGTAGCGCACGCTCAGGCCGCGGATGACCAGATCGCCCGCGCCATGGGCCACGGGTGGCAAGGCCGCAGGGTCTTCGCCCGCGGCCGGCAGGCTACTTCGCACGCTGCACCCAGGTGGGGTTCACGCCCACCGAATAGTCGGGCAGCACGGCCTGGATGGTGCCCTGCTCTTTCAGGAAGGCGGCCGTGGCGGCCAGCGACTGCGCCGCCACCGACTGCGCGCCGCCGCCCAGCCATTTCGGCGAGGCCTGCTCGGCCGGCGGCACGAAGGCATACAGCCCCAGGCTGGCAGGCACCGTGGGCGCCTCGGCGCCGGTCCACTTGGCCACCGCCTTGACCTGGGGCGAATCGGCCGTCCAGGCGGCCTTCTGGGCCGTGTACGCGCGGTCGGCATCGGCCAGTACCTGCACGAACTGGGTCAGGAAGGCGTCGTGCTCGCGCGCGAACGGCCTGGACACGGCCAGCGCGTCGAACGTGGCCTTGCCGGTCTGCGCGGCGATCTGGCCCGAGGTGGCGATCACCGTGCCGCTTTGCTTGGCCTTGGCCAGCACCGGGTCCCACACGAACGTGGCGTCGATGTCGCCGCGCTCCCACGCCGCCAGGATCTCGGGCGGGCGCAGGTTCACGATCTTCACGCCCTTGGGGTCCACGCCCGCCGCCTGCAGCGCCACCAGCGCGTGGAAGTGCGTGGTCGAGACGAACGGCAGGCCGATCTTCTTGCCCTTCAAGTCCGCCAGCTGCTTCACGCCCGAGCCGTTGCGGGCCACCAGGGCCTCGGCCTCGTGGATGTCGTCCAGGATCCAGAACACCTCGATGGGCACGCCCTGCGACAGCGCCGAGGCGAACGGCGAAGACCCCGCCTCGCCGATGTGGATCGCACCGGAGGCCAGTGCGCGCACCACCTCGGCCCCGCTGCCCAGCTTGCGGTAGGTGACCTGGTAGCCCGTGCGCTTTTCGACCTCCCGGGTCTCCTGCGCATAGCGCCACGGCACGACCATGTCCTGGTAGCCGATCACCACCTCCTTCTTGCCCTGCGCCCCGGCCGCCGCGCAGAACAAGGTGGCGCCCAGCAGGGCGGAAAGGCCGCGCACGGCGGCCCTGCGGGTGGCGGAGAACGGGGAAGGCATAGGGGGTTCCTTGGAGCAAAAGAGAGGGCACCCGCAACGGGCAGCCCCTGGGGCGCAGGGTGCGCGGGCCGGGCCGTCGATGGGCCCTTGCACAAAATTCTAGGAACCGGCCCCGGCGCCGCATGCGCCCGTTTCGCGCATCGATATCCGGAAAACGCGTCAGCGCGCCTGCGGCGCGAGAGGCGCAGCCGCCGCTAGCACAGTCGGCAAATCCTTGGGGTCGCCAGTGCACTGCAGCCTTCGGGAAATGGCGGTAAGTTCGTGTCCCTGGCTTGGAACGGGCCCGGCCCCGTGCCACCCCGGAGCCCAGGCCCCGTTTTTCCCCTGTCCCTCCAAAGAAAGCACCCTTGTCATGACGACTCTCTTCGATCCGGTCCAGGCCGGCGATCTGCACCTGGCCAACCGCATTGCCATGGCGCCGCTCACGCGCAACCGCTCGCCCGAGGCCATCCCGAAGGACATCACGGCCACCTACTACGCCCAGCGCGCCACCGCCGGCCTGCTCATCACCGAAGCCACCGCCATCAGCCACCAGGGCCAGGGCTATGCCGACGTGCCGGGCCTGTACGGCACCGAGCCGATGGCTGGAAGCGCGTGACCGAGGCCGTGCACGCACGCGGCGGCAAGATCGTGACCCAGCTGTGGCACGTGGGCCGCATCTCGCACAACGACCTGCAGCCGGACGGCGGCAAGCCCGTGGCCCCATCGGCCATCACCGCCAAGTCCAAGACCTACCTGGTGGACCGCGCGACTGGCAAGGGCCAGTTCGTGCCCACGTCCGAGCCCCGTGCGCTCGATGCGGGCGAGTTGCCCGGCATCGTGCACGACTACGCCGCCGCCGCGCGCAACGCGGTCGAGACGGCGGGCTTCGACGGCGTGGAGATCCACGGGGCCAACGGCTACCTGCTGGACCAGTTCCTCAAGACCGGCGCCAACCAGCGCACGGACGACTACGGCGGCAGCATCGAAAACCGTGCCCGCCTGCTGCTGGAGGCCACGCGCGCCGCGGTCGATGCCATCGGCGGCGGCAAGGTGGGCATCCGCCTGTCGCCCGTGACGCCGGCCAACGACATCGCCGATGCCGACCCGCAGCCCCTGTTCGACTACGTGATCCGCCAGCTCGCACCGCTGGGCCTGGCCTACATCCACGTGATCGAAGGCGCCACCGGCGGGCCGCGCGAAGTGGAAGGCCGCCCCTTCGACTACGCCGCGCTCAAGGCCGCCTACCGCGCGGCCGGCAAGGGCGCGTGGATGGTGAACAACGCCTACGACGGCGCCCTCGCCACCCAGGCGGTGGCCAGCGGTGATGCCGACATCGTCGCCTTCGGCAAGCCCTTCATCTCCAACCCGGACCTGGTCGAGCGCCTGCGCCAGAACGCACCGCTCAACGCGTGGGACCAAAGCACGTTCTACGGCGGCGGCGAGAAGGGCTACACCGACTACCCCACGCTGGCGGAAAAGGCCGCCTGACGCGCGCTGCAGCGTAAAGTGCCCGCTGGCACGGCCCGCCACGGCCCCGAAGGCCCGGCGGGCTTTTTTTCGTCCCCCCCCTTTTTTCACGGCACCTTTCCCATGGTCACCTGCTACCTGCGCTACGTCATCGACCCCCACCAGCTCGCCGAATTCGAGCACTACGGCAAGCTCTGGATCCCGCTGGTGGAAAAATTCGGCGGCCAGCACCACGGCTATTTCCTGCCGTCCGAAGGCGCGAACAACATCGCGCTGGCGCTGTTCACCTTTCCCTCGCTGGCGGCGTACGAGACCTACCGCGCGCAGTCGATGCAGGACCCGGAATGCCTCGCCGCCTTCCGCTACGCGCAGGAAACGCGCTGCATCCTGAGCTACGAGCGCAGCTTCTTCCGGCCCGTCTTCGAATGATGGGTGCGAAGCTTGATATTTAGTTACGTCATCTTGCAATTTTGAAGACTGCGTGCATCCAAACCTATTTATATTTCGTTCCGCTTGACAGAATTCAAACGCATTCAAAGGAAGGTTTTCCATGTCCAACGCCGTTCCCAAGGGCGACGCTGCTGAAAAATCGCAGGATGAACTCAGGGCGATGATCGAATCGTTCTTCCGGTTCGCTAATGTCCAATTGAACTGGGACGGCACCGTCAACGACGGCGTGGCCCTGGTTTTCCACCAGATGCTGTTGGCAACCGCCAAATGTTCCAACGCGATGTCTTTCGTTCCCCGCCCCGCAGGAGGGGCTATGGCTTGCCACCCAATTGGCAGCCATGGGCTACCGGAACATCGAGAACAAATTCAACTTGGCTTGTGCCAGAAAAGCCATTGGCAATTTCCGCTCCCCTTTTGAAATGGCATCCACGGGCATCGCGGCCCTGATGTTCATGCCATGCGCCTGAAGCCGCTTCTTTTCTGCGCACTGCTGCATGCATCGCTGGCCGGCCCCGCCTTCGCCAGCGAGAAGGGCATGCTGGAAGACCGCGATTGGCCACCCTACCAGCGTTGCTCCGGATGCGTGGCCTTGCAGTACGGGTGGCTGGAACTGAAAGTTCCCCAGCATCTGGTGGGCAAGTTCTTCGTACCGCCGGCGGGCGACCCTTTCATCGCTTTCGCGCCCACTGAAAATGGCTTGCTTGACGGCCCCCTAATTCAACTGAAGGAGTTCACCAAGCTGCAAGAGCTTTACCAGAAGCTCGGCGTGCTCGAAAAGCATGGCATCCAGACACCGCTGGCGTTCTACGAATTGCTGGGGCAGGCCAATTTGGGCGATCCCGTGATCGACCGGGCCCGCAAGGTCGAGGGCGTTGCGAATTCGGTGCGCTACGAGAAATTTTCCAAGGGCCCTTTCACCGCCATCCGCATCCAGGACATAGAGCCCGATTTGGACCGGCTGTACCTCTTCACCCCCGATCCTGAACACTACTACATGGTGTCGGGGCGCCTGTCGCCCGCGCTGTTCAGGCAACTGATGTCGCATCTGAAATTGGTCAAGTTCTGACCCGCAGCCGTGCATGCTGCGCATCCCGACGCGGGCACTGCACTCACCCAGCGAACACCAGTCGCACGCAAAGGCCTTCGCCCTGCGGCCCAGGCTCAAGCGCCAGGCGCACGCCCAGCAGTTCGGCGTAGCGCGCCACGATGGCGAGCCCCAGGCCCGCGCCCTGCCCCAGGCGCTCGCCCTCGCGGTCCTGGGCCCAGCGCTGCAGCAGGTCCGTGCGCTGCGCGGCCGACAGGCCCGGGCCGTTGTCGACCACGGCCAGCACGGTGGCTTCGCGGCCATCGACCGTGGCCTCGCGCGAGATTTCCACGGTCACGCGGGGCCGCGTGCCGGCCCCCGGGCGGCCGTAGCGCAGGGCGTTGTCGATCAGGTTGCCCAGCACCCCTTCGATGAGCAGCGGCTGGCCCTGCACGACCACGGGCTGGTCCAGGCCGGTGGCGCCCAGGTCCACGCCCGTCGCATCGGCGCGGGGCAGAAAGCGCAGCACGGCGTCGCGCGCCAGCTCGTCCAGGGCCACGGGCTGGCGGGGCATGGCGCCGCGGGCCTCGTCAGCCAGGGCCAGCGCGAGCAGCTGGTCCACCAGGTGGCTGGCGCGGGCCTCGCTGTCGGCAATGCCGGCCAGCTGCTCGCGCCACACGGCGGGGTCCCTGTGGGCCAGGCCATAGCCCGCCAGCGCGCGGATGCCCGCCAGCGGGGTGCGCAGTTCATGCGCCACGTTGCCGGCGAACTCGCGCTGCGCGCGCACCCCCTGGGCCACGCGCGCGAGCAGGTCGTTCACCGCGGCGCCCAGGTGCTGCACGTCGCGGGTGGAGGCCTCCACGGGCACGGGCGCCAGGTCGCGCGCGTCGCGGCGGTCCAGCGCCTGCTGGAACGCGGCCAGGGGCTGCAGGTCGCGCTGGATGGCGCGGCGCAGCCACACGGCCAGCGCCACCAGCAGCAGCAGTTGCGACACGCCCGAGTACAGCAGCACGCTGCGCAGCATGGCGCTGCGGCTGTGCACGGTCTGCGCGGTGACGACCTTGAACGGCAGGGGCTCGCGCACATCGAGCCGCACCGCGCGCAGCGCCCGGCCATGGAACTGGATGTCGGAGAACCGGTAGGCCTCGTCGCCGCGCGGCGGCGGCACCGGCATGCCGCCGGCATTGCCCGCCAGCATGGAGCCATCGGGCCGCAGCACCGCGAAGTACACCGTCTCCACCTGGTCGAACAGCACGGCCTTGACCTCGCGCGAGGTGAGCGCGAAATCGAGCGCGTCCCCCTTGGCGCGCACGTTGGCGGCCACCGCGTAGGCATCGTCGAGCAGTGAGCGGTCGAACGCGCGCTGGGTGAAGGCATTGGCCAGCAGCACCGAGCCGGCCGTGCCCACCAGCCACGTCAGGCCCAGCGGCACCAGCACGTGGCGCAGCAGCCGCGCCTGCAGCGAGCGGGGCTCGCGCTGCGCAGGCGCCGGCGGGGGCGAGGGGAGATGGGTGGCGGTCATGGCGTGCCGGGCCCGCCCGCCTCGGGCTCCACCATGTAGCCCAGGCCGCGCAGCGTGCGGATGCCCGCGCCGCTGCCCTGCAGCTTCTTGCGCAGGCGGGAGATGAAGGCCTCCAGCGCGTTGTCGCCCAGGGCCTCGTCGAAGTCGGAGAGCTTGTCCGACAGGGTGCGCTTGCTCACCACGCGCCCGGGCGGCGTCATCAGCTCCCACAGCACCTCGAATTCGCGCGCGGGCAGTTCGGCCGGCGCGCCGTGCAGGGTGAAGCGGCGCGCCCGGCGGTCCAGCACCAGGGCGCCGACGGCGGCACGGTCGTCCGCGCCCAGCGTGCGCCGGGCCAGGGCACGCAGGCGGGCCTCCACCTCGGCCAGATCGAAGGGCTTGCCCAGGTAGTCGTCGGCGCCGGCGTCCAGGCCGGCGATGCGCTCCTCGGTGCGGTCGCGCGCGGTGAGCACCAGCACCGGCGTGCGGTCGCCGCGGGCCCGCGCCGCGCGCAGCACGGTGAGGCCGCTGGCCGTTGCGCTGGTGAGGGCGCCGCCTGGCGGGCCGCCCTGCGGCAGGTTCAGGTCCAACAGCACGGCATCGAAGGGCTGCACGCTCCAGAAGTGGTGCGCCTCGGCCACGCTGGCGGCGGCATCCACGCGGTGGCCCGCATCGGTCAGGCTGCGCAGCATCACGCCGCGCAGCACGTCATCGTCTTCCACGACCAGGATTCGCATGGGTTGGGGCTGGGTTGTTGGGCGGCTGTGCGGTGCGCCGGGGCGAGGGGTACGCAGTTTCCGCAGTCCCGAGGTCAGGTAGCGGTCAGGCACGCCCGCCGATAAACGCGGCATGAGCATACGACACCCCTGCATCCTTCTTTGCGCCCTGGCCTGCGCACTGCCGGGCTGGAGCCAGACCCGCGCCTCCGACAGCCCCGCAGCGCCGATCGCCACGGCCCCTGCCGCTGCCCCCCTGGCGCCGCAGTGGACGCTGGCGCAGGCCCTGGCCGCCGCCCGCGACAACAGCGACGTGATCCAGTCCCGCCAGGCCCTGGCCGCGGCGCGCGCCGACGTGCTGAGCGCCGACCATGCCCCCTTGCCGGTGTTCAGCTCCAAGGCCACCTCCATGGACCTGCAGCACGGCCTGGGGCCCGGCAACGTGCTCACGCGCAAGCGCATCGACAAGTCGGTGGGCATCGACTGGACCTGGGAGCGCGGCAACAAGCGCGAGCTGCGCACACAGGCCGCCCAGCGCGCCGCCGATGCAGCCCAGGCGGATGTGGAAGACACGCAGACCCAGCAGCTGCAGGCCGCGCTGGCCGCCTACTACGACCTGCTGGCCGCGCAGGAGCGCGTGCGCGAAACCGCCGAGATCGAACGCAGCGTGGCCGAGCTGGCCCGCCTGGCCGACCGCCGTGTGAAGGCAGGCGACCTGTCCGCGCAGGACGCGTCGCGCACCCGCATCGAGGCCGAGCGCGCCCGCGCCGACACGCAGGCCGCCACCCAACTGCAGGAGCAGGCCGCGCTGGCACTGGCGCAGGTCACGGCCAGCAGCCTGGCGGTGCAGGCTGGGGGCACCGACTGGCCGGCCCTGCCCGCAGCCGCCGCCTCGGGCGCGGCCCCCGGCAGCGGCCCGCTGGACGGCGGCGGCGATCTGGGCGCCTGGGCCGAAGCCCGGGCCGACGTGCGCGCCGCCATCGCCCGCGTGCAATCCGCCCAGGCGGCGCTGGACAACGCCAGCGCCCTGCGCAAGTCCGACTGGACGGTGGGTGCCTCGGTGGACCACTACCCCGGCACCTCCAACCGCCTGCTGGAAGTGCGCGTGCAGATCCCGCTGCAGTGGGGCTACCAGTTCCAGGGCGAGATCGGCCGCGCCCAGGCCGAGCTGACCCGCGCGCAGGACGCGCTGGACAACACGCGCCGCCTGGCCTTGCTGGACCTGCAGCACCTGCAGCAGGCCGCGCTGAGCGCCGCGCGCCGCGCCGCCAGCTACGACGAAGGCGTGCTGCCGCGCGCCCGCCAGGTGGCGCAGAGCGCCGAGCTGGCCTACCGCAAGGGCGCCATGCCGCTGACCGACCTGCTGGACGCCCAGCGCACCCTGCGCGCCACGGCACTGGAGGCGCTCTCGGCCCGTGCCGACTATGCCAAGGCCCAGGGCGCCTGGCTGCTGCGCACGCAGCCGCAAGCCCTGCTGGGCAGCCTGCCCTGAACGACCCCGCCCCACGTCCAGCCACGCCAATCCATGCCCCGCCGTTCCCCTTCCACCTCTCGTATCGCGAAGTCCACCATGGTGCACCCTGCCCTCTCCCTCCCGCGCCTGACCACCTGCGGCCTGCTCGTCCTCGCCCTCGGCGGCGGCGCGCTTCTGCAAGGCTGCAGCAAGGCCGCCGAACCCGCCACGGCGCCGGAAGCCGCACCCCCCATCGCCCAGTCGGGGCAGCTGCGCTTTCCGCCCGGCCACCCGCAGCTGGCGCTGCTGACCGTGGCCCCCGCGCGCGCCAGCAAGGACATCGCCGTGGACCTGCCCGCACGCCTGGTGTGGAACGAGGAACGCACCCAGCGCGTGTACCCGGCATTCGCCGGCCGCGTCACGGCCATCCGCGCCGACCTGGGCCAGTCGGTCAAGGCGGGCGCGCCACTGGCGCTGCTGGCCTCGCCCGACTTCGGCCAGGCCCAGGCGGACACGGCCAAGGCCCGCGCCGACCAGTCGTTCGCCCAGCAGGGCCTGCGCCGCCAGCGTGAACTGTTCGAAGCCGGCATCGTGGCCCGCAAGGACCTGGAGCAGGCCGAAGCCGACGCCGCCCGCGCCCAGGCCGAGGTGGCCCGCGCCGCCGCGCGCACCAGCCTCTACGGCGGCGGCAATGCCGTGAACCAGCAGCTGGCACTCACGGCCGGCATGGCAGGCGTGGTGGTGGAGCGCAACCTCAACCCCGGCCAGGAGGTGCGGCCCGACCAGTCCGGACCGGGCAACCCGGCGCTGTTCGTGGTGACCGACCCCGCCTCGCTGTGGGTGCAGATCGACGCGCGCGAGGGCGACCTGGCCTCGCTGCGCCCCGGCGACAGCTTCACGCTGCAGGTGCCAGCCTACCCCGAGGCCACCTTCACCGGCCGCGTGACCGCCGCGGCCGACGCGATCGACCCCGGCACGCGCACGCTCAAGGTGCGCGGCGTGGTGCCCAATGCCGACCGGCGCCTGAAGGCCGAGATGCTGGCCACCGTGCACGTGCAGGAAAGCCGCGAGGGCGGGGTCGTCATCCCCGCCGCCGCCGTGACCCTGAACGGCACGCAGCACACCGTGTACGTGCAGCGCGAGCCCGGCGTGTTCGAGCCGCGCAAGGTGGTGCTGGGCTACGAGGGCCCGCGCGAGGTGGTCGTCTCCCGCGGGCTGGAGGCCGGCGAGAAGGTCGTCGCCGAGAACGTGCTGCTGCTGGCCCGCCAGTTCCAGGCGGCCGAGGAAGATGCGCCCGCACCGGCGCCCGGCGCGCCCGCCAGCCCGGCGGGCGGCAAGGCGGAAGGGACGGCCAAGCCATGAGGCGCCTCATCCACTACGCGCTGCACCAGCCGCTGTTCATCGTGCTGGGCACGGTGCTGTTCGCCCTGGCGGGATTCATCTCGTTCAAGAACCTGTCCGTCGAGGCCTTTCCCGACGTGACGGACACCCAGGTGACGGTGATCGCCCTGTACCCGGGCCGCGCGCCCGAGGAAGTCGAAAAGCAGGTCACCCTGCCCATCGAGACGGCCCTGGCGGGCCTGCCCAATTCGATCCGCGTGTTCTCGCACACGCAGTTCGGCCTGTCGTTCAGCGTGGTCACGTACGACGACGCGGCCAACACGAACATCGTGCGCCAGCAGGTGGCCGAGCGGCTGTCCAGCATCGACCTGCCGCCCGGCGTGCAGGCCGAGATCGCGCCCAACGCCACGCCGGTGGGCGAGATCATGCGCTACCGCCTCAAGGGCGACGGCCTGTCGACCACCGACATCCGCACCGTGGAGGACTGGACGGTGGAGCGCGCGCTGCGCCAGGTGCCCGGCGTGGCCGACGTGGTGGCGATGGGCGGCTCGATCAAGCAGTACGAAGTGCAGCCCGACATGGACCGGCTGCGCGCGTACAAGGTCACCTTCCAGAACCTGCTGGATGCGCTGGGCCGGGGCAACGCCAACGCGGGCGGCAGCTACGTCGCGCAGGGCGCGCAGCAGTACACCATCCGCGGGCTGGGCCTGCTGCGCTCGGCCGACGACATCGGCCGCATCGTGGTGGCCTCGCGCAACGGCACGCCCGTGCTGATCCGCGACATCGGCCAGGTGAAGATCGGCGCCGTGCCGCGCCTGGGCGTGGTCGGCCAGGACCTGGACGACGACGTGGTCACCGGCATCGTCGTGATGCGCAAGGGCGAGAACCCGAGCGTGGTGCTCAAGGGCGTGAAGGACCGCATCGCCGAACTGAACGCGCGCGGCATGCCGCCGGGCGTGCAGATCGTGCCGTTCTACGACCGCACCTGGCTCATGGACAAGACGCTCACCACCGTGTTCCACAACCTGGTGGAAGGCGCGCTGCTGGTGGCGCTGGTGCTGTACATCTTCCTGTCCAACCTGCGCGCCAGCCTGGCCGTGGTGGTGGTCATTCCGCTGGCCCTGCTCTCGACCTTCATGGGCCTCAAGATCATGGGCGTGCCGGCCAACCTGCTGAGCCTGGGCGCCATGGACTTCGGCATCATCGTGGACGGCGCGGTGATCGTGATCGAGAACATCATGCACCGCCTGGCCGAGCGCGGCGAGGACATGGACGACCGCGACCGGCGCGACACCATCATCGAGGCCGCCGGCGAAGTGGGTCGGCCCACGCTGTTTTCTATGCTCATCATCATCGCGGCGCACATCCCCATCTTCGCGCTGCAGCGCCACGAAGGCCGCATCTTCCAGCCCATGGCGTTGTCGGTGTCGGCCGCGCTCGTCGGCTCGCTGATCTTCTCGCTCACCCTGGTGCCGCTGCTGGCCTACTGGATGCTGCGCAGGAAGCTGCCGCACGGCGACAACCGCGTGGTCACCTTCGCTAAGCGCGCCTACGCCCCGGTGCTGGACTGGGCCCTGGCCCGCCGCCGCACGGTGGTGGTGATCGCGCTGGCCGTGTTCGGCCTGGCGCTGGTGGCCGCATCGCGCCTGGGCTCGGAGTTCCTGCCCGAGCTGGACGAGGGCACCACCTGGGTGAACTTCACCCTCTCGCCCAACGTTTCCACCGACGAGGCGGCGCGCGTGCTGCGCATGGCCCGCAAGGCCCTGCTGAGCGTGCCCGAGGTGCGCACCACGGTCTCCAAGGCCGGCCAGCCCGAGGACGGCACCGATCCCAAGACCATCTCCATGGCCGAGATCTTCGTGGACGTGAAGCCCGAGGACCAATGGCGCCCCGGCATGACGCGCGAGAAGATCACCGAGGAGATGGGCCGTGCGCTGTCGGCCATCCCCGGCATCGACCCCGCGTTCTCGCAGCCCATCCGCGACAACGTGCTGGAGTCGATCTCGCAGATCAAGGGCCAGATCGTCATCAAGCTCGCGGGCGACGACCTGGTGGAGATGAAGCGCATCACCGACGAGATCGCGCGCGAGATCAAGCAGGTGCAGGGCGTGGCCCGCGCCGAGATCGACCGCGACGGCCAGGTGCCGCAGCTGCTGCTGGACATCGACCGCGACCGCGCCGCGCGCTACGGCCTGAACGTGGGCGACATCCAGGACGTGATCGAGGCCGCCCTGGCCGGCAAGGCCGCCACCAGCCTGTGGGAGGGCGAGCGCAAGTTCGCCGTGGCCGTGCGCCTGCCCAAGGACGAGCGCGTGATCTCCAACCTGCCGCGCACCCCCATCGCCACGCCCGACGGCGGCTACGTGCAGCTGGGCGACGTGGTGCACATCCGCGAGGGCACGGGCGCCATGAACATCGCCCGCGAGGCCGGGCGCCGCACCACGGCCATCGGCATCTTCATCGCGGGCCGCGACATGGGCTCGGTGGTGGCCGACATGAAGGCCCGCGTGGAGAAGAACGTGAAGATCCCGTCCAACTACCAGGTCAACTGGTCGGGCGAGTTCGAGAACCAGGAGCGCGCGATGAAACGCCTGTCGGTGGTGGTGCCCATCTCGCTGCTGCTGATCTTCGTGCTGCTGTTCGATGCCTTCAAGTCGTTCAAGATGGCCTCGCTGATCCTCATCAACGTGCCGCTGGCGCTCATCGGCGGGTTCATCGCGCTGTGGGTGTTCGGCATTCCGCTGTCGGTGTCGGCCGCCATCGGCTTCATCGCGCTGTCGGGCCAGGCGGTGCTCAACGGGGTGGTGATGCTGTCGGTGTTCCAGCAGCTGCAGTCGGGCGGCATGGCCGTGGTCGATGCCGTGCGCCAGGGCTCCATGCAGCGCCTGCGCACCGTGCTGATGACCGCCATGCTGGCCATGCTGGGGCTCCTGCCCATGGCGCTGTCGCACGAGATTGGCTCGGAGACGCAGCGGCCGCTGGCCATCGTGGTGATCGGCGGGCTGGTCACGGCGACGCTGCTCACGCTGGTGGTGCTGCCGGCGCTGTACGTGGCGTGGTTCGGGCCGCGCAAGGGCCGGTCCGGCGACCCCGCGCCCGGTGGCGACGCCCCCAAGGCCTTGGCCTGAGGGCCGCCCGGGTGGCTCCGGGCCGGCATGGCGCCGGCCGGGAGCACCGGGGCGAGGCGCCTTCGCTAGATAGGAAAAGGAAGGAAACGCAAGGGCCGGGGAACCCGGCCCGTCCGGTTCAGCCCCCGGTGAGCTGCGGCCGCGCCAGGCCGCTGGAGGCGGGCAGGCCCTGCAGCTGCCCACCAGCGTGCACGGACGCGTAGGCCTGCCCGTCGGCCAGATGGAACTGCTGCACCACCTGCGACAGGCGCGCGGCCTGCTCGCGCAGCGATTCGGCGGCGGCGGCGGATTGCTCGACCAGCGCGGCGTTCTGCTGCGTCATGCGGTCGATCTCGCCCACCGAGCCGTTGACCTGGCCGATGCCGGTGGTCTGCTCGGCCGAGGCGGAATTGATCTCGCCGATGATGTCCGACACGCGCTGCACGCTGTCCACGATTTCCTTCATGGCCGCGCCGGCGTCCTCGACATGGCGCACGCCGCCGTCCACCGCGGTCACGCTGGAGCTGATCAGCGCCTTGATTTCCTTGGCCGCTTCGGCCGAGCGCTGGGCCAGGCTGCGCACCTCGCCGGCCACCACCGCGAAGCCGCGGCCCTGTTCGCCCGCGCGGGCCGCTTCCACCGCCGCGTTCAGCGCCAGGATGTTGGTCTGGAAGGCGATGCCGTCGATCACGCCGATGATGTCGCTGATCTTGCGGCTGGAGCTGGAGATCTCGTGCATGCTGGCCACGGCCTGCTGCACCACGCTGCCGCCGCGCGTGGCGATGCCCGAGGCGGACGATGCCAGCTGGTTGGCCACCTGCGAGGACGATGCGGTCTGCTGCACCGTGGTGGTGAGCTCTGCCAGCGAGGCCACGGCCTCCTGGGCGTTGCTGGCCGTCTGCTCGGTGCGGCCGGACAGGTCCTGGTTGCCGGTGGCGATCTCGGCGCTGGCGGTGGCGATGCTGCCGCTCGCATCGCGCACCTGCGAGACCAGCGCCCCCAGGCCCTGCTGCATGTCGTCCAGCGCGCGCTGCAGGTCGGCCACTTCGTCGCGGCCCTCCACCTGCACGCGCTGCGAGAGGTCGCCGCCGGCGATGGCCTGCGCCATGCGCCGGGCCTCGGCCAGCGGACGGCAGATGGACACCATGTTGAGCAAGGTCAGCGGCACCACCACCACGATGGTGATGAGCACCGCCAGCACGAACAGCCACTGGGTTTCGCCGGACACCTGCTTTTGGCGGGCGGCCACCTCGGCCACCTCGTTGCGCAGGCTGGTGTCGAGCTGGACCATGAGCTTGTCGGCCTCGGCGAACTCGGCCACGGCCTTGCCGCTCATGCGGTTGGCGATGGTGGCCGTGTCGTAGCCGCCGGCCTCCAGCTGCCGCGCCACGTGCGCGAACTGTTCGCGGTAGCTGTCCAGCCGCTTGACGATGTCGCGCACCAGGGCGTTGTCCGGGTCTTCGGGGCCTTCAAGGAAGCGGGCCGCGACCTTCTTGGCGCGGTCCAGGTTGGCCAGCCAGGCCGTGTGCGCCTGCTTGACGCCCTCGGGCTTCTCGTACTGGATGATCATGTCCTTCTCGAACTGGCGGATGGCTCCCATCTCGCCGCGCAGCTCGGCCATGTAGCCCACCTCGGAGAAGGAATTCGCCATGAATTCCTCGCTCATCGCGTGGATGCGGAACATGCCCAGCATGCCTGCGCCCCCCAGCAATCCCAGCAAACCCAGCACCACTCCGATCGCACCCAGCATGCGTACCCGGATGGAAAAACCCCGCATGAGCGAAAAGAAATTCATAGTTGTCGTCCTCTAATCTCTTCGGTGGCCAGCAAAAGGAGGCGCACCATATGCAACCAAACGTTGCAGTGTGCCAGACCTGCCGACTTTTAACCGAATGTAACTATCAAACGCGCCAGCGCTTCAATAGCAAAGCGTTCGCCATCACACTCACCGAGCTAAGGGCCATGGCCGCGCCCGCCACCACGGGGCTCAGGTAGCCCAGTGCGGCCAGGGGAATGCCGGCCACGTTGTAGGCAAACGCCCAGAACAGGTTCTGCCGGATCTTGGCGACCGTACGGTGCGAGATGTCCAGCGCCGCAGCCACCAGCCGGGGGTCCCCGCGCATCAGGGTGATGCCCGCGGCCTGCATGGCCACATCGGTGCCGTTGCCCATGGCCATGCCCACGTCGGCAGCGGCCAGGGCCGGCGCGTCGTTCACGCCGTCGCCCACCATGGCCACCGCGTGGCCTGCCGGGCGGTGAGTGCCAGGCCCCGCCACGGCCTCGGACCGCAGGCGCGCCACGCACGCCGCCTTGTCGCCGGGCAGCACCTCGGCCATCACCTCGCCGGCATCCGGGTCCAGCCCCAGGCGGCGCGCCATGGCCTCGGCCGCGCCCCGGTGGTCGCCCGACACCATCACCACGCGCAGGCCCCGCGCCCGCAGCGCCGCCAGGGCCTCTCGCGCACCGGGCTTGGGCTCGTCGCCGAAGGCCAGCAGCGCCCGCAGCACCCATGCCGGGCCGGCCATACCCTGGCCCGGCTGCACTTCGCCCGGCGGTGCCTCGGCCACCGCCGACACGGTGGCACCGGCCGATTGCAGCGCGGCGGCGGGTCCGGCCAGGGCGCCCAGCGGCACGCCCAGTTCCTCCATCCAGCGCAGGCTGCCCACGCGGAAATGGCGCCCGGCCGCCGTGCCCTCGGTGCCCCGGCCCGGCACGGCGCTCACGGCCTGCGGCGCGGGCACACCCAAGCCGCGGCGGCGGGCCTCCTGCACCACGGCGCGGGCCAGCGGGTGTTCGCTGCCGCCCTGCACGCCGGCCACCGCCGCGAGCAACGCGTCACCGTCCTGCCCGGGCGCCACCTCGAAGGCGGTCAGCCGGGGCTGGCCCACCGTCAGCGTGCCCGTCTTGTCGAAGGCGACCGTGCCCACGCGGTGCGCGCGCTCCAGCGCCTCGGCGTCCCGGATCAGGATGCCGTGCCGGGCCGCAACGCCCGTGCCCGCCATGATGGCCGCCGGCGTCGCCAGGCCCAGCGCGCAGGGGCAAGCGATCACCAGCACCGCCACGGCGTGGATCACCGCCGCCTCGCCGCCGGCGCCCACCCAGAGCCAGCCCAGCAGCGTGGCCAGCGCGATGCCCAGCACCACCGGCACGAACACCGCCGACACCCGGTCCACCAGCCGCTGGATCGGCGCCTTGCCGGCCTGAGCGTCTTCCACCAGCCGGATGATGCGGGCCAGCACCGTCTCGGCCCCCACGGCCGACACCTGCACCACCACCCGCCCGTCGCCGTTGATCGAGCCGCCCGTGAGCGCCTCGCCCGCGGTGCGCGGCACCGGCAGCGGCTCGCCGGTCAGCATGGATTCATCCACCTGCGTGTGCCCCTCCAACACCGTGCCGTCCACGGGGATGCGCTCGCCCGGGCGCACCACGATCCGGTCGCCGGCCATCACCTCGGCCACGGGCACGTCCACCTCGCCATCGGCGCCCACCAGGTGCGCCACGTCGGGCCGCAGGGCGTGCAGCGCCCGGATGGCCGCCGTGGTCTGGCGCTTGGCCCGCGCCTCCAGCCACTTGCCCAGCAGCACCAGCGTGATCACCACGGCCGAGGCCTCGAAGTACAGGTGCGGGGCATGGCCGGCGGGCGCGGTCAGCCACAGCCAGAGCGACAGCCCGTAGCCCGCGCTGGTGCCGATCGCCACCAGCAGGTCCATGTTGCCGGCGCGCGCCTTGAGGGCGCGCCACCCCGTCTTGTAAAAGCGCGCGCCCAGCCAGAACTGCACGGGCGTCGCCAGCAGCCACTGCAGCCATGCCGGCAGCATGCCGTGCGGGCCGAGCAGCGCGCCGAAGCGCTCCGGTAAGACGCCCAGCAGCATCGGCAGCACCAGCGGCGCCGACAGCGCCAGCCCCAGGGCCACCGGCCCGAAGCCCGCCCAGGGCGACTGGCCACGCGCCTCGGCGTCCTGCGCCTGCGGGGCGCGGGGCTCGTAGCCCGCGTTGCGCACCGCCCGGCGCAGCTGCGCCTCCATCGCCGCGCCCGCACCGCCCGCACCGGCAGCACTGGCCGCATAGACCACATGCGCCCGCTCGGTCGCCAGGTTGACCGTGGCCTCCTGCACGCCCGGCACCTTGCGCAGTGCGCGCTCCACGCGGCCCGAGCAGCTCGCGCAGGTCATGCCGCCGATGCCCAGGTCGAGCGTGCCCGGGGCGGAATCGGAGGGGGATGGCGGGGCGGTGGGTGTCGGGTTCATGGGGGGCACCTTAAACCTTGACGCGATGGCAAGGTCAAGCGCCCCGCGGAAAGCACGGGGCTGCTTGACTCTGCCACCATGTCAGGGTTCATGATGCAGGCACCCTTCTCCCTTTTTCCTCCACCCACTGAACGGAGCACCCCATGCAACACCATCTCCAAGTCACCGGCATGACCTGCGGCCACTGCGAACGCGCCGTCGTCCACGCCGTCCGCCAGGTCGATCCCGACGCCACCGTGCAGGTGGATCTGGCCCAGGGCAAGGTGGTGGTCGAAAGCGACCGGGCGCGCGACGCGCTGGCCGCCGCGATCACCGAAGAGGGCTACACGGTCGCCGCATGAGCGCCACGGTCGCACCGCAGGGCGGCCCGGTGCCCATCGGCACCGCGGCGGAGCGGGCCGGGGTCTCGCCGCGCATGGTGCGCCACTACGAGGCCCTGGGCCTGCTGGCCGGCGTGGCGCGCACCGGCAGCGGCTACCGCCAGTACACCGAGGCCGACGTGCACACCCTGCGGTTCATCCGCCGCAGCCGCGACCTGGGGTTCTCGATGCAGGAGATCGCCACCCTGCTCGGCCTGTGGCAGGACAAGCGCCGCGCCAGCGCCCACGTCAAGCAGATCGCCCAAGCCCACATCGACGACCTGGCCCAGCGCATCGCCGCCATGCAGGCCATGCAGCGCACGCTGCAGTCGCTGGTCGGCTGCTGCCAGGGGGACGAGCGGCCGGACTGCCCGATCCTGGACGATCTGGCCGCAGCGCCCGAAAGCGCTGCGCAGCCGCCCATCCGCATCAAAAAAGATAGCAGCATGCCCTAGCATTAATTGCCATTCAGGCAAAAAAGCCTCGCGAATGGCTGCAGCAAAAGCGATGGCAGCTCATTTTTTAATAGTACAACACAGGAGACAACGATGCCGCAGCCACCCGCACCCGACGCCGCCAGCCCGCCCCTGGTCTTTCGCCGCGAGGGGGCCATTGCCACGCTGCAGTTCCACCGCCCCGCCGCGCTCAACGCCATCGACGTGCCCATGGCCCAGGCCCTGTGCGCGGCCGCGCGCAGCATCGCGCCCGATTCGGGCGTGCGCGCCGTGGTGCTGTGCGGAGCGGGCAAGGGCTTCATGGCCGGGGGCGATCTGGCCACCTTGCGCGAAGACCCTGTCCAGGGCGCCGCCGACCTGCTGGGCCCGCTCAACGAGGCCGCCACGCTGCTCGCGAACATCGACGCGCCCGTCATCGCCAAGGTGCACGGCGTGGCCGCCGGGGCCGGGATGAGCCTGATGCTGCTGGCCGACTTCATCCTCGCCGCCGAGGGAACGCGCTTCAACCTGGCCTACATCAACCTGGGCACCAGCTGCGACGTGGGCGCCTCGTGGGCCCTGCCGCGCCAGGTGGGCCTGCGCCGCGCGCTGGAGATCGCCCTGCTCGGCGACACGCTCACCAGCGCCGATGCCGAGCGCCTGGGCCTGGTCAACCGGGTGGTGCCCGCCGACCAGCTCGATGCGGCGGTGGACGCTCTCGCCGAGCGCCTGGCGGCCGGCCCCACGGTGGCGCTGGGCCACATGCGCCGGCTGATGCGCGCCTCGTTCGACCGCGACCTGCCCGCGCAACTGGAGGCGGAAACCCGCGCCTTCGGCGACTGCGCGCGCACGGCCGACCTGGCCGCGGGCATCGCCGCCTTCTACGCCAAGGAAAAGCCGCGCTTCGAAGGGCGATAGGCAACCCTGCGCGGCAGGGCACGACACGGCAGCGGCGGCTGACGCCCACGCGCCTGCCCTGCCGGCCGCCCGGCCCTACCATTCCGTCCGATCCGCAGCGCAGCGCAACGACCGGCCCCCGATTTTCAGCACCTGTCCGTCCATTCATTCCTTGAGGAGACCCCTGCCATGAACCACCGCGACGTCTTCATCGTCGGCACCGCCCGCACCGCCATCGGCACCTTCGGCGGCACGCTCAAGGACGTGCCCAACAGCCAACTGGCCACCACGGTCACGCGCGCCGCCATCGAACGCAGCGGCCTCGCACCCGACACGGTGGGCCACGTGGTCATGGGCAACGTCATCCCCACCGACACCAAGGACGCCTACCTGGCCCGCGTGGCCGCCATCGATGCGGGCTGCCCCATCGAGACGCCGGCCTTCAACGTCAACCGCCTGTGCGGCTCCGGCCTGCAGGCCATCGTGTCGGCCGCGCAGGCCATCGTGCTGGGCGACTGCGACGTGGCCATCGGCGGTGGCAGCGAATCCATGAGCCGCGGCCCCTACTTCGACACCGCCGCGCGCTACGGCCAGCGCATGGGCGACGCCAAGAGCATCGACTACATGCTGGGCATCCTGCACGACCCCTGGCAGAAGATGCACATGGGCATCACCGCCGAGAACGTGGCCGAGCGCTACCGCATCAGCCGCGACATGCAGGACGAACTGGCCGCCGCCAGCCAGCACCGCGCCGCCGCGACCATCGCCGCCGGTTATTTCAAGGACCAGATCGTTCCGGTGGAGATCGCCACGCGCAAGGGCACCGTGCTGTTCGACACCGACGAGCACGTGCGCGGCAACACCACGCTCGACGTGCTGGCTGGCATGAAGCCCGCGTTCAAGAAGGACGGCGGCAGCGTCACCGCCGGCAATGCCTCGGGCATCAACGACGGCGCGGCCGCCGTGGTGCTGGTAGCCGGCGACCGCGTGGCTGCGCTGAACGCCAAGCCGCTCGCCCGCCTGGTCGACTATGCGCACGCGGGCGTGGACCCGGCCTACATGGGCATCGGCCCCGTGCCCGCCACGCGCCAGGTGCTGCAGCGCACGGGCCTGAAGATCGAGGACATGGACGTCATCGAGGCCAACGAGGCCTTCGCCGCCCAGGCCTGCGCCGTCATCCAGGAACTCGGCCTGGACCCCGCCAAGGTCAACCCCAACGGCTCGGGCATCTCCCTGGGCCATCCCGTGGGTGCCACCGGCGCGATCATCACGACCAAGGCCGTCGCCGAGCTGCACCGCACGGGCGGGCGCTATGCGCTGGTGACGATGTGCATCGGCGGCGGGCAGGGCATCGCGGCCATCTTCGAGCGGGTGTGATTGGCTTTGTTGCACAAATCGCGATGCTGATGCCCGTAGACTGACTGCGTGACAGAGACGAAGAACAGGCAGCGGAGCAAGTACCGCACGACGAACTGGAAGGCGTACAACGCGGCGCTGAAAGCGCGAGGCTCGTTGACGATGTGGCTAGTGTCCTGTCCCGTTAATTCGCAGGCACGATAGCTGCATGGTTTCGGGCCATCCTTGAGGTGCCGCCATGCCCAATGCAACGACCCGAACAGAAATTGCGCTTAGTGAAGTGGAGCGCGCGGAACTGACGTCCATGGCGCGATCACGTTCGCTGCCAGCGGCGTTGTCGCTCAGGGCGCGCATCGTGCTGACTTGCGAAGGCACAGATAAAGCCAGCACCGCGGTTGCGCAGGCTCTGGGGATCAGTCGTAGCACTGTCACCAAGTGGCGCGGGCGCTATGCGCGCCATCGCATTGCAGGGCTTTACGACGAGTTGCGCCCGGGTCGCCCCCGCACGGTAGATGACGAGCGTGTTGCTGAGTTGATTACCAAGACGTTGCACACCAAGCCTGCTGATGGGGGTACCCACTGGAGCACCCGCACGCTGGCCGCCGATACGGGCATCAGCAAGAGCACGGTGGCGCGCTATCTGCAGACCTTCAACCTCAAGCCGCACCGGGCCGACAGCTTCAAGCTGTCGACCGATCCGCTGTTCATCGAGAAGCTGCGCGACGTTGTGGGGCTGTACCTGAACCCACCTGACAACGCGCTGGTGCTGTGCGTGGACGAGAAGAGCCAATGCCAAGCTTTGGAGCGTACGCAGCCGATGCTGCCAATGGGGTTTGGCTATGTCGAAGGTGTCACGCACGACTACGTGCGCCACGGCACCACCACCTTGTTCGCGGCCCTGAACGTGATGAATGGCCAAGTGATCGCGCAGTGCCGGCCCCGGCATCGTCATCAAGAGTTCCTTGCCTTCCTGCGCGCCATCGACAAGGCAGTGCCCGACGAACTGGATGTGCACTGCATAGCTGATAACTACGCCAGCCACAAGCATCCAAAGGTGCGCGCTTGGTTGGCCGAGCGGCCTCGCTGGCACATGCACTTCGTTCCGACCTATTCAAGCTGGCTCAATCAGGTCGAGCGCTTCTTCTCGATCATCACCACGCGGGCAATCCGCCGTGGCTCGTTCACCAGCGTGAAGGATCTGATCAACAAGATCGACACATTCATCGCGAATTACAACCAGTCCTGCCAGCCGTTTACTTGGACAGCTACAGCAGACTCCATCCTCGAAAAACTCGCCAGACTATGCGGGCGAATTAACGGGACAGGACACTAGATGAGGGCATGCAGTGGTTTGGCACGCCGACCGGCAGGCGTGGACGCAGCCGAACCTTCTCGGACGCAGCAATCCAGTTCTGCCTGAGCATCAAGTGCCTGTTCGGCCAGCCCTTGCGACAGGCGCTGGGCATGGTGCAGAGCCTGCTGCGGCTGGCAAAGCTGGACTGGCCGGTACCTGACTTCAGCACTGTTTGCCGGCGCCAAAAGACCTTGCAGGTCGAACTGAGCTACCAGCGAACCAACTCGCCGCTGCAGTTGCTGGTGGACAGCACCGGCATCAAGTTCCTGGGCGAAGGAGAGTGGAAACGCAAGAAGCATGGTGCTGAATACCGGCGCGAATGGCGCAAGGTCCATCTGGGCATCGACGCGCAGACGCTGGAAATACGCGCCATCGAGGTGACCAGCAACGCCATTGGGGATGCGCCGATGTTGCCCGGGTTGCTGGCTCAGATTCCCACTGACGAATCCATCGAAAGCGTCAGTGCCGATGGCGCCTACGACACGCGCGCCTGCCTGGACGCCATTGCCGAGCGGCACGCGATGGCGGTGATCCCGCCCCGCAAGAACGCCAGCCATTGGAAGAAGTCGAGTCCGGGCTCGGCGCATCGTAATGAGGCCATTCGGGCGTGCCAGCGCCTGGGTCGCGGCATTTGGAAGAAGTGGAGCGGCTACCACCGGCGCAGCCTTGTGGAGACGAAGATGCACTGCTTCAAGCGACTGGGCGAACGGGTGATCGCGCGCACGTTCGACCGCCAGGTTGTGGAGCTGCATGTCCGCGTGGCCTTGCTCAATCGGTTCAGTCAGATCGGCCGTCCTCACACCGTGTCGGTGACTGCTGTGGCATAGGTCCGTCTGGGGTTGGGGTCATGCCGTCTGCAATTCGATTTGTGCAACAGCGCCCAGCGGCTGGCCGACCACCTTGAGCTGGTCGATGGCATTGTGCGAAGCCGGGGTGTCGAATTTCATGATTGGCCTTTCGCCTCGGCCAGCACGCCGGCGAGCGTGCGCTCGACCAGGGCCACCTTGAATGCGTTTTCGTGGGTGGGGCGCGCCGCGCCCAGCAGCTGCGCCGTGGCGGCCTGCGCGCCTTGCGGCAGGGCCGCGTCCGCCGACGCCATGCGCCAGGGCTTGTGCGCCACGCCGCCCAGGGCGACGCGGCCCGTGCCGTCCTTTTGCAGCACGGCCGCCACGGAGATGAGCGCGAAGGCGTACGAGGAGCGGTCGCGCACCTTGCGGTAGATGTGGGTGCCGCCCGCGGGCGCGGGCAGCGTCACGGCGGTGATGAATTCGCCGGCGTCGAGCGCGGTCTCGATGTGCGGGGTGTTGCCTGGCAGCCGGTGGAAGTCGGCGATGGGAATGCGGCGCGGCTGGCCGTCCGCCCGCACCGTCTCGACCACCGCATCGAGCGCCCGCATGGCCACGGCCATGTCGCTCGGGTGCGTGGCGATGCAGGCCTCGCTCGCGCCCACCACCGCATGCTGGCGCGTGACGCCGCCGATGGCCGCGCAGCCCGCGCCCGGCTGGCGCTTGTTGCACGGCATGTTGGTGTCGTAGAAGTAGGGGCAGCGCGTGCGCTGCAGCAGGTTGCCGGCGGTGGTCGCCTTGTTGCGCAACTGGCCCGACGCACCGGCCAGCAGGGCGCGCGACAGCAGGCCGTAGTCGCGCCGCACGCCGGCATGCGCCGCCAGGTCGGTGTTGCGCACCAGCGCGCCGATCCGCAGCCCGCCCTCCGGCAGGGGCTCGATGCGGCCCAGGCCCAGGCCGTTGATGTCGATGAGGTGCGTGGGCGCCTCGATCTGCAGCTTCATCAGATCCAGCAGGTTCGTGCCGCCGGCGATGAACCGGGCCTGCGGGTTGCCTGCGGCAGCGGCTGCGGCGGCCTGCACCGAGGCCGCGCGTTCGTAGGTGAATGGCTTCATGCGGCACCCCCGTTCGTGGCGGCGACTTCGGTGATCGCATCCAGGATGTTGGAATAGGCCCCGCAGCGGCACAGGTTGCCGCTCATGCGCTCGCGGATCTCGTCGGCCGAGAGCAGGGGCTGCGCCGTGAGGTCGCCGCTCACATGGCTGGGAATGCCGGCCTTGATTTCCTGCAGCACGCCCACGGCCGAGCAGATCTGGCCCGGCGTGCAGTAGCCGCACTGGTAGCCGTCGTGCTTGACGAACACGGCCTGCAGCGGGTGCAGCTTCTGCGGCTGGCCCAGGCCTTCGATGGTGGTGACCTGCGCGCCCTCGTGCATCACCGCCAGGGTCAGGCAGGCATTGATGCGGCGGCCATCGACGATGACCGTGCAGGCACCGCACTGCCCGTGGTCGCAGCCCTTCTTGGTGCCGGTGAGGTGCAGGTGCTCGCGCAGGGCGTCGAGCAGCGTCGTGCGGGTGTCCAGCGACAGGGTCTGCTGTTGGCCGTTGATGGTCATGCGCACCGGCATGGCCGTCTCGCCCTGGGGCGCCAGCGTGCCGGGCTTTGGCGACGGTGGAGCGGCCTGCGCCGCGGTTCGGGCGGCGGCCCCCACGACGAACAGGTCTCGCCGGGTCAGCGCTGGGTCGGTGAAGTTTTGCATCGTGGGATCCTTTTTTGGGGGCAGGGCAGGGGAGCCCTCTGGCCACTCGCCAGGGTGCGGGAGTGCGTGCGCGGGCATGTCTTTGCAAGCCTTGCCCGATCCATCTTGCGCAGAGGGCGGGGAAAAGGTTTGGAGGCCAATGCCGCGTCTGCCTGTCAGCCACGTGAAGCCACGCCAAGGGAGCGGTCCTCTTCATTCTGCGCTGCGCCACGCCCAAAAACAGGGCCCTGCCATCCCCAAAACGGATGGCATGCGTTCTCCAACCGGCATCGGTTTGCGCTGTCTTTCGGCATCCAATCGGTGCCTGAGGCCGGTCACCCGGCACACCGACCACACCGCCGAACGGCGGATCCACCAGCCCATCGGAAAGGAAACCCCATGAACCCATTCAACTTCAACCGGCGCGGGGCCGTCCAGGCGATGGGCCTGGCCCTCGCCGCAGCCGCCGCGGGCGGCGGTGCTGCGCGCGCGAGGGCGGCGACCCCCACGACACCCTCCACGGCGCCCTCCGCCTCGGGGGCGAACCCGAGCATCCTGATCGTGGTGTCGAGCCATGACCGAAAAGGCCAGGATCTGGTGGCGGGCTTCTGGTTTCCGGAACTGACGCACCCGGCTCAGGCGTTTGCGCAGGCCGGCCTCGCCTACGACATCGCCAGCCCCCAGGGCGGGATGCCGCCGTTCGACGGCTTCGACCTCCAGGACGAGGGCAACCGCTGGTTCTGGATCCAGCCGGAACTGAGGAACCGGCTGGCCAACAGCCTTCCCCTGGCCCAGGTCGATCCCTCCCGCTACGCCGCCGTGGTGCTCGTGGGCGGCCACGGCCCGATGTGGGACTTCGCGGGGAACGCCGGCCTTCAGGCGATCGTTCGCTCGGTCTACGAGCGCGGGGGCGTCGTGGGCGCGGTGTGCCACGGCCCGGCGGGCTTGCTGGACCTCAAGCTGTCCGACGGAACGCCGTTGATCGCCGGCCGCCGGCTGACAGCGTTCACCAACGAGAAAGAGGCCTCGCGCCAATACGACCGACTGGTCCCCTTCGCGCTGGAGTCGGCCCTGAAGGCGGGACAGGCCGTGTTCGAGGAAGCCGGCATCTTCCAGAGCCATGTGGTGGTCGACGGGCGATTGATCACCGGCCAGAACCCCGCTTCGGCCCGGCCGTTCGGCGAGGCGGTGGCCGCTGCGCTGGCAGCCCGGGCCCGGCCGTAGCAGGCCACGGGGCGATGCGTTTTCGGCATGGGAGCGCGACAATCCATGCCGATCACCGGGGCGCATGCCGCATGCGTCCATGCGCGCCCGGCCCATGCCAACGAAAGGAGGGGCGCAGCCCATGAACGACCTGCCGATCTCGGCTTTGCGGACCTTCCGCGCGCTCGCGCGCTGCGGCAGCTTCACGGCCACGGGCCGCGACCTGGGCATGGCGCAGTCGGCCGTCAGCCGGCACATCGCGGCCCTGGAAGCGCATCTGCGCCAGACGCTGGTGCTGCGCGGCCACCGCCGCGTGCAGCTCACGCCGGCGGGCGAGCTGTACCTGGACACCGTGCAGCGGGTGCTGGACGAGCTGGACCAGGGCGCCGTGCGGGCCACCCGCTCGGGGGGCCGGCCGGTCGTCAAGATCCTGGCCATGCCGTCGTTCGCGGCCCGCTGGCTCGTGCCGCGGCTCGCCCGGCTGCCCGCCCGCATTGATGCCGAGATCGAGCTGGCGACGTCGATCTGGGATGCCGACTTCCACAAGGAGCGGTTCGACATCGCCGTCCACTACGGGGACGGGGCATGGCCTGGCGCCCGCTTGCTCATGCACGACAGCCTCGTTCCCGTCGTCTCGCCGCGCCTGCTGGCCGGACCGAGGCTGCAGCGGATCGAAGACCTCGCCCGATTCTGCTGGCTGCACGACAGCCTGCGCAGCAGCAAATGGCCCCAGTGGCTCGCGGCGTTCCACCTCGGCGACCTCGCGAGCGAGCGGCACATGAAGCTGCAGGACACCGAGGCGACCCTCACCGCCGCCGTGGCAGGCCTGGGGATCGCGGTGGGCCACGCGGTCCTGATCGAGCACGACGTGCGCGAGGGCCGGCTGGCCGAGGCATGGCCCGGGCACATGCCGCTGGCGGCGGGCTACCACCTGCTGCAGTCCAAGCGGTCGGTACGCAATGCCGCCGCACAGGCGCTCGTCGCCTGGCTGTTCGACGAGGCCGAGGCGTTCCGCCGCACGCAACAGATCCCGGACGCCCGGCGTGGGGCTCCGACCGGCCAGCCCTTCGCGAGGGGTTGAACCGGCTGCGGAAAATCAGCGCTCCCTGTCGCGCATCCCCTACACGGCCTGACATGCCCCGTCGTCATAATGGCCGCCATGCCGAACCGCTGGAAACCCAACGTCACCGTGGCCGCCGTCATCGAACAGGACGGCCGCTTCCTGCTGGTGGAAGAAGACACGGCCGACGGCCTGCGGCTGAACAACCCGGCGGGGCACCTGGACCCGGGCGAGTCGCCCATCGACGGCTGCGTGCGCGAGGTGCTGGAGGAAACCGCCTGCGACTTCACCCCCACGGCGCTGGTGGGCGTGTACCTCAACCGCTTCACGCGCACCCGCACGGGCGACGACATCACCTACCTGCGCTTCGCCTTCGCCGGCTCGGTGGGACCGGTGCATGCCTGGCGCACGCTGGACGACGGCATCGTGCGCACCGTGTGGATGACGCTCGACGAGATCCGCTGCTGCGCGGACCGCCACCGCAGCCCGCTGGTGATGGAGTGCATCGAGGACTATCTGGCCGGCAAGCGCTACCCGCTGGAGCTGATCCACACCGACGCCAGCGTGCTGCAGCCGCGCTGACCCCGGCGGGCCGCACGGCACCCGCCACCGCCGCGTTTTGGCCCGTATCGCCTCCATGCCGGCGGATTGATTGTCCTCTTTGCTATTAATTTAATAGCGCATCAGATCCGGCCGGATCGCATGCCCCGCGGCGCACCCGGCGTTCTGCCGGCACGCCCCCGGTCGCGGCGGCATAAAAAATACAATCCCGGCCATGACAGCAACCCCCAAGCACCGCGTCGTCGTCGGCCTGTCCGGCGGCGTGGATTCCGCGGTCACCGCCCATCTGCTGAAAGCCATGGGCCATGAGGTCGTCGGCATCTTCATGAAGAACTGGGAAGACGACGACGACAGCGAATACTGCGCCTCCAACATCGACTTCGTGGATGCGGCCGCCGTGGCCGACGTGATCGGCATCGAGATCGAGCACGTGAACTTCGCCGCCGAGTACAAGGACCGCGTGTTCGCCGAGTTCCTGCGCGAGTACCAGGCCGGCCGCACGCCCAACCCCGACGTGCTGTGCAACGCCGAGATCAAGTTCAAGGCCTTCCTGGACCACGCCATGCGCCTGGGCGCCGAGAAGATCGCGACCGGCCATTACGCGCGGGTGCGGCAGAACGCGGCGAGCGGCCTGTTCGAACTGCTCAAGGGCCTGGACCCGTCCAAGGACCAGAGCTATTTCCTGCACCGCCTGAACCAGGCGCAGCTGTCGAAGACGCTGTTTCCCGTGGGCGAGCTGCACAAGACCGAGGTGCGCCGCATCGCCGAAGAGATCGGCCTGCCCAATGCCAAGAAGAAGGACTCCACCGGCATCTGCTTCATCGGGGAGCGGCCGTTCCGCGAGTTCCTGAACCGCTACATCGCCCATGCGGCGGGGCCGATCCAGGACGAGCGCGGGCGCACACTGGGCCGCCACCAGGGCCTGAGCTTCTACACGCTGGGCCAGCGCCAGGGCCTGGGCATCGGCGGCGTGAAGGAAAAGGGCGCGCAGCGGGGCAGCGGAGACCACGCCCCCTGGTTCGTCGCGCGCAAGGACCTGGACAAGAACGTGCTGCGCGTGGTGCAGGGCCATGACCACCCCTGGCTGCAGTCGCACACGCTGCAGGCGGGCGATGCGAGCTGGGTGGCCGGCGCGCCGCCCGCCGCCGGCCTGCTGGCGGCCAAGACGCGCTACCGCCAGGCCGATGCGCCCTGCCGCATCGATCCACTGGCGGACGGCAGCTTCGCGCTGGAATTTCCCGAAGCGCAGTGGGCCGTCACCCCGGGCCAGTCCGCCGTGCTGTACGACGGCGAGGTGTGCCTCGGGGGCGGCGTGATCGCGTCGGCCACCACCGTCGCCTGACGGGCCCGCCGCACGCATGGCCCCGCCGCGCATTCCGCCGATCCAGGGCCTGCTGGCGTTCGAGGCGCTGGCGCGGCTGCGCAGCGTGACGCACGCGGCCGAGGAGATGAGCGTGACGCCCAGCGCGGTGAGCCACCGCATCCGCCAGATGGAGACGCTGCTGGCGGTCAAGCTCTTCGCCCGCGGCGATTTCAGCCTGACGCCCGCCGGCGCCGCCTACCTGGAGCGGGTGCGCGAGGCCATCGCCGCGCTGCAGCATGTGCCCGGCACCCTGGGCGTGGGCCAGGCGACGCGCCTGCGCCTGGGCGTGACGCCGACCTTCGCGCGCCAGATGCTGCTGCCGCGCATCGCACAGTTCCGCCACGCCTACCCGGACATCGAGCTGCAGTTGCAGGTGTCGCTGCCGGTGCACCACGTGATGGCCGAGGAGGCCGACGTGGAGGTGCGCTTCGGCACCGGGCACTTTCCCGACCGCGAATCGGTGCAGCTCTTCGCCGACCGGATCACGCCGGTGTGCAGCCCCGAATACCTGGCCGAGACCGGTCCGCTGGACGGCCTGGCGACGGAAGAGGCGGCAGCGCGCGTGCGCTTCATCCGCTGCGCGCTGGAGCCCTGGCGCACCTGGTTCAAGGCCGTGGGCATCGCCCAGCCCGAGCCGGTGGTGGGCAGCCAGTTCAACGACCTGGGCATGGCCTGGGACGCGGCGGTGGCCGGCTTCGGCGTGGCGCTGCTGCGCCTGCGCGCGGGGCAGCCCTGGCTGGAGAGCGGCCAGCTCGTGCGCCTGTCGCGCGACAGCCTGCCGTCGCCGCACGACTATTTCCTGTGCTGGAAGGCCGGCGCGCTCGATCGCTGGGAGTGCGCGGCCTTCGTGGACTGGCTGCGCCAGGCGCTGCACGACGGCCCCTGACGGGCGCCGGGCGCTCCGGGACAGCGGGGCGCAGCCCCTGCGGGCGCAGCGGCTGACACGGAACTGACACGGTTTGAAAAGCCTTCACGCGGGCCGCGAAGGTTTTTCACGCCGCGCGCTTCGCAAATTTCTACAGTGGGCCGGCGCAGGTCCCGGCAGAGGGCCGCGGCACGGGACCCCGCGATCCGCACACCGATAGAACACCGGAGACAAATCCATGACCTGGCAGCAAATCTACGACCCGTTCGGCAACATGATCATTTCCACCGCGCTGGCCGCGATCCCGGTGGTCGTGATGCTCGCCGCGCTGGGCTTCTTCCACATCAAGGCGCACATCGCGGCCGGGCTGGGCCTGGTCGCGGCGCTGCTGGTGGCGATCTTCGCCTACGGCATGCCGGCCGACATGGCCGGGCGGGCGGCGCTGTACGGCGGCTTCACCGGCCTGCTGCCCATCGGCTGGATCGTGCTGAACATCATCTTCCTGCACCAGCTGACCGAGCAGAACGGCAGCTTCAAGGTGCTGCAGGATTCGCTCTCGGGCATCACCGGCGACCGGCGCATCCAGCTGCTGCTGATCGCCTTCAGCTTCGGCGCGTTCTTCGAGGGCGCGGCGGGCTTCGGCACCCCGGTGGCGGTGACGGCGGCCATCCTGATCGGGCTGGGCTTCTCGCCGCTGGCCGCCTCGGGCCTGTCGCTCATCGCCAATACGGCGCCGGTGGCGTTCGGGGCGCTGGGCACCCCGGTCATCACGCTGGCCAAGGTGCACGGCTACGACCTGATGGAGGTGACGGCGATGGTGGGGCGGCAGCTGCCGTTCTTCTCGCTGCTGGTGCCGTTCTGGCTGATCTGGGCCTTCGCGGGCCGCAAGGGCATGTGGGAGATCTGGCCCGCCATCCTGGTGACGGCGGTGTCCTTCGCCGTGCCCCAGTACCTGGTGTCCAACTTCATCGGCCCCGAGCTGGTGGACATCATCGCCGCCATCGTCTCCATGGCTTCGCTGGTGGCCTTCCTGCGCGTGTGGAAGCCCAAGACGGTGTGGACCTCGGCCTCGCTGCGCGGGCGCGACGTGAGCGCCTCGGAGGCCAAGCCGCCCCAGCCCGTCACCGCGCACAGCCGCGCCGCGCTGGTGGCCGCCTGGACGCCCTGGGTCATCCTGTCGGTGTTCGTGTTCATCTGGGGCCTGCCGCCGGTCAAGGCCTGGCTCAACGGCCTGTTCGCGCCCGCCTTCCCCATGGCCGGCCTGCACAACCTGATCGAGAAGGTGCCGCCCGTGGTGCCCACGCCCACCAAGGAGGGCGCGGTGTACACGCTGAACTTGCTGTCGGCCACCGGCACCGCCATCCTGCTGTCGGCGGTGGTGAGCGCGTTCTTCATGAAATACAACCCGGTCGCCATCGCGCGCACGTTCTTCAAGACGGTGTGGCTGGTGCGCTTTTCGCTGCTCACCATCGTGCTCATGCTGGCCCTGGGCACGCTCACGCGCTATTCGGGCACCGACACCACGCTGGGGCTGGCGTTCGCCAACACGGGCGTGTTCTACCCGTTCTTCGGCACGCTGATGGGCTGGCTGGGCGTGGCGCTCACCGGCTCGGACACGGCCTCGAATGTGCTGTTCGGCGGCATGCAGAAGGTCGCGGCCGAGCAGTTGGGTCTGTCGCCCAACCTCATGGGTGCGGCCAACAGCTCGGGCGGGGTGATGGGCAAGATGATCGATGCGCAGTCGATCGTGGTGGCATCGACGGCCACCCGCTGGTTCAACCACGAGGGCGACATCCTGCGCTACGTGTTCTTCCACTCGATCGCGCTGGCCTGCCTGGTGGGGCTGTACGTGACGCTGCAGGCGTACGTGTGGCCCTTCCACCTGATGGTGGTGCACTGAGGGGGCGTGGAACCGGCGGCGGCCTCGACGTCAGGCGCTTGAAGCCTTTTTGGCCGCGACCGCATGTTCCACTAGGGCATACCGCTATATTTTCAATAGCAAAACAAAAAGGGGCGCACAGGCGCCCCTTTTTGTTTTTTTGCTGCGCTGCCGCGCCGCGTCAGCCGTTGCGCTTGGCGTCCGGGTCGCTCGGGCCGTTGCGGTCGGAGAGCATCTCGGCCGGTGGCTCCAGGTCGCCGCTGTCGCTGCCCTCGGCCTCCCAGGTGCCGCCGTCGCGGCCAGTCTTGCCGCGAGGGTGGGCCATGTCGGTGCCGTCGTCGAAGTTCAGCGGGCCGCCGCTGCGCGGGTCATCGAAGGCCTGCACCGAGATGTCCTCGATGCCGTCCGAAACGTCCTGCTCGGCTTCCAGGTGGTCGTTGATGTCGTCGCCTTCCGGCATTTCGGCCGTGGGATCGTCGGTGGGGTCGATGGCGGTGTCGGGAACGATGGGGGTGCGCATGGCAGGCTCCTTGGGTCGGTCGGTGGGGACGCGGTCCGTGCAACGGTGCGCCGGATGCCCACAGCTTCGCCCCGTGCCAGCGCCGGGGCAGTGGGCGCGGCACCTGTTACCGGGTAGGAGCGATCCCGCACGGCCCGACTACGCCCGGGCTCAGGCGGCCGGCGGCGTCCCGAACGCGTTCAGCGGAATGCGCAGGTAGGCGATGCCGTTCGCCTCCGGGGTCGGCAACTGCCCGGCGCGCACGTTGACCTGCAGGGAGGGCAGCAGCAGCGTCGGCGCGCCCAGCGTGGCGTCGCGCGCGCGGCGCAGGGCGACGAAATCCGCCTCGGCCACGCCGCCGCCCACGTGGATGTTGTGTTCGCGCTGCGCCTGCACCGTGGTCTCCCATTGCGGCACGCGCCCGGCCGGTGGGTAGTCGTGGCACACGAACAGGCGCGTGTCGCCCGGCAGCGCCAGCAGCCGCTGGATAGAACGGTAGAGCGTGGCCGCATCGCCCCCGGGAAAGTCCGCCCGCGCCGTGCCCACGTCGGGCATGAAGAGCGTGTCGCCCACGAAGGCCGCGCCGTCCACGAGATAGGCCATGTCGGCCGGCGTGTGCCCCGGCACCCACAGGGCCGTGACGGGCGTGTCGCCCAGCAGCAGCGTCTCGCCATCGCGCACCAGATGGTCGAACGGGCTGCCGTCCGCGGCGCCGGTTTCGGCGGGAAAGAGCCGGCCGAAGGCGGCCTGCACCGCGCGGATGTGCTCGCCCACCGCGATGCGGCCCCCCGCCTGCGCCTTCAGGTACGGCGCGGCCGACAGGTGGTCGGCATGCACGTGGGTCTCCAGGATCCACTGCACCGTGAGCCCCCGCTCGCGCACGCAGGCCAGCACCGCATCGGCCGAGCGGGTGGCGGTGCGGCCCGCGGCGGCATCGAAGTCGAGCACCGGATCGATGATGGCCGCGCACCGCGTCGCCAGATCCCACACGAGGTGGGTCACCGTGCCCGTGGCGGGATCGAAGAACGACTGGAGGGAAGTGGTGCGGGGCATGGCGGGCGGCCTTTCGAACGGTTCAGCGGACAACAATCTTTTCACAGATATTATGTGATTTGATATATTGAATCCAACGCCGACCTTTCGGTGGCCTTGTGACGGCTTTTGCATCGATCTTCCCATGGACCCCACTCCCATCGACCCCGAACGCCTGCGCCAGGCGGCCAGCCAGGCCGTCTCGGCCCTGAAGGCCCTGGCCAACGAAGACCGGCTGCTGCTGCTGTGCCAGCTGTCGCAGGGCGAGCAGTGCGTGATCGACCTGCAGGCGCGCCTGGGCATCCAGCAGCCCACGCTATCGCAGCAGCTCGGCGTGCTGCGCACCCAGGGCGTGGTGGAGACCCGGCGCGAGGGCAAGAACATCCACTACCGCGTGGCCGATGCCGCGCTGCTCGAGATCCTGGCGGTGCTGTACCGCCTGTACTGCCCCAAGGAGTGAACCCCATGGCCATCGACTGGAACGCCTTCACCCCCGGCACCGCGTTGGCGGGCGGCGCGCTCATCGGCCTGGCGGCCGGGGGCTTTTTCCTGCTGGCGGGGCGCATCGCCGGCATCAGCGGCGTGGTGGGAGGCCTGCTGCGGCCCCGGCGCGGCGACCGGGCCTGGCGCGTGGCCTTCGTGGCGGGCCTGATCGCGGCGCCGCTGGCCTATGTGCTGGCCGCGCCGCTGCCGGCGGTGCGCATCGACGCCGGCCCGGGCCTGCTCATCGCCGCGGGCCTGCTGGTGGGCGTGGGCACGCGCTACGGGGCGGGGTGCACCAGCGGCCACGGCGTGTGCGGACTGTCGCGCTGGTCGGTGCGCTCACTGGTGGCCACGCTGGTTTTCATGGCGGCCGGCATGGGCACGGTCTTCGTGCTGCGGCACCTGGGCTGAACGGAGGGAACGCGACATGACCGTTCTGATCGCCTTTGCCGCGGGCCTGGTCTTCGGGCTGGGGCTGCTGGTGTCCGGCATGGCCGACCCGGCCAAGGTGCTGGGGTTCCTGGACATCGCGGGGCCCTGGGACCCGTCGCTCGCCCTGGTGATGGCCGGCGCCGTAGGCGTGGCCCTGGTGGCGTTTGCGCTCGCGCGCCGCCGGGGCACCACGCTGCGCGGCACACCGCTGCAGTGGCCCGCCGCGCACGGCATTGACGCGCGGCTGGTGGGCGGCAGCATGCTGTTCGGCATCGGCTGGGGCTTGGCCGGCATCTGCCCCGGCCCGGCCCTGGTGCTGCTGGGCATGGGGGTGCCGGACGGCGTGTGGTTCGTGGCCGCCCTGCTGGCCGGCATGGCCGTGTTCGAGGGCATCGAGCGCTGGCGCGGGCGCGGCTGACGACCGCCGTGCAGGCGGATGTCCTGCGCCGCGATGGCAGTTAGCCGACACGCCACGGGCACCACGGCCCCTAGATTGGTGGCCTTTGAAAGGATCCCACCCATGACCGCATCTTCCCCTGCCGCCGGCACCCGCACCGTCGCCATCCTCGTGACCGACGGCTTCGAACAGGTCGAACTGACCGGCCCGCGCGACGCGCTGCAAAAGGCCGGCATCGCCACCCGGATCATCGCCCCGAAGGCCGGCCAGGTGCAGGGCTTCAACCACGACGAGAAGGCCGACACCTTCACGGTGGACGGCACCCTCGACCAGGCCGATCCCGCCCGGTTCGATGCCGTGCTGCTGCCCGGCGGCGTGCTCAACGCCGACACGCTGCGCACGGACGCGAAGGCCCAGGCCTTCGTGCAGGCCATCGACCAGGCCGGCAAGCCCATCGCCGTGATCTGCCATGGCGCCTGGCTGCTGGTGGACGCCGGCCTGGTGAGCGGCAAGACCCTGACCAGCTGGCCCAGCCTGGCCACCGACCTGCGCAACGCTGGCGCCACCTGGGTGGACGAAACCGTGCACGTCGAGGGGCACTGGGTCAGCAGCCGCAAGCCCGACGACATTCCGGTGTTCAACCAGAAGTTGCTGCAGGCCGTGGGCGCCTGACCGCGATGGACGACTGGCTCGGCCTTTTGCAATGGCCGGCATTCGCGGCCTCGGTGCTGGCGGCTTGGCTGGTCGCCTCCACGCACCCAGCGCGGCGCAATACCGGCTTCTGGGTCTTTCTCGGCAGCAACGTGCTGTGGCTGGCCTGGGGATGGCACACCCGCGCCTGGGCGCTCATGGCGCTGCAGTGCTGCCTGGCGGCGATGAACGTGCGGGGCCTGTGGAAAACGGAGCCGGCCGGCGAGGAAAAGGAAGGCGCGGGCAAGGAAGCCGCATGAAGAGAGCAGCCCGTCGTTGGCCCGGCACCCCGCGCGAAAAAGGTGCGAAAAAGGCCTGTCTCCTTGCGAAGACAGGCCTTTCATGGGCCACGACGGCGCGACGGCTTCAGAACGGAATGTCGTCGTCCATGTCGTCGAAGCCCGAGGCCGCGCGCGGCGCCTGGGCAGCGGGCGCCGGTGCCGGGCGCGGTGCGGGCGCGGCAGGGCGCTGGACCGGTGCCGGTGCCGGGCGGCGTGCCGGAGCGGGCGGGGCGCTGTTGTCGTAGCCGCCGTCGTTGCCACCGCCGCCGTAGCCGCTGTCTTCGTAGCCGCCACCGCCGCCCTGGCCGCCGCCCATGCCCTGGCGGCTGCCCAGCATCTGCATGGTGTCGGCGCGGATTTCGGTGGTGAATTTTTCCTGGCCGGCCTGGTCGGTCCACTTGCGGGTGCGCAGGCTGCCTTCCACATAGACCTGCGAGCCCTTGCGCAGGTACTGGCCGACGATTTCGGCCAGGCGGCCGTTGAACACCACGCGGTGCCACTCGGTGGCTTCCTTGTTCTCGCCGGTGTTCTTGTCGCGCCAGCGGTCGGTGGTGGCGATGGTGACGTTGGCGACCTGGTCGCCGCTGGGGAAGGTGCGCATTTCGGGATCGCGCCCGAGATTGCCCACGATGATGACTTTGTTGACGGATGCCATGGTGTAAGGGCCTGTAGAGAATGGTGGAGAGAAGGCACTACGGCCTGCGCGGCCTGTCAGGGGCCGCGGGGAGCCGTCGATTGTGCCCGATTCGCCCCGTGAGCGGACCGGCCGTGCGAGAAGCCCGTGCCACAATCAAAACGCCTTGTTCCACCGCCTGCCCTGGCCATTTCCCATGCATCGCGAACCCGACTTTCTTCACAACCTGCGGCAGGAGTTCGCGGACGGCTGGCGGTGGGTGGAGCGCGCGATCGTGCTGGTCTACGCCGCGGCGGCCGGGCTTTTCGTGGTGGCGTTCACGGTCCTGGGGGAATGGGCGTTCGCACGCTTCGAGCAGGTGCTGCACTGGCAGGGCGGCTGGGCCGTGCTGCTGTGGACCCCGGCGCTCACGGCCGCCATCGTGTGGGCCACGCGCCGCTTCGTCCCCGGGGCTGCGGGCTCGGGCATTCCGCAGGTGATGGCGGCGCTGGAGCCGGGCCTGCCGCCCGGCCAGCGCGGCTACTTCGTCTCGCTGCGCATGTCGCTGGGCAAGGTGCTGCTGGGCAGCGCGGGCTTTCTGGCCGGGCTTTCCATGGGCCGAGAAGGCCCGTCGGTGCAGGTCGCGGCGGGCGTGATGCAGCACGCGCAGCGCTGGCTCGGGCCGCGCTCGGGCATCACCAGCCATGCATTGCTGGTGGCGGGCGGGGCCGCCGGCATCGCCGCGGCGTTCAATGCGCCGCTGGCAGGCGTGGTGTTCGCAATCGAGGAGCTGTCGCGCAAGCTCGAATCGCGCAGCAGCGGGCTCATCATCGCGGCCATCGTGCTGGCCGGGCTGATGGGCGTGTCGTTCTTCGGCAACCTGACCTATTTCGGGGTGATCCGCGTGCCCCGCCTGGGCTGGGACGCGCTGCTGCCCGGCCTGGGCGTGGCCCTGGTGTGCGGCGTGCTGGGCGGCCTGTTCGCCAAGCTCATCACCGCCTCGCTCACCGGTGCGCCGGGCCGGCTGAACCAGTGGCGCGCCCGGTTCCCGGTGCGCTTCGCGGCGGCGGGCGGGCTGGCGGTGGCGGTGATCGGCCTGGCCACCGGCGGCGCCACGTTCGGCGCCGGCTCCGAGGCGGTCAAGCACATGCTGGCGGGGCAGGCCGATGTCCCGGCGTTCTATGTCACGCTGAAATTCATCGCCACCTGGCTCACGGCCTGGTGCGGCGTGCCCGGCGGCTTCTTCGCGCCGGCGCTGTCGATCGGCGCGGGGGTGGGGCACAACATCTCGCTGCTGACCGGCGCGGACATCGCCCCGGCCCTGATCGCCATGGGCATGGCGGCCTTCCTGGCGGCGGTCACGCAGGCGCCGCTCACGGCCTTCATCATCGTGATGGAGATGGTGGACGGCCATGCCATGGTGCTGAGCCTGATGGCCTCGGCCATGCTGGCCAGCCTGGTGTCGCGCATGCTGGTGCGCCCGCTGTACGAAACGCTGGCGGAACACCTGTTGCACAAGGTGGGCGCGGCGCCGGCGGCACCGGCGGACGCATCGCCCCGCTGACATCCACGCTCGCGCGCCTGGTGCCGCAGCACATCCGTTACCCTCGGCGCATGCGTGCCTCCCTCTGCCTTGCACTGTTGTCCTCCGCCTTGCTGCTGGCCGGCTGCGGCACCACGCCACAGCCGCGTTCGCCGCGCACCAGCGTGACGTATTCGCAGCTGTCGCCCGACCAGTCGAGCGACATCGCCATCCATGCGTTGGGGCTGGTGGGCACGCCGTACCGCTATGGCGGCAACACGCCCGAGGGCGGGTTCGACTGCAGCGGCCTCATCGGCTATGTGTACAAGAGCCGCGCAGGCATCGCCCCGCCGCGCACCGTGGCGCAGCTGAGCGACTTCGGGCTGCCGGTGGAGAGCGGCGACCTGCGCACGGGCGACCTGGTGGTGTTCGGCGCGGGCCGGCCGACGCATGCAGGCATCTACGTGGGCGAGGGCCGCTTCGTGCACGCGCCCTCCACCGGCGGCGAGGTGCGGATGGACCGGCTCGATTCGCGCTACTGGTCACGGCAGAAAACCGCCTTCCGCCGGCCCTGAGCGGGGCCGAGGGGCAGCGGCGGGCGGCGCGCGACAATCGCCGCCATGACGACCCCAGCCACCCCCCACGTGCACCGCACCGCCACCCCGCTCTCCACCCACGACACGACGCGCATCGACGACACGCGCATCAAGGCCGTGCGCCCGCTGATCACGCCTGCGCTGCTGCAGGAATGGCTGCCCACGCCGCCCGGCGCGCTGCAGCTGGTCGAGACCAGCCGCGCGGCGATCTCGCGCGTGCTGCACGGCCAGGACGACCGGCTCGTCGTGGTGGTGGGACCCTGCTCGATCCACGACCACGGGCAGGCCATGGAATACGCCCGCCAGCTCAAAACGCAGGCCGACGCGCTGTCGCAGAACCTGCTGGTCGTGATGCGCGTGTATTTCGAGAAGCCCCGCACCACCGTCGGCTGGAAGGGCTACATCAACGACCCGCACCTGGACGGCAGCTTCGCCATCAACGAGGGGCTGGAGATGGCCCGCGCGCTGCTCCTGGACATCCTGGCGCTGGGCCTGCCGGTGGGCACCGAATTCCTCGACCTGCTCAGCCCGCAGTTCATCAGCGACCTGGTGAGCTGGGGCGCGATCGGGGCGCGCACCACCGAAAGCCAGAGCCACCGCCAGCTGGCCAGCGGCCTGTCGTGCCCGGTGGGCTTCAAGAACGGCACCGACGGCGGCGTGAAGGTGGCCAGCGACGCCATCCTGGCGGCCCAGGCGCCGCATGCCTTCATGGGCATGACCAAGATGGGCCAGTCCGCCATCTTCGAGACGCGCGGCAACAACGACTGCCACGTGATCCTGCGCGGCGGCAAGCAGCCCAACTACGCGGCGCCGTCCGTGGACGCCGCCTGCCAGCTGCTGCAGGCGGCGGGGCTGCGCGCGCAGGTGATGGTCGACGTCTCGCACGCCAACAGCAGCAAGCAGCACAGCCGCCAGATCGACGTGGCGGCCGACGTCGCCGGGCAGGTGGCCGGGGGCGACCATCGCATCGTGGGCCTGATGATCGAGAGCCACCTGCAGGAAGGCCGGCAGGACATCGTCGCCGGCCAGCCCCTGGCGCACGGCGTGTCAGTGACCGACGCCTGCATCAGCATGGCGCAGACGGCGCCGGTCCTGCAGGGCCTGGCGCAGGCGGTGCGCGAACGGCGTAAGGCCCGATAGGGCCAGGAAGCAACACCGGCCGTCGCGGTGCCGGTGTAGCATTGACCGTTACTTTTTGTAGTCATTTGCCGCCGCAGATCCCGATCCGCCCGAATCCCATGCAGGTGCTGTCGCCTACCGACCCATGCCAACAGCCACTTTCCTGTCCGCTGGCCTTCTGAGCGTGCCGCCCAAGGCCGCTCCCGTGGGCAAACGCCTGGAAGCGCTGCGCGCCTGCGCGGTGCTGGACACCCCGGCGGAAGAGGCGTTCGATCAGCTGACCCGGCTGGCCGCCCGCCTGTGCGGCATGCCCATGGCGGCGATCGGTTTCATCGACCAGGGGCGCGAGTGGTTCAAGGCCAGCACCGGCATCGAACTGCAGTCGCTGGATGCGGCCCACCCGCTGTGCACGCTGGCGGTGGACGGCCGGGTGGTGCAGGTGCAGGACACGCACGCCCATTCCACGCTGCGCCGCCATCCGCTGGTGATCGCCGGGCCGCGCGTGCGCGCCGTGGCCTGCATGCCGCTGATCACCGCGGAGAAATGGGTGCTGGGCGCCGTGGTGGTGATGTCCACCGAGCCGTGCGTGCTGCAGCCGCCCCAGCTCGAATCGCTGCGCGCGGTGGCCGGGCAGGCCATCGCCCTGCTGGAGCTGCGCCGCAGCCAGCGCAACCAGGCGCGCATGGCCACCGAGCGGGCCGCCAGCGACGAGCGCTTTCACCTGGTGGCGCGCGCCACAGCCGACGCCATCTGGGACTGGAACCTGCACGACGACTCCATGTGGTGGAACGAGGGCATGCAGACGCTGTTCGGCGTGCCGATGCAGACCCTGCCGCACGACAGCACGTCGTGGACGCTTCGGCTGCACCCGGAAGACAGCGACGCGGTGCTGGAGAGCATCCACGCGGCGATCGAGGGCACGGCCAAGCACTGGGCCGAGGAATACCGCTTTCGCCGCTACGACGGCAGCTACGCCTGGGTGCAGGACCGCGGCTTCGTGATCCGCGACGCCGAGGGCCGCGCGGTCCGCATGGTGGGCGGCATGACCGACATCAGTGCGCAAAAGGACAGCGCGCTGCAAGCCAAGGACGAGGCCCGCACCCACGCCGAGCTGGTGCGCGTGCAGCAGAAGATTTCGTCGCTCGAACTGTCCATGGACGAGGTGTTGCAGCTGGTGGCCCGCACCGCGATGGAACTGTCCGATGCGGGCGGTGCGATGGTGGTGATGCGCGAAGGCGACAAAGCCCGGGTGCAGGCCAGCACCGGCATGCGCGCCGTCCCGCTGAACGACGTGCGCCCGCTGGAAGGCTACGAGCTGTGGCACCGCATCGACGCGGGCGAGACCGTCTGCAGCCAGCCGGCCGTTGCCCAGGCCATGCCCTCGGCCGCCCTGTGCGAGCCGGGGCCGGTGGCCTTCATCGCGGCGCCGGTGCGCGCGGGCGATGCGGTGGTGGGCATGCTCAAGGTCAACGGCGACCCGCTGGCATCGTTCTCGCAGCGCCACCTGGCGCACGTGCAGATCCTGGCCGAGTCGCTGGGCGCCGTGGTGCAGCTGCGGCGCTATGCCGCGCAGCTGCACGCGTCCGAGCAGCAGTACCGCCTGCTGTTCGATGCGCACCCGCAGCCCATGTGGGTGTACGAGCTGGGCACCCTGCGCATCCTGGCCGTCAACCGGGCCATGGTGCGCCACTACGGGTACAGCGAGGCGGAACTGCTGTGCATGACCACGCCCGACCTCTGGCCGCAGGACAACCGCGAAGCCCGCACCCGGGAGGCGCACACCATTCCCCACAATGCCCGGCGCGACGCCGTGCACCGGCGCCACCGCAAGAAGGACGGCACGGTGATCGACACCGAGGTGTACGCCGGGGGCATCGAATTCAACGGCGTGCCCGCCCGCCAGGTGCTGGCCACCGACGTCACGCAGCGCATGCGCCTCGAACGGGAGCTGGCGCGGGTGGGCAGCATCCAGCGGCTGCTGGCCGCCTGCAACGAATCGCTGGTGCGCGCGACCTCCGAGGCCGACCTGCTGCGCGAGGTCTGCCGCATCGCCACGGACGTGGGCGGCTACCGGATGGCCTGGGTCGGCATGGTGCGCGACGATGCGCGCCAGAGCATCGAGCCCGTGGCCTGCGCAGGCAAGGACAGCGAAAGTTATATCGAAAGGCTCCAACTGAGCGGGTCGGCCGACCAGCCGGGCGGCCAGGGCCCGGCCGGGGTGGCGGTGCGCAGCGGCCGGCCGGTGATCGTGCGCGACATCCGGCTCGACCCGCTGTTTGCCACCTGGACCGAGCGCATGCTCCGGCAGGGCCTGCACTCGGTAATCAGCCTGCCGCTGCGCAACGCCGAGCGCTCCTTCGGCCTGCTGTACCTGTATCCGCCGGGCGTGCTGGAGATCGGCTCCGAAGAAACCGAGCTGCTGCAGCAACTGGCCAACGACCTGGCCTTCGGCATCGAGAGCCTGCGCACCCGCCAGGACCAGCAGCGCCTGCAAAGCGTGGTGCTCAAGGCCGCCGCCGCCATCTCGGCCAGCACGGGGACCGAATTCTTCAAGCAGCTGGCCAGCAACATGGCGGAAGCGCTGGGCGCACAGGCCGGCTGCGTGACCCGGTTGCTGCCGCCGGTGGAGGGGCAGCCGCCGCGCGCCATCACGCTTTCGCGCGTGCAGGACGGCGTGGTGCAGCCCAATGCCGAATATTCGCTGGAAGGCACGCCCAGCCTGCGTCTGGCGACCGATGCGGAATACGTCGTCACCTCCGGCGTGTCCGAGATGTATCCGCGCTCGCCCATCGCGGCGCTGGGCGCGCAAAGCTACGTGGGCCAGCAATTGCGTGACGCCGAAGGGCGGCCGATCGGGCTGATCTTCGTGATCTTCCGCGAGCCGCTGGAGCGGCCGGCCCTGGTTTCCTCCACCTTGCGCATCTTCGCGGCGCGCGCCACCGCCGAAATGGCCCGCCAGGCATCGGACGCCCACATCCGGCGCCAGGCCTCGCTGCTGGACAAGGCCCGCGACGCCATCATCGTGCGCGACCTGAAGCACCGCATCACGTTCTGGAACCAGGGCGCCGAGCGCATGTACGGCTGGTCGCAGGCGCAGGTGCTGGGCCGCACCATCGACACGCTGCTCTACCAGAACGCCACCGAATTCCTGCGCGCCACCGAGGCCACCCTGGCCCAGGGCGAGTGGGCGGGCGAGATCGTGCAGTTCCACCAGGACGGGCATGCGATCGATGTGGAAGGCCGCTGGACCCTGGTGCGCGACGAGGGCGGCCAGCCCGAATCCATCCTGGCCATCCACACCGACATCGGCCACCGCAAGGCCACCGAGCGCGAGATCCAGCGCCTGGCGTTCTTCGACTCGCTCACCGGCCTGCCCAACCGCATGCTGCTCATGGACCGCATGCACCAGGCCCTGGCCACGGCGCAGCGCCAGCGCCAGGGCGGGGCGCTGCTGTTCATCGACCTGGACAACTTCAAGACGCTGAACGACACGCTGGGCCACGACAAGGGCGACCTGCTGCTGCAGCAGGTGGCGCAGCGCCTGAACACCTGCGTGCGCACCGTCGATACCGTGGCGCGGCTGGGCGGCGACGAGTTCGTGGTGATGATCGAGGCGCTCAGCCCCCGGCCCGACGAACTGGCCGTGAGCGCCCGCGTGGTGGGCGAGAAGATCCTGTCGGTGCTGAGTGCCCCCTATGCCCTGGACGGCTACCAGTACCGCAGCACGCCCAGCATCGGCGTCGCCCCGTTCACCGACGGCCAGTCCACCGTGGGCGAGCTGCTCAAGCAGGCGGACCTGGCCATGTACCAGGCCAAGACCGCCGGCCGCAACACCCTGCGCTTTTTCGACCCCGGCATGCAGGCCGTGGTGACGGCCCGGGCCGCGCTGGAAGACGACCTGCGCACGGCGATCGCCCGCGAGGAATTCCTGCTGCACTACCAGCCCCAGGTGGACACGATGAACCGCGTGGTCGGGGTGGAGGCGCTGGTGCGCTGGCCGCATGCCAAGCGGGGCATGGTGCCGCCGGGCGATTTCATTCCGCTGGCCGAGGAAACCGGTCTCGTGCTGCCCCTGGGCCGCTGGGTGCTGCACACCGCCTGCACCTTGCTGGCCAGCTGGCAGGACGAGCCCTCCCTGTCGCACCTCACCATGGCGGTGAACGTGAGCTCGCGCCAGTTCCACCACGCGGGCTTCGTGGACGACGTGGTGCGTGCGCTGGTGTTCACCGGGGCGCCGGCCGACCAGCTCAAGCTGGAGCTGACCGAGAGCCTCTTCGTGGACGACATGGAGACCACGATCGCCACCATGTCGGCGCTGCGCGCCCATGGGGTGGGTTTCTCGCTGGACGACTTCGGCACCGGCTACTCTTCCCTGAGCTACCTCAAGCGCATGCCGCTGGACCAGCTCAAGATCGACCAGAGCTTCGTGCGCGACCTGCTCAGCGATCCCAACGATGCGGCCATCGTGGACACCATCATCGCGCTCTCGCGCAGCCTGGGCCTGAACGTCATCGCCGAAGGCGTCGAGACCGGCGCCCAGCGCAACCGCCTGGCGCAGGCGGGCTGCCAGCTCTACCAGGGCTATTTCTTCAGTCGGCCGCTGCCGGCCGACGTGCTCGAGCGCTTCCTGCGGAACGCGCTCGTCTGATCTCTTTCCTCTGACAGCCCCTGGCAGGCCCCTGCCGGGCGGCTGGGCGGCCCTCCACGCGCCGGGTGGGCCCTCCCCCCCTTCCTCCCCCTGCCTCCGCTGTGCCGAAGGCCTCTGGCGCCTTCCTGCGCCACGAGCGTCTCGTTCTGCCACACCTCCTGGCCATCCGGGGCGGGCCGCGGGCGACGGTTTTTTCTGTCTTCTCCTTAATGTCTTTATCAATCCATAGTAGTCGTAGTAAGCACGGTTTCCCTTTGTGGACAACTGCATTTTTCCGTTGCGGATCAACGGACTTGCGATGCCGTGAACCTTGTGGGCGGCACCCGGCTCCCGCTGTCGCGGCGGCGGGGACAAAACCGGCGCATCGCCTTTCGCTGTGGACAAGTGGCCGGTTGTGCGGGAAATATCCACAGACTTGTTCCCGTGGCCGCCCTCTTTCCACCCGTTGGCGCGAAAGCGGCCCCCTTCCGGGCGATGTCGCCAGGTCCGACACCTGCCGACCATGGATCGGGCGCAGCCCGTCGATCGGACGGCGAGGCGTTCGCCCCTTTCTTCTTTTTCTTTCCCTTCCCTTTTTCTTTTCCCACGGCGGGCGGGATGCCTTCGTTTTGCGCCGGGCCCGGGTGGCCTCGGACAAGGAGCGCGGCGGTCGGTTTTTCGGCGGCCCGGAGGTTCTTTGTTATTCCATTAAAGGTTCTATCAATACATAGCAGTAGTAGTAGAGGAGCCCTGTTTCTGTGGACAAGGCCGATTTCCTCAACGCTGCCAAGCACTTGGATGGCCGTAAACCCTGTGGCGCCGGCCGGGTGAACCGGCATGCCGGGCGACAACAACTTTGGCGCATCGGTATCTTCTGTGGATAACCCATGGGTTGCTCTGGAAATGTCCCCAGGCTTGTCCACAATGTGCTCCGGATCGGCATCGGCCAAAGAAAAAAGGGCCCCGAAGGGCCCTTGTTGGCATGGATGAAGCAGGCAGGGATCAGAAGTGGTACGCGTAGCGCAGCTGCACGAAGTTCTCGCCCGGGTTGGGCTTCTTGATGCCCGCGTTGGACAGGTGCTGCACCCGCAGCACGATCTCGTGCTGGCGCTGCGCGCCCAGGCTGTAGCCCACGCCCAGGTGGGAGCCGAAGTTGTAGCGGGTGCTGAACTCCTTGTCGGGGGTGTGGTACTTGCGGTCGGCATACGTGATGCCGACGCCCCCTTCCCAGAACCAGTTGGCACTGCCGTTGTCCAGGCGCAGGCGGAAGGTGGGCGTGAAGCCGACCACGGTCAGGTCGCCCGAGCCGTTGACCCCGTTGTACGACCAGCGGCTGGCGGAAATGTCCCAGTAGCCGCGCACTTCATGGCCCCACAGCTCGCTCTGCCAGTTCCAGGGCAGCGTCACGCCCACAGCGGCGGAATTGGTCTGGTGTTCTGCCCAGCCGCCCTGCACGTAGACGGACGGGCTGGTGCCCGAAGGCTGAGCGTGAACGGCGCCCGCGCCGGCGACGCAGGCCAGCGCCAAGAAAAAAGCGTTCCCGCGCAACAGGGCGCGGGAACGCAGGAGGTGGATGATCGGCATGGAAATTCCCTCGATGGGATGACTGTGGGTTTGCACAACGTGTGTAACCCACTGTATGCCGCCCATCGGGGGGTGCGTTGTAGGCAGTCGCCTCAACCGTACTGATCGGTCGGGATCTGACCGGAGGGTATGCAGGGATGTCCAGACTGTGCGCAAACCCCCCGGACCGATCGCTTACTGCGGCGCGGGTGCGGGCACCGGCGGCACGGCCGGGCGTTCGCCGCGCGGGCCGCCATGGCGTCCGTCCTTGCCGCGCTCACCATCGCGTGGGCCGCCCATGCCGGGGTGGCGGTGCATGCGGCGGCTTTCCTGGTCGAACGTCTTTTGCTGCGCCGGGGTCAGCGTAGCGTAGAACGCCTTGGTGGCTTCATCGCGGCGGTCGGCCTCCGCGCTGTGCTGGGCGCGCATGGCCCGCATGCGGTCGATGCGCTCGGGCGTGGTCAGCTGGTCGAGGCCCTTGGGATCGAGCCGCGCGCCGCGCTCCTGCGGCTGCATCGCGGCCTTGAAGGTTTCCCAGGCGGGCTGCTGGGCCGGGGTGAGCTGCAGCTTTTGCTGCAGGGCGTTGGCACGCTGCTCCATGTGCGCCTTGCGCTGCTCGGGGCTGGGCATGCGGTGGCGCGGGCCGTCCTGCGACTGGCCGGCGGCGGGCGGCGCGGACGGGGCGGGGGGAGGGGTCTGCGCGAAGGCGGGTGCGGCGAGGGCAGCCAGCAGGGCGGTGGCGGCGGCAGCGCCGGCGATGCGTCGTTGGAAGAAGATGGACATGGTGGTTCCTTTCTTGCCCCAGGGGGCGAGTGGGTCCGCCGCAACGACCGTTGCAGCGGTTGAGGGCCAGTGTCTTCCCCCTGTGTAACGCCGGCGTGAGGCGTTCGTGTGGCTGTGTAAAGTTGTGACAAGGGTTGGTTGCCCTGTCCGTGCAACGGGGCATGGGAATGGCCCCATGCCGGCGTATCGATTGCCCGTGCAGCTATTAAATAAATAGCAAACGGGGTGCCATGCCGGTGAAAGCCGCGCCAGGCCGCGGGCCCGGCGCCGACCGCACCCCCGACAATGGCACCCCGCTGCACCGCGCCGCGCCCCCGGGCGGGCGCCCCAGGGTGTGCCAATGAACGTCAGAGCTGAAGGATTTCCGTGTTCAAGAACATGATCGTGTACCGCATCGCGCCGCAGTGGCAGGTGGACCTGTCGCAGGTGGAAGAGGCGCTGGCCAAGACGCCGTTCGTGGAGTGCGGCGCCACGCAGGAAAAATCGCTGGGCTGGGTGCCGCCGCGGGGCGACGCGCACGGCCTCATGGCCGAATCCGTGGGCGGGCAGTGGGTGCTGCGCTTCATGGTCGAGTCCAAGATGCTGCCCGGCTCGGTGCTCAACCGCAAGGTCAAGGAAAAGGCCGCGCGCATCGAGCAGGAAACCGGCCGCAAGCCCGGCAAGAAGGAAGCCAAGGAGCTCAAGGACGAGGCCAAGCTCGACCTGCTGCCCATGGCCTTCACCAAGCAGGGGTCGATGTGGGTGTGGATCGACCCGCAGGCCCACTGGCTGGTGCTGGACACCAGCAGCCAGTCGCGGGCCGACGAGGTCGTCACGCTGCTGGTCGAGGCGCTGCCCGGCCTGTCGGTGGCGCTGCTCGATACGCAGACCTCGCCCCAGGCCGCCATGTCGCACTGGCTCAGCACGCAGGAGCCGCCCGTGGGCTTCAGCGTGGACCGCGAGTGCGAGCTCAAGAGCGCCGACGAGGCCAAGGCCGTGGTGCGCTATGCCCGCCATCCGCTCGACATCGACGAGGTGCGCGAGCACATCGCCGCCGGCAAGCTGCCCACCAAGCTCGCGATGACCTGGGACGATCGCGTGTCGTTCCTGCTGAGCGAAGGCCTGCAGGTGCGCAAGATATCGTTCCTGGACACGGTGTTCGAAGGCACCAAGGCCGATGACGGCGGCTTCGATACCGACGTGGCCATCGCCACGGGCGAGCTCAGCAAGTTGATTCCCGACCTGATCGAGGCGCTGGGCGGCGAAGGCCGCACCGAACTGGGCGGCACGCCCCCGGCAGCGCCGGCGGCCGACACTGCCGCCCCTGCGCCTTCGAGCAGCCCTGCTGCCGTGGCGGCCAACGGTGCCGAAGACGACGACGCACCGTTCTGACCCGCGGGCCCGCGGCCCGGGACAGCGCGCTGCCGCGCGGGCGCGAACCCGCATCGCCGTGGGGCCATCGTTTGGCGATGCGCCCCGCTGCGTGCACGATGGCTGTCGCGGCAGGGCCGGCCTGGACCGATGGCCGACCGGCGCATTCCCCACGTCCCGTGAAAACCGTTGCCTGGAGGTATCCGATGACCGTCATCACCCGTTCCGTTGTCAGCACCGCCGTTGCCCTGGCGGCCCTGTGCGCGGGCCCCGCGCAGGCGCACCACGGCTGGTCCTGGGCGGAAGAAGCCCAGTCCGAGCTGGCCGGCACCGTGCAGCGCGTGCAGATCGCGCCGCCCCATCCCACGCTGGAGGTCAAGACCGCCGAGGGCGCCCTCTGGCGCGTGGAGCTGGGCAATCCGTCGCAGACCGAGCGCTCCGGTTTCACCGCGGCCTCCGCCAAGCCGGGCGATGCCATCACCGCCATCGGCAACCGTGACCGGGACACTTTCCAGCGGCGCATGAAGGCCGTGCAGATCCAGGTCGGCGGCAAGACCTACGACCTCTACCCCGAGCGCATCCAGAACCCCAAACGCTAGAAGGCCCCATGGATTTCGCCGGGCTCGCGCCCCTGCTGGACACCCTGGCCGCGTCCGCCCCGGCCGCGTGGCTGCGCCAGTCCGGCACGGTCTACCTGGTGGTCAACGCCTTGCACATCGCCGTGCTGGGCCTGGGCGTGGGCGCCGCCGTGCTGCTGGACCTGCGCCTGGTCGGCCGGCGCATTCCCCTGGCACTGCTGGGTCCGTTCCTGTCGCGCGCGGCGGGGGCGGGGATCGCGCTGGCCCTGGTCACCGGGCTGTGGCTGTTCGCCACCCGGCCGGCCGATTACCTGGCCAATCCGGCGTTCCTGGTGAAGGTGGCGGTGATCGGGCTGGCGCTGCTGAATGCGCTGGCGCTGCATGCCGGCGGGCACTGGGCGCGCGCCCTGCGCGAAGGGCGGGCCGGCGGCTGGGTGCGCATGCAGGCCGCGGTGTCGCTCGCGCTGTGGCTGGGGGCCGTGCTGGCGGGGCGCTGGATCGGATTTCTCTGAGAACGTCGGGCGATTGAGCGCCAACGCGATCTCCAAAAAGACATTGGACAGGTTCTCAGGGTCCGTGCGGCTACCATGCCGGCCATGGCGCTCAACTGGGTCTGGATCGGGTTCTTCACCGTGGCGTTCGCCACGGCCGTCGTGCGCTGGCTGCTGGGCGCGGACGGCATCTTCCAGGCCTTGCTGGCCGCGCTGTTCGATGCGGCCCGCTCGGGCTTCGAGATCTCGCTGGGCCTGGCCGGCGTGATGGCGCTGTGGCTGGGCCTGCTGCGCGTGGGCGAGCGCGCCGGCATGATCGAGCTGCTCGCCCGCGCCGCTGCCCCGCTGCTGCGCCGGCTGTTCCCCGGCGTGCCCGACGGCCACCCGGCGCAGGGCGCGATGACCATGAACCTCTCGGCCAACCTGCTGGGCCTGGACAACGCCGCCACGCCGCTCGGCCTCACGGCCATGCGCGAACTGCAGACCCTCAACCCCGGCCCGCCCGACACCGCCAGCAACGCGCAGATCATGTTCGTGGTGATGAACACCGCGGGGCTCACGCTCATTCCCACCTCGGTCATTGCCATCCGCCAGAGCCTGGCCCTGAAGCAGGGGTTGGGCGCGGGCTTCAACGCGGCGGACATCTTTTTGCCGACGCTGCTGGTCACCTTCGCGTCGCTGCTGGCGGGCGTGCTGGCCGTGGCCGTGTGCCAGCGCCTGCCCCTGTGGCGCGCGCGCTTTCTGCTGCCCGTGCTGGCCGTGGCCGGGCTGCTGGCGGCGGCGGTCACTGCGCTCGCCCGGTTGCCGGCCGAGCAGGCCGCGCGCATCGCCGGCACCACCGGAGCGGCGGTCATCCTGGGCGTGGTCATGCTCTTCGTGCTGGCGGGCGCCGTGCGGCGCGTGAACGTCTACGACGCCTTCATCGAAGGCGCCAAGGAAGGCTTCGGCGTGGCGGTGCAGATCGTGCCCTACCTCATCGCCATCCTCGCGGCCATCGGCGTCTTCCGCGCCGCGGGCTGCATGGATGCGCTGCTGGGCGCCATCGGCGCGGGCGTGGCGGCGATGGGCTGGGACACCGCGTTCCTGCCGGCCCTGCCCGTGGGGTTGATGAAGGTGCTTTCCGGCGCCGGCGCGCGGGGCCTGATGATCGATGTCATGCAGACGCACGGCGTCGATTCCTTCGCCGGCCGCCTGGCTGCCATCGTGCAGGGATCGACGGAAACCACCTTCTACGTGCTGGCGGTGTACTTCGGCAGCGTGGGCATCCGGCACGCGCGGCATGCGCTGGCGTGCGCGCTGGTGGCGGATGCGGTGGGGCTGGCGGCGGCGATCGGGGTGGGGTACGCGATGCTGCGGTGAGGGGGTTGACCCCGGCTGGTCAGGGCCCAGACGACCACGGGCACCGGCCGATCAATCGCCTGCGCGATCTTGCGATCGCGAGTCAGCCGTACTGTTTTTGCTCATGCGCCTGTTGAAGCCTTTGTGCATCCCACACGCCTGCCTTTGCCGCCAGGAGGAGCATGCCCAGGGTAATGGGTCTGGTGCACTTGCTTTTCTTGAAAGGGGAAAGCAGCCAGAGACCTTCTGCGCCGAAATAGTCGGATGGCCGGTAATCGCCTGGGGCCACATGGAACCTGGAAGCAAAATTTTCCATGAAATGAAAGGCGTCATCGCCGGTCAGGCCCAGGTCTTTGACCAGATCGGTATGGGGCGGCTTTGTTGCACAAATCGCGATGCTGATGCCCGTAGACTGACTGCGTGACAGAGACGAAGAACAGGCAGCGGAGCAAGTACCGCACGACGAACTGGAAGGCGTACAACGCGGCGCTGAAAGCGCGAGGCTCGTTGACGATGTGGCTAGATGAGGGCATGCAGTGGTTTGGCACGCCGACCGGCAGGCGTGGACGCAGCCGAACCTTCTCGGACGCAGCAATCCAGTTCTGCCTGAGCATCAAGTGCCTGTTCGGCCAGCCCTTGCGACAGGCGCTGGGCATGGTGCAGAGCCTGCTGCGGCTGGCAAAGCTGGACTGGCCGGTACCTGACTTCAGCACTGTTTGCCGGCGCCAAAAGACCTTGCAGGTCGAACTGAGCTACCAGCGAACCAACTCGCCGCTGCAGTTGCTGGTGGACAGCACCGGCATCAAGTTCCTGGGCGAAGGAGAGTGGAAACGCAAGAAGCATGGTGCTGAATACCGGCGCGAATGGCGCAAGGTCCATCTGGGCATCGACGCGCAGACGCTGGAAATACGCGCCATCGAGGTGACCAGCAACGCCATTGGGGATGCGCCGATGTTGCCCGGGTTGCTGGCTCAGATTCCCACTGACGAATCCATCGAAAGCGTCAGTGCCGATGGCGCCTACGACACGCGCGCCTGCCTGGACGCCATTGCCGAGCGGCACGCGATGGCGGTGATCCCGCCCCGCAAGAACGCCAGCCATTGGAAGAAGTCGAGTCCGGGCTCGGCGCATCGTAATGAGGCCATTCGGGCGTGCCAGCGCCTGGGTCGCGGCATTTGGAAGAAGTGGAGCGGCTACCACCGGCGCAGCCTTGTGGAGACGAAGATGCACTGCTTCAAGCGACTGGGCGAACGGGTGATCGCGCGCACGTTCGACCGCCAGGTTGTGGAGCTGCATGTCCGCGTGGCCTTGCTCAATCGGTTCAGTCAGATCGGCCGTCCTCACACCGTGTCGGTGACTGCTGTGGCATAGGTCCGTCTGGGGTTGGGGTCATGCCGTCTGCAATTCGATTTGTGCAACAGCGCCCCGCCCAGTTGATCCAGTGTCTGGTCGATGGCTATCCACAGGAATAATTCTTCCGGAGAAAGGTCGGCGAGGTTATGGTATTGATAAGTATTTGACAGGATGACTCCCTTTGTTATTGATCGTGCAGTATTTAATCATTAACCCATCCGATTATTTCGCTCTCCATTGTTGATTTTTTTCAGAAGAGAAAATTGATGACCGACGCTCCGCAACGCCCCGACCTGCCCGACCACCTCTCCATCGACCCGCGCAGCCCGCACCATGTCGTCGCCGTGTTCGAGCACGACATCGGCATCCGCTTCAATGGCAAGGAGCGCTTCGACGTGGAGGAGTACTGCGTGAGCGGGGGGTGGGTGAAGGTGCCCGCGGGCAAGACGGTGGACCGCAAGGGCCGGCCGCTGATGATCACGCTCAAGGGCGCGGTGGAAGCGTTCTACAAATAAAAAATCCGCCGAGAAGGCGGATTGTCTGGACCGGCGGTCCCGGCGTCACTCGCATTGAAAACGTACCTGTAGCACTGCCGGCTTGCCCGACTTGCGCGATACAACCGTACAGCGCTTCACCGCGTCATCCACGCGCTGCGCCATTCGCACCACGCCGCCAGCATAGTCGCAGGAAAGGAACTTGCCCTGTGAGTAATCTCCTTCGAAAGTCCATACGGCGGTAGAGCCGCCTTTGCCGGGCTTATCTGACTGTGGCATCAACGCGGCCTCACGAATGAGAGGACCATCGAAGACGTTGTAGCCGGTCAGCCTCAGGGGATTCGCGTCCAGCACGATTTCCGCGCCTGCGGGCAGGCTGGATGCAGAAGCCCGTGGCTCGTTGAGCTGTACTGTAGGGGGACATTCCAGCGTGGTAGAAGCAGCTACAGCTGTATTTGGCATACCTGTTACCGCGAAAATGACCACGGCAAGAGCCGTGGACCAGCCGGGTGAGCGGCGTAGGAGGCAGGCTGACGTCATAGAAATCCCATCGTTGTCGTCGTCATTCGATTACGGAATACGCCGCGGCGTTATTGCTGGCGTCAGTGAAGACTCCATTTTTGCTTTGGGGCTTGGGAGTCAAGTAGCGTTTTGACACCTTGGGCTTTTTCACATCGCTCAACCATTGATCCATGATCCAGATGCCACCAGCATCCTGGGAGATGAAGAACGCCGCATGATTGCCCGTGGGCAGGCTGCCGTAGTGGCCCTTGCTGTTGAATGTGGCGATGGCTGTGCCTTGCTTGATATTGGCATTACCAAATACCGTTTCACCTTTCTTCCAAATGCTGGTGTGGGGCACGTTCGCATAATACTGAAGTAGCGCCACGCAATGCTTGCTGCCAACCTTGTCGGTGTTCTGAAGCGACAAGACACTTTGGTAGATATAAGGCATCGTTTTTGTCATCACATAAAAGAGAGGATCTTAAAAGGGATCCTGTAGCTTTCCGCAGCTATTTCCAACGGTTGCAATCACACCGGCGCTGTTGCACAAATCGAATTGCAGACGGCATGACCCCAACCCCAGACGGACCTATGCCACAGCAGTCACCGACACGGTGTGAGGACGGCCGATCTGACTGAACCGATTGAGCAAGGCCACGCGGACATGCAGCTCCACAACCTGGCGGTCGAACGTGCGCGCGATCACCCGTTCGCCCAGTCGCTTGAAGCAGTGCATCTTCGTCTCCACAAGGCTGCGCCGGTGGTAGCCGCTCCACTTCTTCCAAATGCCGCGACCCAGGCGCTGGCACGCCCGAATGGCCTCATTACGATGCGCCGAGCCCGGACTCGACTTCTTCCAATGGCTGGCGTTCTTGCGGGGCGGGATCACCGCCATCGCGTGCCGCTCGGCAATGGCGTCCAGGCAGGCGCGCGTGTCGTAGGCGCCATCGGCACTGACGCTTTCGATGGATTCGTCAGTGGGAATCTGAGCCAGCAACCCGGGCAACATCGGCGCATCCCCAATGGCGTTGCTGGTCACCTCGATGGCGCGTATTTCCAGCGTCTGCGCGTCGATGCCCAGATGGACCTTGCGCCATTCGCGCCGGTATTCAGCACCATGCTTCTTGCGTTTCCACTCTCCTTCGCCCAGGAACTTGATGCCGGTGCTGTCCACCAGCAACTGCAGCGGCGAGTTGGTTCGCTGGTAGCTCAGTTCGACCTGCAAGGTCTTTTGGCGCCGGCAAACAGTGCTGAAGTCAGGTACCGGCCAGTCCAGCTTTGCCAGCCGCAGCAGGCTCTGCACCATGCCCAGCGCCTGTCGCAAGGGCTGGCCGAACAGGCACTTGATGCTCAGGCAGAACTGGATTGCTGCGTCCGAGAAGGTTCGGCTGCGTCCACGCCTGCCGGTCGGCGTGCCAAACCACTGCATGCCCTCATCTAGTGTCCTGTCCCGTTAATTCGCCCGCATAGTCTGGCGAGTTTTTCGAGGATGGAGTCTGCTGTAGCTGTCCAAGTAAACGGCTGGCAGGACTGGTTGTAATTCGCGATGAATGTGTCGATCTTGTTGATCAGATCCTTCACGCTGGTGAACGAGCCACGGCGGATTGCCCGCGTGGTGATGATCGAGAAGAAGCGCTCGACCTGATTGAGCCAGCTTGAATAGGTCGGAACGAAGTGCATGTGCCAGCGAGGCCGCTCGGCCAACCAAGCGCGCACCTTTGGATGCTTGTGGCTGGCGTAGTTATCAGCTATGCAGTGCACATCCAGTTCGTCGGGCACTGCCTTGTCGATGGCGCGCAGGAAGGCAAGGAACTCTTGATGACGATGCCGGGGCCGGCACTGCGCGATCACTTGGCCATTCATCACGTTCAGGGCCGCGAACAAGGTGGTGGTGCCGTGGCGCACGTAGTCGTGCGTGACACCTTCGACATAGCCAAACCCCATTGGCAGCATCGGCTGCGTACGCTCCAAAGCTTGGCATTGGCTCTTCTCGTCCACGCACAGCACCAGCGCGTTGTCAGGTGGGTTCAGGTACAGCCCCACAACGTCGCGCAGCTTCTCGATGAACAGCGGATCGGTCGACAGCTTGAAGCTGTCGGCCCGGTGCGGCTTGAGGTTGAAGGTCTGCAGATAGCGCGCCACCGTGCTCTTGCTGATGCCCGTATCGGCGGCCAGCGTGCGGGTGCTCCAGTGGGTACCCCCATCAGCAGGCTTGGTGTGCAACGTCTTGGTAATCAACTCAGCAACACGCTCGTCATCTACCGTGCGGGGGCGACCCGGGCGCAACTCGTCGTAAAGCCCTGCAATGCGATGGCGCGCATAGCGCCCGCGCCACTTGGTGACAGTGCTACGACTGATCCCCAGAGCCTGCGCAACCGCGGTGCTGGCTTTATCTGTGCCTTCGCAAGTCAGCACGATGCGCGCCCTGAGCGACAACGCCGCTGGCAGCGAACGTGATCGCGCCATGGACGTCAGTTCCGCGCGCTCCACTTCACTAAGCGCAATTTCTGTTCGGGTCGTTGCATTGGGCATGGCGGCACCTCAAGGATGGCCCGAAACCATGCAGCTATCGTGCCTGCGAATTAACGGGACAGGACACTAGCCCATGAAGCCCGCGAGGAAACTTGGACTGAGCGCGCGCCGTCCGGCAGCGATGCCCATCGCATGGAAGCAATCCAGCCGATGGACCAGGATAAGGTCAATAAACAATTACGCAAGATGCGGCTGCCGACTATCGGGCCGGAGTTGACTGCACACGCGCTCGCAGACACAACACTCAACAATCGCCTCTTCGATGTCCGGGTCGGCACGGACCCCAGCACCACTTATCAGAATGAAAGCAATGGCAGTGCCTGGACATTCGACGACATCACTGAAGACCTGCTCGCGCACCAGGCGCAGGGCCGTCGCAGGTAAGACCGGCTAACACGACGGGTCCACGAAGCGAGAACAGATGATGGCTGCGGCCAATGTGAGCACGGCTTGATGAATTTCGAGCCGCCTCTCGAATCGGATCCGCAGCTTTCCAAATCCAGCAACCCAAGCGTACTCGCTCACGGCGCAAGCGCTTCATCAAGGCTTGGCGGGACACCCACTGGCAAGCGGTGGGTCGCCACATTCCGAGGGGATGCCCTCAAACACCACTTCATTGCCTACGTACACCTTGTTGGTAGCGACTGGTGGATCAAGGTGCCAGTCGAACTGCCCTCCACCTTGAAGGTCCACGACTTCACTTTCTCGCAACAGCGTTTTGGGCGAAACGCGATATAGCCGGACGACGAAAGGCATCCTGAAATCGCGGTGGACGATGCGCTGCAGGATCGATGCCTGATGGAACTCAAGGCGATAGATTTCATGAGGACTGTTGTAGCTGTACAGGAACGTAGGGGAAGTGGCGCGCCACCCCAAAACAACACAACCACCCAGCATCAGGCACCACACGACACACGGGATTTTTTTCAAAGGGCGCATCAAGGCTTGGGACAACTGACCAACGGTGACGCAGGTGTGCATTCCGCTGGGATTTTTTCAAACAAGACATCCCTGCCGACGCGCACTTCATTCCGGTCCACCGAAGAATTCAGGTACCACGTGATTTCGCCGTTCAGCCAGAGATCGACGACTTCGCTTTCACCCTGCAGGGAGCCTCTCACAACCCCATGTTTGACGAATCCGAATAGGGAGGAGTGGGCGCCAGTAGCCGTTTGAGCGTGATGAGGCCCAGCAACGGTCTGCGCCTGGGTGCATGAGGGGCCTTGCAGGCCCGGTGGCTCAGGCTTTCACCGTTTGCAGGCGCACTTGTGCCTTGCCAGTGGCGGGCTTGAAGAAAGCATCCACGCCCCGATGCAGGAACCAGGCCAGTCGCTTCATGTTGTAGCAGGCGGCCATCATCGTCATCCCCACCGTGGCGCGCGCCTGTCCGATGGTGCGCACGAACTTGCCCCCAGGTGGCGGATACCGGCGAACACGTGCTCCACCTTGGCTCGTTTCTTTGCGATGCGCTGGTTGCGCCCCTTCTGGCATTCGCTCTGTGGTCGGCCCGCCTGCGCACGGCGCTGCATCGCATCCACGAATCCCAGCACTTTCAGCATCTGGCACCTTTGGCGGCTCGGGTAGGCTTTGTCCGCATGCACTGCCCGCCCGGTGTTGTGCATGTCCAGCACCTCATCGAAGTGGTGCCCGTCGTGCTCGCTGGCCGTGCCCGTGGCGAGGCGGCGGATGAAGCCGTGCTTGAGGTCCACGCTCACGCTGAGCTTGTAGCCGAAGTGGCTTTTGCCGTGCTTCTTCGTGTGCGTGGCCTCCACATCCTTTTGCCTGCGTCGCGCTTGGCTCCAGTCCGGCTGCCCGCCTTGTGCCAGCGTTCGCCGCTCCTGCTGGCCGATGTGCTGTCGGGGCGCGGGCACCAGCGTGGCATCAATGGCCTGCCCGCCCCGGGCGATGTAGCCGTGGCGCTGCAGTTGGGCATCCACCCCCTGGAACAAGGCCGTTGCCCCGCCCACGCCAAGGCGCTCGCCAAAGCGCCAGATCGTGTTGCGGTCCGGCACGTTCATCGCATCCTGCAACAGGCAAAACCGCTGGTAGCTCCCCGGTCCAGCAACTGATACTCCATCTGCTCATCGGACAGGTTGTACAGCCGCTTCAACACCAGGATGCGCACCATCACCTCGGTGGGGTAGGCGGGCCGACCGCCCCGGCGGCCACCCCGCGTTCGATCAAGGCATCCACCAGCCGGGCCAGTTCTGCGAAGTCGATGTGCCGCGCGATCACCTGCAGCGGATCGCCCACCTCATCTCTCTTGTGTTGGCGCGAGGCCTCAGCGAACAGGTCGAACTTCAGGGCGCTACGGGGAGTGATCATGGCAAAGGATGGAGCACGCATTCTCGATCAACAAGGGACCGGATGGGTTTTGAGAGGTTCCCGTACATCTGCACCAAGCTGCTGATCGACGGCATCCTCAAGGCCGGCACGGTGGACCAGAAGGCGGTGATCGCCGCGCTGGAGGGTATGAAGTACGCGGGCCTCACGGGCGAGGAAGAGATCCGCAAGGGCGACCACCAGGTGCTCAAGAACTACTACCTGCTCAAGGGCAAGCCCAAGGCCAGGATGGCCAACAAGGACGACTACGTGGACGTGGTGAGTTCTGGCAAGTCGTTCCTGCCGCTGGACCAGACCGGCTGCAAGCTGGGCTGACCGCTCGCCCCGCCTTCCTGCGCCCCGCGCCCTGCCCCTGCCCCTGCCCCTGCCCCTGCCCCTCACCCTCACCCTCACCCTCACCCTCACCCTCACCCTCACCCTCACCCTCACCTCACCTCACCCTCACCCTCACCCTCACCCTCACCCTCACCCTCACCCTCACTCTCACCCTCACCCTCACTCTCACCCTCACCCTCACTCTCACCCTCACTCTCACCCTCACTCTCACCCTCACTCTCACTCTCACCTCACTCTCACTCTCACCTCACCTCACCTCACTCTCACTCTCACTCTCACTCTCACCTCACTCACTCTCACCTCACTCCACTCACTCTCACTCTCACTCACCTCACTCTCACTTCACTCTTCGCCCCCGCAGCCGCGGGGCCAAAGCCTTGACTGCCCCACCTCCATGAGCATCTACCTGCTACAGGTCATCAACGGGATCGGCATCGGCATGCTGTATTTCCTGCTGGCCGTCGGCCTGTCCATCGTGTTCGGCCTGCTGCGCTTCGTGAACTTCGCGCATGGCGCCTTCTACCTACTGGGCGCGTATTTCTGCTACCAGATGACGCGCTGGGGCCTGAGCTTCTGGCTCGCGTTGGCCGTGGTGCCGCTCGTGGTGGGAGCGCTCGGCTGGATGACCGAAAAGCTCGTGCTGCGCCACGTGTACGCCAAGCCGCACGAGTTCCACATCCTGGTCACCGTGGGCCTGGCGCTGGCGATCCAGGAGCTGGTCATCCTGCAGTGGGGGCCGCTGGGCGACAGCGTGGCGGTGCCCGACCTGCTGCAGGGCGTGGTGATGTGGGGCAGCTTCGTGTATCCCAAGTACCGCCTGTTCGTGATCGGCTTCACCGCCGTGCTGGCCGTGGGCCTGTGGTACGTGCTGGAAGGCACGCGCCTGGGCAGCGCGGTGCGCGCGGGCAGCGAATCGACCGAGATGGTGTCGCTGCTGGGCATCAACGTGTTCCGCATCTTCAGCCTGGTGTTCGCGCTGGGTGCGGCCACCGCTGCCATCGCGGGCGTGCTGGCCGCGCCGATCCGCGGCGCCGAGCCCTTCATGGGCATCGAAGCGCTGGGCGTGGCCTTCGTGGTCGTGGTGGTGGGCGGCATGGGCAGCTTCGGCGGGGCGCTGGTCGGCGGCCTGCTGATCGGCATCGTGCAGAGCGTGATGAGCACGGTGTGGCCCGAGGGCGCGCGCCTGATGATCTACATCGCCATGGCCGCCGTGCTGCTGCTGCGCCCGCATGGCCTGCTGGGCCGCAAAGGATGAACACCGCCATGACGATCTTGAGCAAACACTTCCACCTGCTGCTAGCCCTGGCCTTCGTGCTGGCGATGCCGCTCACCATGCAGTCGGGCTCGCTCGCCAGCGAGGTGCTGATCTACGGCCTGGCGGCCATGGGCTGCAACCTGCTGCTGGGCCACACGGGGCTGCTGTCCTTCGGACAGGGCATTTTCTTCGGGCTGGGCAGCTATACCATCGCCCTCACGCTCACGCGGTGGCCGCTGCCCATGCCGCTCGCGCTGGCGCTCGCCGTGGCGGCGGGCGCGCTGGGCGCGGCCCTGGTGGGCTGGGTGGCCATCCGCCAGCGCGGCACCTACTTCGTGATGCTGACGCTCGCGTTCGCGCAGATGTTCTATTTCCTGGCCTATTCCCTCCCCAGCCTCACGGGCGGGGACAACGGCCTGATGGACATTCCGCGCCCCTCGCTGGCCGTGGGCGGGTTCACGCTGTGGCCGCTGCAGTCGCCCTGGCAGTACTACGGCTTCGTGGCGGTGGTGTTCCTGGTGGCCTTCTGGCTGCTGCAGAAGGTGTCGGCGTCGATCTTCGGGCGCACCTTGCTGGCCGTGCGCGACAACGAGGAGCGCGCGGGCGCCATCGGCTACAACCTGCGGCTGCTCAAGCTGCAGGCGTTCGTGATCTCGGGCGCGGTGACCGGCCTGGCCGGCGCGCTGCACGCCATGATGACCGGCATCGCCCCGCTGGCGAGTGCCGAGTACCACACGAGCGAGATGATCCTGGTGATGACGGTGATCGGCGGCACCGGCAACCTGCTGGCCTCGCTGCTGGGATCGGCCTTCTACCTCATCGTGGGCGACTGGCTCTCCACCTTGTGGCCGCGCTGGCTGCTGCTGCTGGGCGTGGTGCTGATGGCGGTGAGCCTGGGCATGCAGCGCGGCCTGTGGGGCCTGCTGGAATCCGCATGGGGGCGCCTGCGCGGCCTCCAGGGCGGCGCGAACGTCACCGCCGCCGGCACGGGAGACAAAGCATGACCGCCGCACCCATCCTGCTGGAAGCCATCGGCGTGGAAAAGCGCTACGACAAGTTCGCCGCGCTCTCGGGCGTGGACTTGAAGGTGCGCGCGAACACCGTGCATTCGGTGATCGGCCCCAACGGCGCGGGCAAGACCACGCTGTTTCACATGCTCACCGGCACCAAGGGCGTGAGCGGCGGGCGCATCGTGTTCGACGGCCACGACGTGACGCGCGAGCCCGACCACCGGCGCGTGCAGCGCGGCATGGCCCGCTCGTTCCAGGTCACCAGCCTGTTCCTCACCCTGCCCGTGCGCGAGAACCTGCGCCTGGCCGCGCAGGGCACCGCGCCCGCCCAGGCCCTGAACTGCTGGAGCGCGCCCGTGGGCCCTCGCTCCCGCGCCGACGTGGTGGCCAGCGTGCTGGCGCGCCTGGGCCTGGAGCGCCATGCGGACACGCCGGTCGGCAACCTCTCGCACGGGCAGCAGCGGCGGCTGGAGGTGGGCATGGCGCTGGCGGCGGGGCCGAAAGCCATCTTCCTGGACGAACCCACCTCGGGCATGGGCATCGACGACCTGGACGAGATGAAGCGCCTGATCCAGGGCCTCAAGGACGAGCACACCGTGGTGCTCATCGAGCACAACATGAACATCGTGATGGACATCTCCGACACCGTCACCGTGATGCAGCAGGGGCGCGTGCTGGCCGAGGGGCACCCGCACGCCATCCGCAGCGACGAGCGGGTGCGCAGCGCCTATCTGGGCAACATGATCACCGGGGGCAAGGCATGACGATCCTGCAGATCGAAGGGCTGCACGCCCACTACGGCAAGAGCCATGTGCTGCAGGGCGTGGACCTGCACGTGAACGATGGCGAACTGGTCACGCTGCTCGGGCGCAACGGCGCGGGCAAGACCACCACGCTCAAGGCCATCTGCGGCGTGGTGCCGCCCAGCCAGGGGCGCGTGCGCTTCATGGGCGACGACGTGCAGGGCCTGCCCGCGCACCGCATCGCCCAGCGCGGCGTGTGCCTGGTGCCGGAGCACCGGGGCATCTTCCGGCTGCTCACGGTGGAAGAGAACCTGCTGCTGGGCCTGCGCAAGCAGTCGCCCTGGCAACTGGCCGACATCTACCGCATCTTTCCACGCCTCAAGGAGCGGCGCCGCAACGGCGGCGGGCAGCTGTCGGGCGGTGAGCAGCAGATGCTGGCCATCGGCCGCGCGCTGATGAACGCGCCGCGCCTGCTCATGCTCGACGAGCCCGTGGAGGGCCTGGCCCCTGTGATCGTCGAGGAGATCGTGGCCCAGCTCCAAGCCATCAAGGCCGCCGGCGTGGCCATCCTGCTGGTGGAGCAGAACCTGGAGGTCTGCACCCAGCTGGCCGACCGCCACTACATCATCGAGCAGGGGGCCATCGTGCACGAGGCCGGCAACGCCGCGTTCCTGGCCGACGAGGCCACCAAGGACCGCTACCTGGGCGTGGGCCTGGCCTGAGCCCCCTTGTTCGAAACCGGCTTTCTGCTTTCTCTTTCAGGATCACCACCGTGGACATGAAGACCCTCTCCCCTGCCCTGCAACCCCGCGTGAACGGCGCGCGCCTGTGGCAATCGCTGATGGACCTGGCCCGCATCGGCGCCACCCCCAAGGGCGGCGTGTGCCGGCTGGCGCTCACCGCGCTGGACGGCGAAGGCCGCGACCTCTTCGTGCGCTGGGCGCGCGAGGCTGGCTGCAGCGTGCGCATCGACGCCATCGGCAATCTCTTCGCGCACCGCGCGGGCCGCAACGATGCCCTGCCCCCGGTGATGACCGGCAGCCACATCGACACGCAGCCCACGGGGGGCAAGTTCGATGGCAACTACGGCGTGCTGGCCGGCCTGGAGGTGGTGCGCAGCCTGAACGATGCGGGCATCGCCACCGAGGCGCCGATCGAGGTGGCGGTGTGGACCAATGAGGAAGGCTCGCGCTTCGTGCCCGTGATGATGGGCTCGGGCGTGTTCGCCGGGGCCTTCACGCTCGAGCATGCACTGGCCCAGCGCGATGCGCAGGGCACCAGCGTGGCCGAGGCGCTGGCCGCCATCGGGTACGCCGGCACGCCAGGCCCCACGCCTGCGGTGGGCGCGTATTTCGAGGCGCACATCGAGCAGGGGCCGGTGCTGGAGGCCAACGACTGCGTGATCGGCGTGGTGCAGGGCGCGCTGGGCCAGCGCTGGTACGACGTGACCGTGCAGGGCATGGAGGCCCACGCCGGCCCCACGCCGATGGAGTTGCGCCGCGACGCGCTGCTGGCGGCGAGCCGCCTGGTGGCCGAAGTCAATCGCATCGCCCTCGACCACGCCCCGCACGCGCGCGGCACGGTGGGCGTGCTGGACGTCTTCCCCAGCTCGCGCAATGTCATCCCCGGCAGCGTGCGCATGACCGTGGACCTGCGCGCCGCCGACGACGCGGTGCTGCTGCAGATGGACGCGGCCATGCGCGCCGCCTGCGAGCGCATCGGCGCGGCCCACCGCACGCCGGTGGCCGTGGAACAGGTCGTGTACTTTCCGCCGCAGCCCTTCGCACCGGCGCTGGTCGAGGGCGTGCGCGCCGACGCCCAGGCCCTGGGCTACACCGCCATGGACGTGGTGAGCGGCGCAGGGCACGACGCCGTGTACCTGGCGCGCCTGGCGCCCACTGCCATGGTCTTCGTGCCCTGCGCGGACGGCATCAGCCACAACGAGATCGAAGACGCCAAGCCCGAGCACCTGGAGGCCGGCTGCAACGTGCTGCTGCAGGCCATGCTGCGCAGCGCGGGGGTGGCGGCATGAAGATCCTGATCGCGCGGCTCAACCACGAGACCAACACCTTCTCGCCCGTGCCCACGCCGCTGGAGGCCTTTTCGCCCGCCTATGGCGCGCAGGCGCTGCAGGAGAACGAGGGCATGCGCACGGCCATGGCGGCGTTCATCGACCTGGCCAAGGGGCTGGGCGCCACGCTGGTCACGCCCGTGTCGGCCATGGCCAACCCCAGCGGGCCGGTGCATGCCGCCGCCTACGACGAACTGACCCGCCGCATCGTGGACGCCGCCCCGGGCTGCGATGCCATCCTGCTGGACCTGCACGGCGCCATGGTGGCCGAGAACAGCCCCGACGGCGAAGGCGACCTGCTGGAGCGCTTGCGGGCCGCTGCACCGGGCGTGCCCGTCGGCGTGGCGCTGGACCTGCACGGCAACATCACGCCCAAGATGGTCGCCAACGCCGACGTGATGGTGGGCTTCAAGACCTACCCGCACATCGACATGTACGAAACCGGCGAACACACCGGGCGCCTGCTGCTGGCCATGCTGCACGGCCAGGCGCGCTACACCGTGCGCTGGCACCCGCTGCCCATGATGGGCCACACGCTGCGCAGCACCACGCTGCAGGGCGCCATGCTGCGCGCGGTGGACGCGGCCCGCGCGGCCGAGGCGGGCGGCATTCCGGCGGTGACGGTGTTCGCCGGCTTTTCGCTCGCCGACATCGAGGCGCCGTGCATGAGCGTGGTGGTCACGGCCCCGGCCGACGATCCCGAGCCGGCCCAGGCGGCCGCCGACCGCATCGCCGCCGCCATCTGGAGCGAGCGCGCCGAGTTCGTCTACGACAGCGAGCCGCTAGACCAGTCCCTGCAGCGCGCGCAGGCCCTGGCCGTGGGCGCGGACCGCCCGGTGCTGCTGCTGGACCACAGCGACAACTGCATGTCCGGCGGCACCTGCGATGCGATGGACGTGCTGCAGGCGGCGCTCGCCAACGGCCTGGAAGACATCGCCGTGGGCCCGCTGTGCGACCCCGGGGCGGTCGCCGAACTGGTGGCGGCCGGCGTCGGCGCGCGCGTTGCCGTGCGGCTGGGCAACAAGGTGCCGCTCACGCAACTCGGCGTGGCCAAGGCGCCCGTGGCGGTCGAGGGCACGGTGGTGGCCGTCAGCGACGGCGAATACACCGTGACCGGCCCCATCTACACCGGCCAGCGCTGCGCCATGGGGCGCACGGTGCTGTTCGATACCGGCGCGGCGCGCATCGTGGTGACCGAGCGCACGCACGAGCCGTGGGACCTGGGCGTTTTCTCCTGCGTGGGCCTGGACCCCACGGCCCACCGCTTCGTGCTGCTCAAGTCGCGCATGTACTGCCGCCCGGTGTTCGTGCCGCTGTCGCACGCGCTGGTCGAGTGCGACAGCCCCACGGGGGTGACGAGCTCCAACTACGCGCTGTTCCCGTTCAGGAAAGTGCGCCGGCCGGTGTTCCCGCTCGATCCGGCCTGAGCGGCGCGTTGCGTGTTGGGACGGGCGGCGGGGCGCCGCAGGTCACGGGTGTTTCACCCGGATTAAGCACAATTGCGTACCAGGGTATGGATGGCGGGCTGACTACAATCGCACACCCTAAGAACCTACAACCGCCCCGAAGCGCCCTGGCGGCGCGGCCTGGCACTCTTCCCAGAGCTGGAGACCTTGATGTCCGAGACCCCACCGGTGAACCCGACGCCCGACAAACGTGCTTTGCTGCGGCGTGCCGCCCTCGAGTACCACGAGTTTCCCAAGCCCGGCAAGATCGCGATCGCCGCCACCAAGCAGATGGTCAACCAGCACGACCTGGCCCTGGCCTACTCGCCCGGCGTCGCCGCCCCCTGCGAGGAAATCGTCAAGGACCCCAACGCCGCCTTCAAGTACACGAGCCGCGGCAATCTGGTGGGCGTGGTCACCAACGGCACGGCGGTTCTCGGACTGGGCGACATCGGCGCGCTGGCTTCCAAGCCCGTCATGGAAGGCAAGGGCGTCCTGTTCAAGAAGTTCGCCGGCGTGGACGTGTTCGACATCGAGATCAACGAGAAGGACCCGGTCAAGCTCGTCGAGGTCATCGCCGCGCTGGAGCCGACCTTCGGCGCCATCAACCTGGAAGACATCAAGGCGCCCGAGTGCTTCTACGTGGAGCGCGAGTTGCGCAAGCGGCTGAACATCCCCGTCTTCCACGACGACCAGCACGGCACCGCCATCACGGTGGCCGCCGCTATGCTCAACGCCCTGAAGGTGGTGAACAAGGACATCAGTTCCGTGCGCCTCGTCACCTCGGGCGCTGGTGCCGCAGCACTCGCCTGCCTGAACCTGCTGCTGAAGGTGGGCCTGAAGCGCGAGAACGTGTTCGTCACCGACCTGGCCGGCGTGGTCTACGAGGGCCGCACCGAGCTGATGGACGAGGACAAGATCCTGTTCGCCCAGAAGACCGAAGCCCGCAGCCTGTCCGAAGTCATTGAGGGCGCCGACGTGTTCCTGGGCCTCTCCGCTGGCGGCGTGCTCAAGCCCGCCATGGTGGCCAAGATGGCCGCGCGCCCGGTCATCTTCGCGCTGGCCAATCCCAATCCCGAGATCACGCCTGAAGACGCCCACGCCGTGCGCGGCGACGTCGTGATGGCGACCGGCCGCACGGACTACCCGAACCAGGTCAACAACGTCCTGTGCTTCCCATACATCTTCCGCGGTGCGCTGGACTGCGGCGCGACGACGATCACGCTGGAGATGGAAATCGCCGCCGTGCACGCCATCGCCGAGCTGGCCCAGGCCGAGCAGAGCGAGGTGGTGGCCGCCGCATACGTGGGCGAGCCGCTGGCCTTCGGCCCCGAATACCTGATCCCCAAGCCGTTCGACCCACGGTTGATGATGAAGATCGCCCCGGCCGTGGCCCAGGCCGCCGCCGACAGCGGCGTGGCCCTGCGCCCGATCACCGACATGGACGCGTACCGCGACCATCTGCAGACGTTCGTGTATGCCTCCGGCACCACGATGAAGCCCATCTTCACCGCCGCCAAGACGGCTGCCAAGAAGCGCGTGGCCTATGCCGAGGGCGAGGAAGAACGCGTGTTGCGCGCCGCGCAGATCGTGGTGGACGAGAAAATCGCACGGCCCACGCTCATCGGGCGCCCGTCCATCATCGCGCAGCGCATCGAGAAGTTCGGCCTGCGCCTGAAGGAAGGCGTGGACTACGACGTGGTCAATGTCGAGAACGACCACCGCTACCGCGACTTCTGGCAGACCTACCACCGCATGACCGAGCGCAAGGGCATCACCGTGCCCATCGCCAAGATCGAGATGCGCCGCCGCCTGGCGCTGATCGGCTCCATGCTGTTGCACAAGGGCGAGGTCGATGGCCTCATCGTCGGCACCTGGGGCCACACGGCGCTGCACCTGAACTACATCGACCAGGTGATCGGCAAGCGCGCCGGCGTGAACACCTATGCCTGCATGAACGGCCTGCTGCTGCCCGACCGGCAGGTGTTCCTGGTAGACACGCACGTCAACTACGACCCGACGGCCGAGCAACTGGCCGAGATCACCGTCATGGCGGCCGAAGAGATGATGCGCTTCGGCATCAAGCCCAAGGCCGCGCTGCTGTCGCACTCCAACTTCGGCAGCAGCAACCAGCCGAGCGCCGTCAAGATGCGCCAAACCCTCGACCTGCTGCGCATTCAGGCGCCGTGGCTTGAAGTGGATGGCGAGATGCACGGCGATGTCGCTCTGGATGCGGCCCAGCGCGCCATGGTCATGCCCCACAGCACGCTCGCCGGCAGTGCCAACCTGCTGGTCCTGCCCAACATCGATGCGGCCAACATTTCCTACAACCTGCTCAAGACGGCGGCTGGCGGTGGCATCGCCATCGGCCCCGTGCTGCTGGGCGCGGCGGAACCGGTGCACATCCTGACAGCCAGCGCCACCGTGCGCCGCATCGTCAACATGACGGCACTCACGGTGGCTGATGCAAATGCCTCCCGGTAGAGCGGTGATGACGTAGCAAGCGCTAACTTTTAGACGCGTTTGGCCTTGAAAGCGCCTGCCCATTTATTGGGCAGGCGCTTGCTTTTTGGGGGCGATTAAGTCAAACTAACGGCTCGAAATTTCGGGTAAACCCGTAGTTTCTGAAAGGTGTAGTTGATGCTGAAGGCTATCGCCATCCAGGCGTACAAGACAGGTCTTGCGTGCGTACTGGGTGCCGCGTTCGTTCTGGTCCCGACCACGGGACAGGCCCGAAAACCCCCGTCTTCTGACGGAGTGACCACCATCGCACTGGCCGAGTTGCCCCCGCAAGGGCGGGCGACCTACGGGCTCATTCGCGAAGGTGGACCATTTCCTTACGACAAGGATGGTTCGGTGTTCGGCAATCGCGAACGGTTGCTGCCCCCGGAAAAACGGGGCTATTACCGCGAATACACCGTCAGAACGCCGGGTGCAAAGAACCGTGGTGCCCGGCGCATCGTGTGCGGAGGAGCGCCCCGCGTTCCCGATGCCTGCTACTACACCGGCGACCACTACGCGAGCTTTCGAAAAATTGTTGAATGACGCTGGACGCCAAAAGCGCTCGCCGGCATTGCCGCGATCGGTTGCCCGCCTGTCGGCCCCCCGCCTTGGTGGCGGGCCGCTGGACCGAACTTCCGGATATTCCTCATTGGTGACTACATAAAGAAAGAGCAGCGGAGATGGAAATGCCACTTCGTAACGATCAGGAAAACCCATTGCGTGGCGTGCGCCCCAACATCGTGCAGTCTATTCGCGCTTTTCGCGTGCAAGACCTGCAAGAGTCGGCCAAGGCGCTCGGCCAACACTTCCTGTACGCCAACCTTGCACACGCACAAACCAAACAGGACGTGCTGGACCTGATCGCAGGCCAGTTCATGTTCCCGGCGCACTTCGGAAAGAATTTCGACGCGCTGTACGACTGCATGACGGACCCATTGCATAAATCGGGCCCGCAACCGGGCTTCATCGTGGTGCTGGAGCAGATCCCGACCACGGTGAAGTTCGACAAGGAAGCACGCGAGCAATTGCTCGACATCTTCCGGGAAGCGGCGGACTACTGGAGCGATCGAAAGATACCGTTCCGGTGTTTCTATTCTTTTCTGTAGCCCGTTCTGCATCCACCAGCCAGGCAGAACGGGCGAACGAGGCTAACGAGACCGCCGCAGCGCAGCCCATTGAAATCGCAGTCGATCCTTCCGCGGAAAAAATGCCGACCGACAAGCTCGTCGACGTATCGCCCCTGGCGCTGCGCATGAGCAGCCCGTTCAACGCGGGTTATTGGCTTGCCGCCGCTTGATCCCAGGCGGTAGTGCGCAGCAGGCGAGGCCCTCAGGCCAATGCTTGCCGCGTTTGACCCTTTTCAGTGCAGGGGGCTGGGTGGCCCGGTCCCCGCATTGCACCGCCTGCGCTCAGGCAGGGTGCAGTGACTGAGCCAGGGCCACGTACTCGTGCACCGGCACTTCCTCGGCCCGGCGCTGGGTGTCGAAGGTGCCCGGGAAGGCGCGCTCTTGCAGCCAGCGGCCCAGCGTGTGCCGCAGCAGCTTGCGGCGTTGGCTGAAGGCCACCTGCACCAGTTCCGACAGCAGCGCCGGCGATACGGGGGCCGGCGAGGCGTGCGGCACCATGCGCACGACGGCGCTGTCCACGCGCGGCGGCGGATCGAAGCTCTCCGGCGGCACGAACAGCACATCCTCCATCGCATAGCGCCACTGCAGCATGACCGACAGCCGCCCGTAGTCGCCCGTGGAGGGGCTCGCTACCATGCGGTCGATCACTTCCTTTTGCAGCATGAAATGCTGGTCTTCGATGACATGCACCTGCTCCAGCAAATGGAACAGGATGGGCGTGGAGATGTTGTACGGCAGGTTGCCGACCACGCGCACCTTGGGCGCGTTCAGCGACTGGGCGACCTGGGCGAAGTCCACCTTCAGCACGTCGGATTCGATCACGTCCAGTTGGCCGTGCAGGCGCAGCCGCGCTGCCAGGTCGCGGTCCAGCTCGATCACGGTGAGGCGCCCCAGGCGCTCGACCAGCGGCTGCGTGAGGGCGGCCAGGCCGGGGCCGATCTCCACCATGGGCTGGCCCGGCTCCGGGCCGATGGCGCGCACGATGGCATCGATGATGCCGTGGTCCGACAGGAAATGCTGGCCGAAGCGCTTGCGCGGGATGTGCTTCATGGCGCTGCGCGGCGAAGGCGCGTGGGCAGGCGGCGTGTCATTGCGGCGGATCGCGGTATTCCACGTACGCGCGGGCCCGGGCTTCCTGGGCCCAGGTGGCGTAGGCCTCGTCCAGCTTCTTTTCGCGCACCACGTCGCGCACCATGTCGCGCTGTTCGCGCTGGGTGAGCTTGGCCTCGCGGCGCTCCAGCAGCTGGATCAGGTGCACGCCGAACCGCGTGACGATGGGCTCGCTGATCTCGCCGGGCTTGAGCGCATTGAGCGCTTCCTCGAATTCGGGCACGTAGCGGCCCGGGCTGGCCCAGCCGAGGTCTCCGCCCTGCTTGGAGCTACCGTCCTGCGAGTTCTCGCGCGCGAGCGTGGCGAAGTCCGCCTGGCCCGCCAGGATGCGCCGGCGGTAGTCAGCCAGCCGTGCGGCCGCCGCGGTCTCGGTCAGCTGCGGATTGGCGCGCAGCAAGATGTGCCGCGCATGGCTTTGCACCGCCACGGTGGGGGCCGCGGCATTGGTCTTTTCCACTACTTTCAGCACGTGGAACCCGGCTGGCGACCGCACGGGGCCGACGATGCCGCCCACGGGCGTCTGCTGGGTCGAGCGCACGAAGAGCTCGGGGTAGCGATCGGCGGGGCGCAGGCCCAGCAGGCCGCCGGAGGCGCCTTCGGCCGCATCGGAGAACTCGCGCGCGACCTTGCCGAAATCGTCGCCGGCACGCACCTTGTCGGCCGCCTGCTGCGCGCGCAGCCGGCGCTGCTCCACGACCTCGGGGCTTGCGTTCTCGGGCACGAGCACCAGGATGTGGCCCAGGTTCAGTTCGACCTTGGCGGGATCGGAGGCGGACTGCTGCTCGCGCAGGTACTGGTCCACGTCCAGGTCGCTCACGCGCACCCGGGCTTCGACGTCGCGCTCGCGCAGGCGCTGCACCAGCAGCTGGTTGCGCAGTTCTTCGCGGAAGCGGTCCTTGCTGATGCCGTCGATCGCGAGGCGGCGGTGCATTTCCTCCAGGCTCACGTTGTTCTGGCGCGCCACCGACTGTTCGGCCTGGGAGACGGCGATGTCGTCCACCTTGATGCCGCTCTCGTTGGCCATCTGCACCTGGATCTTTTCATTGATCACGCGCTCGAGCACTTCGCGCGCCACCACATCGCGGGACGGGCGCTCGCCGCCCTGGGCGGCCAGCTGCTGCTCGACGCGGGCCACGCGGGTCTGCACCTCGTTGTTGGTGATGGGCGCGGTGTTGACCACGGCCACGATGTAGTCGGCCTGGCGGATGCCGCTGCGGTCCGCGCCGGTGCGGGCGTCCGGCACGGTGACGGGCGGCAGGGCGCGCGAGGACAGCCCGGTACCGCCGGTGCCGCTGGCAGCGCCCGAGGCGCGCAGTCCTTGCGCGGAGGCGCCCGCGGGTGCGAGGGAGGCCAGGGTGGCCAGGCACACCAGGCCCAGGGTGAAAGCGCGATGGTTCATGTGGTTGGCAGGTGTCGGGTTAGTCGTAATTGGTGAAGCGGCTGGGCGTGCTGGTCTGCTCGCGCAGGTACTGGTAGCGCGGAATGTTCTGCTTCAGGCTGGTGAGGGGGTTGGAGCCGAGCGAGAGGCGGGAAAAGCCCACGAACTCGATCTGGAACAGCAGCCGGGTGTTGGCGGTGGTCACGCTGCTTTGCAGGCGCTCGAGCACCACGCGGCCGACCCAGCAGCAGCTGTCGTATTCGAAGCCCACCACGGTGTCCACCAGCTTGCGGTCCTGCATGCTGTAGTTCAGGCGGCCCACGGTGTACCAGCGGCCGGGGCCCTGCCCGCGGCCCGGGCCGAGGTCCTGGCCCTTGTCGCCCCACAGGTCGTTGATGGGCCATTGCCAGCCCACGTCGATCTGCTCGCTGGTGCCGCGCTGCAGGCGGTAGGCGGCGCTGATGACGCGGTAGGCGCTGGGGTTGTAGCGCGCGCCCACGGTGGAGCGGATGGAGCGGCCCGTCTTGGGGTTGTACTGCACCGTGGAGTCGAAGCCCCACTGCTTCGTCCAGTTCAGGCCCGCGCCCAGCAGCACGTCCGACAGCCGTTCGCTGACGGTGGACTCGCCGGGCAGCACGACCTTCTGGTCCGAGAACCGCACCCGCTGGGCGATGCCGAAGCGGGCCGCCTCGGCGCCGTCGTCCGGGTCCAGCAGCCGCGTGGTCACGCCCAGGGTGAGCAGGTTGTTGTCGGCCAGGCGGTCGTTGCCGCCATAGCCGTTCTCGGTGTAGATGGTGGCGAAGTTGAAGTCGTTCGCCGCCGTGTCGTACACCGGCAGCAGGCTCTGATCGCGGTAGGGCGTGTAGGTGTAGAAGGCGCGCGGCTCCAGCGTCTGCAGGAAGTTGCGGCCGAAGTAGCGCGCATCGCGCTCGAACACCAGGCCGCTGTCCAGGCTGAACGTGGGCAGCGTGCGCTGCGCGTTGCGCTGGCCGTTGGCCAGCGGGCTGTCGAACTGGTATTGCGTGGCGTGCAGCTGCACGCGCGGCGTCACGAAGCCGGCCGGTGCGAGGAACGGCCGGCTGATCTGCGCCATGGCGTAGCTGCGCTGGGCGTTGGGCTGGCCGGTCAGGGAGCGGTCCGCATGGAAGCTGGTGTAGTCGGCCTCCACGCTGGCATCGAAGCCGTAGGGCAGCATCGTGGGGTTGTAGCCCCAGCGCAGCTGCGGCATGCGGTCGTAGGGCGGCACGATGGGCGCGCTCACGTCCTGCAGCGTCTGCCACTTGAGGGTGCGCAGGCTGAGCGACATGTCGTCCTTGCCCCAGGACAGCGTGGCGTCGCCGGGCAGCAGGCGCTGGGTGAGCTGGGTCATGCCGGTCACGTTGCGCGTGAAGTCGCGCCAGTAGTTGTCGTCGCTGACCCGGCTCACGTCCATGTTGAAGTTCAGGCCGCCCAGCGGCGTGTCGAACGTGCCGCTGTGCTTGAGGCCGTAGCCCCAGCGGTCGCGGTCGCGCAGCTTGTCGGCCGGCATGTAGTCGCCGCGCAGCTCGCCCCGGTAGGTGGGCTCCAGGTAGCGGAATTCGCCGCCCAGGTTCACGCCGCGCTTGGACATGACGGTGGGCGTGATGGTGGCGTCGCGGTTGGGCGCGATGTTCCAGTAGTAAGGCTGCGCGTACTCGACGCCGCTCACGTTGTCGATGGCCACGGTGGGCGGCAGCAGCCCCGACTTGCGGCGGTCGGACAGCGGGAACGTGATGTGCGGGATGGGCAGGATGGGCAGGCCCTTGAACTCCAGCACCGCGCCGTCGGCCGTGCCCACCTGCTCTTCGTTGTCGATGCGGATCGACCGCGCGCGCAGCACCCAGTCGGGCTGCCAGGTGGCTTCGTCGTTCTTCTGGCAGGTGGTGTAGGTGGCGTTGTGCACCACCGAGCGGTCGCGGTCGATGAAGTCCACGCGGCTGGCTTCGCCGTGGGCGCCGTTCATCAGGAATCGGTAGTTGGCGGCATCGAAGTAGCCCGAGAAGGCGTCGACCCGCAGTTCCAGCTCCGAGCCCTCGTACACGTTGCCCGCGCGGTTGATGCGCACCTGGCCGCGCGCCTTGGCGAGGTCGTCGGGCACCACGTATTCCAGCCGGTCGGCGTGGATGATGGTGTCGCCGCGGCGCAGTTCGGCATTGCCTTCGACGATGGCGTTGATGTCCGGCTGGCCCGTCACGCTGTCGCCTTTCACGAAGATCGGCAGCTGCGGGCGCACGGCTTCGGGGATCTTTTCCTGCAGCAGGGGGCTGGCGCGCAGGGCGGGCGCCGCCTCGGGCACGGCCGGCGCGCCCGGCTCCGCCTCCGACTGGGCGAGCGCTGCCAGGGGCGCGCCGCACAGCATCCAGGCGATCAGGCGGGCCACCGCGCGGCGCTCGAACGCGGGCGCCGAGGGACGGCGGGCCGCAGCGCCGCGGCGGGCGGGCAGGAAGGGGGGCGTCGGTCGGAACGGATCGGGCAAGGAAGGGATGTCCATGGAATCAGCCGGTCGGCGGCGCGGAGCAGGCACCGCAGGCCACCCGGTCCGGGCAGGCCGGGTTTGTAAAATCGGATTATCCATGAGCCACCCTCCTTCCCCCATCGTGGCCGATCCGGCCCCGGCCGGCGCCGCGGCTGCCGCGCCCGCCTTTCCCGCCGTCGCCTGGCCCGACGCCGCCCGCCGCACCGCGTTCGAGGCCTGGCTGGCGCCACTGGCCGCCACGCACGGCCTGCGCCCCGCGAGCGTGCGCCCCGCCTCGGCGGACGCGAGCTTTCGCCGCTACCTGCGCATCGACGCCGCCGACGGCACCAGCCGCATCGTGATGGATGCCCCGCCGGACAAGGAGGACTGCCGCCCCTTCGCCCACGTGCAGCGCCTGATGGCCGACGCGGGCCTGCACGTGCCCGAGGTGCTGGCCTGGGACGAGGCCCACGGCTTCATGCTGCTGTCCGACCTGGGCGCGCAGACGGTCATCGAGCGGCTCGACCCCGCGGCGCCCGAGGCGGCGCACGCCTGGTACCTGCAGGCCAGCGACGTGCTGCTGCAATGGCAGCAGGCCTCGCGCCCCGGCGTGCTGCCGCCCTACGACGAGGCCCTGCTGCGGCGCGAACTGGCCCTTTTTCCCGACTGGTACCTGGCGCGCCACCGCGGCGTGGCGCTCATTGAGGCGCAGCAGGGCGTGCTCGCCAAGACCTTCGACGTGCTGGTCGCCAACAATCTGGAAGCCCCCAGCGTGTTCGTGCACCGCGACTTCATGATGCGCAACCTCATGGCGCCCCCGGCGGGCGGGCCGTTGGGCGTGCTGGATTTTCAGGACGCCGTGTATGGGCCCATCACCTACGACATCGCCAGCCTGCTGCGCGATGCGTTCATCAGCTGGGAAGAGGATTTCGTCATCGACATTACCGTGCGTTACTGGGAAAAAGCGCGAAAGTCGGGATTGGTCGGTGCGGCGAGCGCCAGCGGCTGGGGCGCGGACTTCGGCGAGTTCTACCGCGCGGTCGAATGGATGGGCCTGCAGCGGCACCTGAAGGTGGCCGGCATCTTCGCGCGGATCACGCTGCGCGACGGCAAGCCCAAGTACCTGGCGGACACTCCGCGTTTCATCGGCTACATCCGCTCGACAGCCAGCCGCTACCGCGAGCTCAAGCCGCTGCTGCGGCTGGTGGACGAGATCGAAGGCACGCAGGAAGCCACCGGCTTCGCTTTCGGAAGAGTTTGAGTCAAACCCGCTACCGCCGCAATCAGTACTAGGGCGTGTAGCTATAAAAATAGTAGCAAATGCCCCGTTTCCATTGCCCCTTGCCCTTGGCGGGCGGCGCCGCGCTGGCGCTGCCGCCCTCGGCCGCGCGCCACGTGCAGGTGCTGCGCCTGCAGCCCGGCGACGCGATCACGCTGTTCGACGGGCGCGGGGGCGAATACGCCGCCACCATCACCCGCATGGGCCGCTCCGATGTGGACGTGGAGGTCGGCGCGCACGACCCCGTGGAGCGCGAGGCCGCGCGCGCCGTGCACCTGGTGGTGGGCATGCCGGCCAACGAGCGCATGGACTGGCTCGTGGAGAAGGCCGCCGAACTGGGCGCGGCCAGCATCCAGCCGGTGGCCGCCGCGCGCAGCGTGCTCAAGCTGTCGGGCGAGCGGGCGCAAAAGCGCCAGGCCCATTGGCAGGCGATCGCTGTAGCGGCCTGCGAGCAGTGCGGGCGCAACCGGGTGCCCGAGGTGTATGCCCCGGTGGCCCTGGCCGACTGGCTGCGCGCGCAGGCGGCCGAGGCCCGCGCGCTGGAGGGCGGTCTGGCGCGCCTCGTGCTGTCGCTGCGGGACGGCTCCCGCCCGCTGCGCGAGGCGGCGGGCGCCGCCGGCCGCGTGCAGGTGCTGCACGGCCCCGAGGGCGGGCTGACCGCGCAGGAGGAAGACCTGGCGCTGGCCCACGGCTTCGCGCCGGCCAGCCTGGGCGCGCGCGTGCTGCGGGCCGAGACCGCTTCGGTCGCCGCGCTGGCGCAGCTGGCCTTCGAATGACGACGGAACACTGAACAGGACGGCATGGAGAGCACTGTGTTGGCGGCCGAGGCGCCGTGGCCTGGAGGGGCGGAGAACGAGGGCGGGCTGTTCGACTTTTTCCGGGATGCCGATGCGGCGGGCGATTCGGCCCTGCTGTGGCGCATTGCGCGCGAGCAGGCCGTCACCCAGGCGCTGAGCGGGCTGTTCCACGGCCCGGCGGCGCTGGTGCAGCTGCGGCTGTGGGCTTTTTTGCAGCTGGCGCGCCAGGGCGAGGCCACGCTGGCGCGCGAGCGCATCGACGAGATCTTCCACGCCCTGCGCCCGGAGGCGCTGGACACCGTGCTCAAGCGCTTTCGCGACGTGGGCCTGCTGGCCTGGGACGACAGCGCCCGCACCTACGCGCTGCCGCCGCTCGCGCAGCGCGTGGCCGGCCTGCTGGCGCCCCTGGCCAGCGACGGCGGCGGGGACGAGGACGGCGGCGAGCTGGCCGCGCTGCTCGGCCAGGTGGTGGGCGCCAACCAGCTCGGCGCGCTCGATGCGGGCCAGGTGCAGCTGCTGCAGGCGCAGCTCACCCGGCTGCACGGCGAATTCGCCGACGCCATCGCCAGCGGGTCGGAGTTCCGCCTGCGCGCCGCGCGCCAGCGCTACGACCGCGCGGCGGTGCTGATCGACCGCGCCTCCGAGGCCATCACCGCCATCATCGGCCACGCGCACGGCCACATCGCGCTGGAGCGCGCCGCGCGCGGGCTGGGGCAGGCCCAGTCGCGGCTGCTGGCCATGGCCAGCCAGTTCAACCGCGCGCTGCAGCAGGTGGACCGCCAGCGCGTGACGCTGGGCACCACCGGCATCACCAGCACCGACGTCAAGCGCTGGCTGCAGACCGTGCGCTCGCCCCATGCGCTGCTGGACGGCGCCCTGGGCGTGCCCGCGGGCCTGTCGGCCCTGGCTCCGCACGAGCTGCTGGACGTGACCGAGGCCGAGTTCGAACGCGACCGCCCCGTTGCCGGCCCAGCCGAGGAACTGCCCGGCGCGCAGCCGGCGCCCGCCGGCAACCTCACCGCCGTGGCCCTGCCGAGCGAGCTGGGCGACCTGTCGGCCCTGCTGCAGGGCTGGTCGATGGAGGCGGGCGATGCCGTGCCCCACGGCGTGGCCGCCGCGCTGCTGGGCGCCACGCCCGCCGATGCCCGCTACGCCCAGGTGGCCTACAAGGCCCAGTTGCTGCCCTTGCTGGGCGACCCCCAGGCCGGCGTGCTGCCGGGCGCCACGGGCGCGCTGGCGCGCCTGCCCTGGCGCGTGCAGTGGGACGCCGCCACCGAGGCCATCGACCACCCGCAGGTGGAGCTGCTGAGCCAGGGCCGCATGGTGCCCGCCACCGCCGTGCCGGCCGACGCACCGGCCAAGGCCGCCACCGCGCCCGATCCTTCGCCGAACCCCAGCCCCGAGACCCCTTGAAGACCCCCTATGGACGATGCCGCCCTGCTGATTGCCGAACTCCTCACGCGCCGCTGGCTGCCGCGCAGCCACCCGCGCGTCAAGCGTGCGCTGGTCGATGCCGAACTCTTCGCCCTGGTCGAGCAGCGCCTGGCCCAGGTGGGCCTGCGCTTCATGGACAGCATCTACGCCGACCACGTGAGCGTGGCGCTGCTGCCGCCCGCGCAGACCGCCGTGCTGGGCGAGGCTGGCGTCAACGCCAACAACAACCTCGACCTGCCGCGCGACGCGCAGGCGCTGCTGGTGGTGCTGTGGGCGCTGATCGTTTTACCGAAACGCGAGCGCCAGACCAGCCGCGTGGAGCAGGCCGACGAGGGCCAGAACGACATGTTCCCCGGCGCCAAGCCGCTGCCGTCCGCGCGGCTGGTGAGCCCCGTGCTGTCGTACAAGACCCTGCTGGAGGACTACGGCAACCAGCTGGGCAAGAAGATGCGGCTCGATGCCAACCTCAAGCTGCTGGAGCGCCACGGCTTCATCCTGCGCCGCCAGGACGAGATCGCCGAAGGCCCGCTGCTGGACGTGCTGCTCGACTACGACGTGATGGCTCCGCGCATCCTCGACGGCGCCCTGGCCGACGTGCTGGCGCGCGAGCGCAGCGAGGCCGCTGCCGCCACGCCGGTTGCTGCCGAGCCCGCCACGGACCCCACCCCGGCGCCCGCCGCCTGACCGACGACGAACCCCGCGCCCCCATGTTCCACCTGCAAACCCTCGAACTCGTCCACTGGGACTACTGCCAGCGCGTGGCCCTGCCGCTCGATGCGTCCATCATCACCATCGCCGGACCCAACGGCTCGGGCAAGACCACGCTGCTCGATGCCATGCGCACCCTGCTGGGCCTGCGCTGCTCCGCCCCGCGCGACTACCGCACCTACGCGCGCCACGCCGGCGCGCAGACCGCCTGGCTGCGCGCCGTGGTGGACAACCGGCCCCAGGGCCGCCAGACCTCCAGCCGCCCGTTCGCGCGGCGCCTGCTGTACGGCGACCAGGTCACGCTGGCCTGCCGCATCGACCGCAACGGTGGCGACTGGCAGCGCCGCTACTGCCTGCTCGACGGCGACGTGGGCATTGAACAGCTGCGCGACACGCCCGAGAAAGACCTCGGGTTCATGGGCGTGGAGGCCTGGGGCCGCGTGCTGGGCGCGGCGGGCCTGTCGCCCGCCATCGCCCGCGTGCTCTCACTGGAGCAGGGCCAGACCGACCGCCTGTGCGAATTCAGCCCGCGCGAGCTGCTGCGCCTGGTGTTCGACGTGTTCGGCGACCAGCAGGTGCTCGATGCCTACGACCAGGCGCGCGAGCACCAGCAGCAGCTCGTGCGCGAGATGGCCCAGGCCGAGCGCGAGCTGGACCACGGCCGCGCGCAACTGGCCGAGCTGCAGAACCGCGTGGCCAGCTACCAGAGCTGGCAGTTCAAGGTGGCCGAGCGCGGGCGCCTGGCCACCGAGGTGCTGCCCGTGCTGGCCTGGCACGGCGAGCGCGAGGCCCTGGCCAAGCAGGCGCGCGAACTGCGCCGCCAAAAGACCCAGCACCGCAGCGCCCTGGCCGACCAGGCCGTGCAGAACAAGCGCCTGCTCACCCTGATCGAGGAAAGCGCCCGCGCCCAGTCCGACGCCACCCGGCTGCTGGCCGAGCGCGACGAGGCCCGCACCGCGCTGGACGACGCCACGCGCCACGAATCGCCCCTGGAGCAACTCGCCAAGCGCGAGCAGGAGCTGCTGGCGCTGGTGGACAAGGGCAGCAACGCCGACGAACTGCAGTCCCACCTGGCCCGGCTGCAGGCCGAAGAGGCCGAGGCGCAGGACGAGCGATCGGCCCTGCAGCAGCGGCGCAAGCTCGCGCAGCAGGCCCTCCAGGCCCTGGAAGGCCAGCACCTGCCGCCGCTGCCGCACGAGGTGCAGCAGTTCCGCAAGCGCCTGGTGGCCCAGGGCATCGGCCACCGGTTCGTGGCCGAGGTGGTCGAGGTGGCCGACGAGCAATGGCGCGCCGCCATCGAAGGCGTGCTGCGCGGCCACCGCTGGGTGGTGCTGCTGGACAAGGACAGCGACCTGGCCGAGGCCTACGAGATCGGCGAGCGCGAGCGCTACCGCCACTACCTCGTCGGCCCGGGCGAGAAGGCCCTGAAGGGCGATCCCGGCACGCTGCTGTCCCACGTGCGCTTCACCGCGCCCGTGCCGCGCTGGCTGGTGCAGCAGATGCAGCAGCTGCGCTGCGTGGCCGATCCGCGCGAGGGCAAGCGCCTGGGCGGCACCTGGATCACGCCGCAGGCCTACATGCACGACGGGCGCGGCGCCCGTTCCATGTGGGTGGAACCGCGCGAGCACCAGTTCGGCGCCGCGGCCGTGCACGCCCGCCGCGCCGCCGCCGAGCGCGACGCGGCCCAGATCGATGCGCAGCTCGCGCCCGTGCTGGACCGCGTGCTGGCGCTCAAGCGGCAGATCACCGACACCCGCCGCGCGCTCGAAGGCCACAGCGCCGCCGAAGAGCTGGCGCGCCGCAGCGACGAGTTCGCCCAGGCGCGCGAGGTGCTGCCCACGGCCAGGCAGGCACGCATCGCCGCCGCCCAGCGCTGGCAGCGCCTGGACACCGAGGCCACCCGCGCCCACGACCGCCACCGCGCCTTCGCCGACGAGCACCAGCGGCTGGAGCAGCAACTGCAGCGCGCCCGCAGCGACAGCGACCGCGCCGCGCACGAATGGACCGCCCGCCGGCGCAACCACGTGGCCGCGGCGGGGCACAGCCAGCGCCAGCGCCACGGCTTTCCGCCGCGCTGGATCGCCCCGGCCACGCGCGAGGCGCTGGTGGACGAATACGTCAACGACACCCAGGCCCGCCTGCGGCTGCAGTCCGTGGAGCAGGAGCTGGAGCACAACACCTGGGAGCAGGACGCCACGGTGGAGGAGCGCCACCGCCGCATGGAGACCACCGTGCGCGAGCAGACCCTGAGCCTGTCGGACCACCAGGCCAAGAATGCCCAGGCCGGCACCGCCGTGCACAACGCGCGCGAGAGCTACATCGAGGTGCTGCGCAGCACCGTGCGCCGCTACCGCAAGAACATCCAGGAGCTGGGCGCCCTCGCCGGCGTGGAGGTGGCGGCCGACCTGCCGCTGCTGGAGAACGACGACACCGTGCTCGCGCAGGCGGGCCTGAAGGTGCACTTCGCGTTCGACGGCAAGGGCAGCATCGGCATGAACGACGGCGAGGCCTCGGGCGGCCAGCAGGTCATCAAGTCGCTCATCCTGCTCGTGGGCCTGCTCAAGGACGAGGAAAGCGGCTCGGGCGGCTTCGTGTTCATCGACGAGCCCTTCGCCCACCTGGACGTGCGCAACATCCAGCTGGTCGGCCACTTTTTGCGCTCCACCCAGGCGCAATACGTGCTGACCACGCCCATCACCCACAACCTGGAAGTCTTCGAGCCCGCCGAGATCACCCTGGTGACCAGCAAGAAACCCCAGGGCTCGCGCTGGGCCCCGCCCATCGCGGTGGCCAAGCGGCGCGGCGTGCCGGTGCTGGAGCCGGTGCCCGCATGAAAGATGCCATTGCCATGACCCAAGACCCCGACGATGCCCTGCAAATCCGGAGGCTTTTGCCTGCGCAGTGGAAGGACGCCCATCCGGTGATGGCGCAGCTGCGCGCGCTGGACGAGGCCGAGTTTCTGCGGCGCGTGCGCCAGCAGTCGTGCGCCGGCTATGAACTCGTGGGCGCCTACCAGGGCGGCGCCTTGGTCGGGGTCATGGGAATGCGGCCCGTGCAGACCCTGGCACGCGGGGCCTACCTGCATGTCGATGACCTCGTGGTGGATACCGCCGTGCGGGGCAGCGGCGCCGGCCGGGCGCTGATGGCCTACGCCGAAGCCGATGCGCAGGCGCGCGCCATGGACGTGGTGTTCCTGGACGCACGGCCCGAGGCCATCGCGTTCTACGAGCGCGGGGGCTATGTGCTCCACCCGGCACCGTCGATGAAGAAACGGCTCGCGGCCGTCCCCTGACAGCGACAGGGCAGGGCCCGCGTTGCAAGGCCGGGCCAGAGGGATGGGTATAAACCCTCCCATGCCGGGTGGCCGCGCAGGCGACAGGACTCCTAGAATTCCGCAGGCACCATCGGTGCTGGCCCACCCGGCGGCGTCGTGGGCCGCCCGATGGCCGGCCTGGCCTGCGACCCACTCCGAGGAGATCCCTTGCCGCCACGGCTTGCGAGATGGCGCGACCGCGCCCTGTTCCGTACCCCCTCCCGCGTGCTCGATGGGCTGCTGGGCACCGAGCGGCGCCTGCGCGTGCGCTCGGCCATGGCGGGGTTGGCGGGGCTGCTCATGCTGTGCTGCGTGGCGGCGATGCACATCGTGGCCCGGGCGGGCATCGCGGAAGTGCAATGGGTCAACACGTGGACGGTGTTTTGCGTCTCGGGCCTGATCGGGGTGTTCGCGCTGATCCGCAGCGGGGTGTCGCGGCGCTTTCGCGGCCCTTCGCTCACGCTGTTCCAGATGCTCTATGCCGTGGCCTGCAACGCCGCGGCCTTCGTGATCGCGGGGCCGGCGCGGGGCATCACGCTGCCGATCCTGGCGGTGATCCTGATGTTCGGGATCTTCGGGCTGTCCACGCGGCAGATGGTGGGGGTGCTGTTCTATTCGCTGGCGGCGTTCGGGGCCGGGGGCGTGCTGCTGGAACTGCGCGAGGACCTGCACCAGGGCCCCGCGATGGCCGCCGCCTACGGGATCATGATTTTCGTGGTGCTGCTGGGCAGCACCTTCCTCACCACGCGGGTGCAGGCCACGCGCCAGCAGCTGCGCCAGCAAAAGCACGATCTGGCCGAGGCGCTGGAGCACATCCGCGAGCTGGCCACGCACGACGAGCTGACCGGGCTGCTCAACCGCCGCCACATGATCGAGCTGATGCGGCTGGAGCAGCGCCGCACCGCGCGCAGCGGGCATTCGCTGGTGCTGGTGCAGCTGGACCTGGACCATTTCAAGGCCATCAACGACACCCACGGCCATGCGGCGGGCGACCGCGCGCTGCAGGCCTTCGCCCGCTCGGTGAAAGCCAGCGTGCGCGACTCCGACGTGCTCTCGCGCTGGGGCGGCGAGGAGTTCGTGCTGATGCTGTGCAACACCCAGCCGGCCGATGCCAGCGCGCTGCTGGAGCGGGTGCGCAGCACCGTCTCGGCGCTGCGGCTCACGCATCCGGGGTCGGCGCCGATCCACCTGACCGTCTCCATCGGCCTGGCGCAGCACGTGGTGGGCGAGTCGATCGAGCAGACGCTGGAGCGGGCGGACCGCGCGCTCTATGCGGCCAAGGCGCAGGGGCGCGACCGGGCGGTCTGGGCTGCCCCGTGCGAGGAAGGGGCGGGGGCGGCCGGGGCCGCAGGTACGATCCCCGGATGACCACGCGCTACGAGACCCTGCCCCTGCCCGAAACCTACCGCGAGGCCTTCGGCGTGGAGCCGCCGGACACGCGCGGCGAACGCTACGTGAAGCCCCGCAAGCCCGGCTTCTTCATCCGCGCCGTGGCGCCCCCGCCGGGCGATACCGAATCGGCGGCCGGGGCAGATCCCGATGCCGGTTCCGATGAGGAAGGCGCCCCCCGGCTGGCGCGCGAACTGGTGCACGCCCAGTGGGGGCTGGTACCGCACTGGGTGAAATCGGCCTCCGACGGGCGGCTGCGCGCCCCCAAGCTGGTGAACGCGCGCTCCGAGACGGTCTCCACCGCCACGCCATTCCGCGAGGCGTGGCTGAAAGGCCAGCGCTGCATCGTGCCCATGGCGGCGTTTTTCGAGGACGACTGGCGCAGCGGCAAGGCCGTGCCCACGCGCATCGCGCGCGTCGATGGCCTGCCGATGGCCGCGGCGGGGTTGTGGGCCCGCTGGACCGGCCCCGAGGGCGAGGAGCTGGTCAGCTACACCGTGCTCACCGTGAACGCCAACAGCCATGCGCTGATCCACCGTTACCAGCCGCCCGGCAGCGAAAAGCGCATGCCGGCCCTGCTCAACGAGGGCGCGTACGGCGCCTGGCTGTCGGCCCGGCCCGAGAAGGCGCGGGAGTTCATGCGCCAGTACCCGGCCAACTGGCTGCTGGCCAACCCGGTGGAAAGCAAGGCCGACAAGGGGCCTCCCGCTTTCCTGTGACCCGGACCGGCGCAATGCCTGTAGGTTGCTATTAAAAATATAGCACTATGCCCTAGTGGTTATTGTGCTGGAGCCCGATTCGGCTCCAGGCCGCTGGCGCGGGGGCAGCGGGCGTCCAGCCATTGCTGCAAGGCCGCGAACACCGGCGCGGCGTGCTCAGGGCTTTCCTTGAACAGCTCGTGGTACGCCAGGGCGAATTCCTGCGCGTGCACCACGCCCAGCGGGGCGGCCCGGGCGAAGGCCCGGCTGCCGGCGGGATTGACCAGCCGGTCGGCCCCCGCCCACATCAGCAGGGTGGGCACGCTCCACTGCGCGGCGCGGGCCACGACGGCCGGGCCGGTGTAGGCGATGAAGCGCGCGAGCCCGGCGCCGACGCGGTCGTGGCAGCGCGGGTCGGCGCGGTAGGCCGCGACGACGGCGGGGTCGTGGGACAGGTGCGTGGGGTCGATCCCGGTGGCCAGGCGCAGGTTCGGCAGCACGCGGGGCAGGGTGGCCACCAGGAACTTCTGCGTCCAGCTCAGGCCCGGGTCCAGCGCGGGGGAGGAAAGCACCAGCGCATCCACGGGGCGCAGCGCCTGCGCCACGAAGTCCGCCGCCACCAGCCCGCCCAGGCTGTGGCCCAGCAGCACCAGCGGCTGGCCGGGCGGCATCCGGGCCCGCGTCGCATCGACGATGTCGGCCAGATCCACCATCAGCCGGTTCGGCGGCGTGAGGGCGCCGCGCAGCCCGCCCGATTCGCCATGGCCGTACTGGTCGTAGCCGCGCACGGCAAAACCCCAGGCGTTCAGCCGCCGGGCGAGCCGGTTGTACCGGCCCACGTGTTCGCCCAGGCCGTGCACCAGCAGCACGGTGGCGCGCGCGTCGGCGTGGGACAGCGGCCAGTCCTGCAGGGCGAGGTTCTCGCCATCGGCGGCGGTGAAGGGGCTGAGGGTGGAGGGGGCGTCGGGATCGACCATGCGATGGGGCGGGGGCTTGTCGGAAAAGGCGCGCCATGGTGGCGCGCGCGGGAAAGGGGGTGGGCGCGGCCGGCGTCAGCCCGTGCGCCCCGCGCCGGGGCGCGGGCGGGTTCTGGCGATGGCCGCGGCCACGGTGGCGGCGGGCAGCGGCTTCAGGCGGCCGCGGCCGTGCTGTCCTGCGCGCCGGCGGGCGGCAGGCTGGCGATGACCTGCGCCACGGCGGCGGTGAGCTTCTTGGCGTAGGGCACGTGCAGGAACTCGTTGGGGCCATGCGCGTTGCTCTTGGGGCCCAGCACGCCGCAGACCATCATCTGCGCCTTCGGAAAGCCCTGGCTCAGCATGTTCATGAGCGGGATGGTGCCGCCCTGGCCGATGTAGCCGCACGGCGCGCCGAAGTGGGCCTGGCTGGCGGCGTTGAGCGCGCCCTCGAACCACGGCGCGGTGTCGGGCGCGTTCCAGCCGCTGGCCGCGCCGCCGCCCTCGAAGGTGACCTTGGCCTGGTAGGGCGCGTTGTCCTCCAGCAGCGCCTTCATCTCCTGCACGCACTGCGCGGCGTCCACCAGCGGGGGCAGGCGCAGGCTGAGCCTGAAGGCGGTGTAGGGGCGCAGCACGTTGCCCGCGTCCTTCAGGGCCGGAAAGCCCTCGGCGCCGGTCACGCTGAGCGTGGGCTCCCAGGTGCGCTTGAGCAGGGCCTGCACCGGGTCGGTGGTGGTGGGCAGCGCGAAGGTGGTGGAGCCGCCGCAGTCGTAGTGCGCCCAGGGAAAGCGCTTGTACACCTCTTCGCCCAGGATGCCGGCGGTGGCGCGGGCCTGCGCCAGGCGGTCGGTGGGCACGTCGCAGTGGAAGCTGGCGGGCAGCAGGCGGCCGGTGGCACTGTCCTCGAGCCGGTCCAGCACCTGCCGCATGATGCGCAACGACGAGGGCACGAGGCCCGACGAATCGCCCGAGTGGATGCCCTCGGTGAGGATCTCCACCTTGAGCGTGCCGCTGGCCATGCCGCGCAGGCTGGTGGTGAGCCACAGCTGGTCGTAGTTGCCGGCGCCGCTATCGAGGCAGATCACCAGGGCCACGCTTCCTAAGCGCGTGCGCAGCAGGTCGATGTAGGGCAGCAGGTCGCCCGAGCCGCTTTCCTCGCAGGTCTCGATCAGGCCGACGATGCGCGGGTGCGGCACGTTCTGGCGCTTGAGCTCCTGCACGGCGGCGATGCTGGCATACACCGCGTAGCCGTCGTCGGCGCCGCCGCGGCCGTAGAGCTTGCCGTCCTCGTACTTGGGCGTCCACGGGCCCAGGTCGCGGCGCCAGCCCTCGAACTCGGGCTGCTTGTCCAGGTGGCCGTACATCAGCACGGTCTGGCCCGACTGGGGCTGCGTGGCGGCCACCTCGAAGAACAGCACCGGCGTGCGGCCGGGCAGGCGCACGATCTCGAGCGTGAGGCCCGCCACCTTCTGCGCTTCGACCCAGCTCGCGGCATTGCGCAGCACGCGGTCCAGGTATCCGAGCTGCTCCCAGTCGGGGGCGAAGCCGGGCGATTTGGCGGGGATCTCGATGTATTCGGTGAGCTGGCGCAGGATGTCGCCGTCCCATTGGCGGCTGACGTGGGCCAGGGCTTCGGCGGGTTGCAGGAGGTCGGGGGCGGTGCGGGCGTTCATGGCGGTTCCTCGGGGGGCGTTCCAGGAAAAGAGCCTGCCACCGGCCGCGGCATCCGGCGGGCGCGCCGGTGCGTTGCAGTTCACCGCTCCGGTGGAGGAAGGGTTTCCGGATTGTCGTGCAGTGCGGAGGCGGGCACCACCCCGCGCAGATCGCCCGCGACGGCAACGCGGTTGCGGCCGCTGCGCTTGGCCTCGTACATGGCGCGGTCGGCGGCGGCGATCAGCATGTCCCAGCTGTCGCCTTCCTCGATGCGCCCGCCGAACACGCCGATGCTCAGCGTGACCGGCACGGTGTGCCCGCCCAGGTCGAAGCGCGTCTGCTCGATCGCCCGGCACAGCTGGATCGCCAGCTGCCGTGCGCCGTGCAGCGGCGTGTCGGGCAACACCACGAGGAACTCCTCGCCCCCATAGCGCCCGATCATGTCCTGCGCCCGCAGGCGCTCGCCCATGGCATCGACCACGCGGCACAGCACCTGGTCGCCCACGAGGTGGCCCAGCCCGTCGTTGATGCGCTTGAAGTGGTCGATGTCCACCATCATGAGCGACAGCGGCTCGCGCGTGCGGATGGCCCGGGCGATGTCGCGGTCCAGCGCGGCGATGGCCGCGCGGCGGTTGGCCACGCCGGTGAGCGGGTCGCGCGCGGCCATGCGGCGGTTGGTGTCGTCGGCGCGGTCGCGCGCCATGAAGATGAAACCGAACGACGAGGCCTGCACGGCGATGAAGGTGGACAGGAACGTGGCGTGCTGCAGCCACCCGCCCTGCAGCAGCCCGTTCAGCGGCATGGCGCCCGTCGCCGCGGCCGTGGCGCGCACCACCAGCACCGACATCTGCAGCACGATGCCCAGCGCCACCAGGCCGGCGCCGCGCCCGGGCGACGGAAAGCGCCACAGCGTCCACAGCACCAGCGCCAGCTGCGCGGGAAAGACCACGCCCGCCAGCACCAGGCGCATCCCGTAGTCCTGCAGGAACGCCATGAAAAGCGCCAGCGTGAGCACGACCGGCCCGATCAGCCGCCCCCAGGGCAGCGGGCGGCGGTGGAACTGGCACACGGCCGCCAGCAGGCACGCGAACACGCTGGACAGCAGGCCGTTGGCGGCCACGATGGAGAGCATGTCCGGCACGCGGCCGCGCAGGGCCAGCAGCACGTAGGCCAGCGACTGCAGCACCAGGGCGGCGGCCCACAGGCCCAGGCCGTCGCGGCGGCGCTCGTGGCCGACCAGCACCAGGCAGGCGGCCATGACGACGGAACCGATGACGGTCATCGCCAGCAGCGTGGGCAGATCGATGGCAAAAGTGGGCATGTCGGGTGCGGTGGGGCGTGCCGGCCAGGGCAGCTCGGGGGCCGCAGCATATACCACCGCCCCGGCCGGCTGTTTGCGCCGCTCGGCGCCGCGATGCGCCCCAGCGCGCGCCGCACGCACTGTCCGGCCGGCCGGCCGGCCGGCCGGGCGCCGCTGGCGGGGGCGCGTTCCGTTCAGCCCGCGGCGAGGGCGGGGCGGGCGGGCTGGGCGAGCGGCGTGGCCTGCGCCGTGGTCAGGCGGAACACCTGCACGGCATCCGCCAGCTGCGACGCCTGGTCGCGCAGGCTTTGCGCCGCTGCGGCCGATTCCTCCACCAGCGCGGCGTTCTGCTGCGTCATCTGGTCGAGCTGGTTGACGGCCGTGTTGACCGTGACGATGCTGTCCGACTGCTCGGACGCCGAGGCGGTGATCTCCCCGATGATGTCGCCCACCTGCCGCACCGAGCCCACGATCTCGCCCATGGTGCGCCCGGCGTCCTCCACCAGCCGCGTGCCGGCCTCCACCCGGGCCACCGAGCTGCCGATGAGCGCCTTGATCTCGCGCGCCGCCTCGGCGCTGCGCCCGGCCAGCGAGCGCACCTCGCTCGCCACCACGGCGAAGCCGCGGCCCTGCTCGCCCGCACGGGCCGCCTCCACGGCGGCGTTCAGCGCGAGGATGTTGGTCTGGAAGGCGATGCCGTCGATCACGCCGATGATGTCCGCGATCTTGCGCGAGCTGGCATCGATGTCGGCCATGGTGGACACCACCTCGCCCACCACACGCCCGCCGCGCTGGGCCACCTCGGCGGCCGATCCGGCCAGCTGGTTGGCCTGCCGCGCCGCATCGGCCGACTGGCGCACCGTGCCCGTCAGCTGCTCCATGCTCTGCGCCGTCTGGGCGATGCTGCTGGCGGCGTTCTCGGTGCGCGCCGACAGGTCCTGGTTGCCGGTGGCGATCTCGGCGCTGGCCGTGGTGATGCTGTCCACCGCCGTGCGCACCTGCTGCAGCACCTGCAGGTAGCGCTGGCGCATGCCTTCCACCTCGCGCACCAAGGCGCCCATCTCGTCGGCGCGGCGCGTCTCGAACGCCTGGGTGAGGTCGCCCTGCGCCACCAGCGTCACGGCGCCGGTCAGCTCGCGCAGCGGCTCGCTCACGCCGCGGCGCACCATCGCGAAGATGCCTGCGCCCACCACCGCCAGGGCGACGGCCATCACCGGCCACACTGCCCCCATCGCGCGCCGCTGGCTGGCCAGCGCCTCGTGGTCGGACACCTCGGCCACCACCTGCCAGCCCGAGCCGGTCCGGGTGCTCAAGGCCCACGGGTCCGCGCCCTGAGCGGGCAGCAGCGCGGCGGCCTGCGGCACGAATCCGTCGGCGCTGGCGTTCAGGGCGGCGAGGAAATCGGCCGCGCCCGGATAGGCCTCCAGCACCTTCTTGCCACGCGCCGTGGGGTGCGCGACGAACACCGCGTCCTGCGGGCCCTTGCGCGGATCGATCACGTACATGCCGCCGTGCTCGTAGAACTGCATGCTGGCCACCTGCTTTTGCATCTGCTCCTGGAAGGCCGACAGGTCGTTGCCCACGAACAGGATGGCGATCACCTTGCCTGCCGCGTCCTTCACCGGCGCGTAGTGCGCCATATACGGCTTGCCGAACAGCATGGTGCGGCCCGTGTAGGGCTGGCCCGCGAGCACGGGCGGGTAGGCGGGGCTCGCCCGGTCGAGCAGCGTGCCCTGGGCGCGCTCGCCCTTTTCGTTCTTCACCGAGGTGGTGATGCGGATGAAGTCCTCACCCTTCCTCGCGAACACCGTGGCCACGCCGCCCGTGTCCTGGCTGAACTTGTCCACCGTGCCGTAATCGGCGTTCACCGCGATGCCGAAGCTCGTCAGCTGCCCGCTGGCCTCGTCCAGCTGCATGCTGGGGTCGAAGCCGCGCTGGAACGCCTGGGCCGAGCGGCGCACCAGTTCGCGGTTGGCCTCGTCCACCGCGTTGAGCGACTGGCCCACGGCATCGACCGCATCGCGCACGCCTTCGGTGATCTGGGTGCGTGCGGCTTTCGTCGTGATGACCGAGATCGCGATGCTCACCGCGATCAGGGCGAGGGCGACGAGCGCCAACGCCAGCAGGGTGACGCGGCGGGCAACCGATCGGGTGCGGACAGATGGGGTCATGGCGGTTTTTTCGGGTTTGGTCGCAGGGGAGGGAGAAGGGGCGGATGCGCTGCGGAAGACGCCGGCCCCATCGTAAGCAACCGTAACTTTGGCAGGATGAAGGCATTCCTTTAAGGGAAAAACCTATGTATTGAAGGATTTAGCCTGCTTGGCCGCGGCACTTTCGGGGGCAAAAAATGCCTTCAGCGCATTTCCTTCTAGGGCATGTTGCTGCATAAATAATAGCAATCGGATTTTCATGCGTTTTGTAGCACTTGTGACACTTCTGCGGTGTCGCAACCCGGTGCAGGGGAGCCCCGGGCACATGGGACAGCGCCCGACGCAACCCCCATGCCTCGGCAAGTCGCCCGCCGGGCCGCAGCCCCGCGCCCGTCAGGCGTGCTCGAAGTGGAACACCGCCGTGCCCGCCAGGGCGTTCGGCAGAAAACGCACCTCGCGGCCGTCCTGCAGGCCGAAGGCGTCGATCACGCGCAGGGCGTTCTTGTGCGCCAGCACCTCGAAGTCCTTGAACGTGCCCACGCGGATGTTGGGCGTGTCGTACCACTGGTACGGCAGCCGGCGCGTGACGGGCATGCGCCCGCGCAGCACCGACAGCCGGTTGGGCCAGTGCGCGAAATTGGGAAACGCCACCACGCCCGCGCGGCCCACGCGGGCCGTCTCGCGCAGCATCACCTCGGTGTTGCGCAGGTGCTGCAGCGTGTCGATCTGCAGCACCAGATCGAACGAGTTGTCGCCGAACATCGCCAGCCCTTCCTCCAGGTTGAGCTGCACCACGTTCACCCCGCGGCGCACGCAGGCGAGCACGTTGGCATCGTCGATCTCGATGCCGTAGCCGGTGCAGCCGCGCTCGCGCTGCAGGTACGACAGCATCGCGCCATCGCCGCAGCCCAGGTCCAGCACCCGCGAGCCGTGCGGCACCAGCCGGGAAATCGCATGCATGGTGGCTTTCTCGGTCATGCGAACTCCTTGGCGATGCTGTCGAAATACGAGCCGACGACGCCCATGTAGCGCGCATCGTCGAGCAGGAAGGCATCGTGGCCGTGCGGCGCATCGATCTCGGCGTAGCTCACGTCGCGGCGGTTGTCGAGCAGCGCCTTCACGATCTCTCGGCTGCGCGCGGGCGAGAAACGCCAGTCGGTGGTGAAGCTCACCAGCAGGAACCGGGCCGTGGCGCGTGCCAGGGCCAGCGTGAGGTTGCCGCCGTAGGCGAGCGCGGGGTCGAAATAATCGAGGGCGCGGGTGATCAGCAGGTAGGTGTTGGCGTCGAAATACTCGCTGAACTTGTCGCCCTGGTAGCGCAGGTAGCTCTCGATCTGGAACTCGATGTCCTGCGTGCTGTAGCGGTAGCCCGTGGGCCCGCCGTGCGCGGCAGGCGCGCCGGTGGCGGCCGCCGTGGGGAGCGTTTCCTCCATCACCGTCTGGCGCAGCTGGCGGCCGAATTTCTCGTTCATCACGTCGTCCGACAGGTAGGTGATGTGGCCGATCATCCGCGCGATGCGCAGGCCGCGCTGCGGGATCGCCCCGTGCCGGTAGAAGTGTCCGCCATGGAAATCCGGGTCGGTCACGATGGCCCGGCGCGCGACCTCGTTGAAGGCGATGTTCTCCGCCGTGAGATTGGGGGCGCTGGCCACCACCACCGCATGGCGCACCCTGTCCGGGTACTGCAGCGCCCACGACAGCGCCTGCATGCCGCCCAGGCTGCCCCCCAGCACCGCCGCGAGCTGCTGCACGCCGATCCGGTCGAGCAGGCGGGCCTGGGCGTTCACCCAGTCCTCCACCGTGACCACGGGGAAGTCGGCGCCGTACACCTCGCCGGTGTCCGGGTGCGTGTCCATCGGGCCGGTCGAGCCGAAGCACGAGCCCAGGTTGTTGATGCCGATCACGAAGAAGCGGTTCGTGTCCACCGGCTTGCCGGGGCCGATCATGTTGTTCCACCAGCCCTCGCTCTTGGGCTGGCCCTCGTACACGCCCGCCACGTGGTGCGAGGCGTTCAGCGCATGGCACACCAGCACCGCGTTGGAGCGGTCGGCGTTGAGCGTGCCGTAGGTCTCGAAGGCGAGGGTGTAGTCGCGGATGGCACCGCCGCCCTGCAGCGGCAGCGCGTCGGCGAAATGCAGGGACTGGGGCGTGGCAATGAAGGACATGAAAAAACCCGGCGTCGCTAAAAACGAGGCCGGGTCGGTGTGTCTGTCACTTGGCGGACGGGTCTTTAGCGGTATTTATAAAGCGCCCGCAAGCTATGCAAATCGGCGCGAGAGGCACTATACCAAAGCCCGGGCCCGCCGGCCATGGGCCCGTGCGCGTTCAGGCCGCGGGTGCGAAAAGCGCGATCAGCCCCAGCGCGAGGAAGATCACCGCCGACACCATGTGCACCGCGCGGATCGGCACCCGCCGCGTGATGCGCTCGCCCAGCCACACCACGGGCGCGTTGGCCAGCATCATGCCCAGCGTCGTGCCGGCCACCACCCACCAGTAGGCGCTGTAGCGCGCGGCCAGCATCACCGTGGCGACCTGGGTCTTGTCGCCCATCTCGGCCAGGAAGAACGCGATCAGCGTGGTGCCGAACACGCCAAAGCGCGGCGCGCCGCCCGATGCGTCGTCGTCCAGCCGGTCGGGGATGAGCATCCACACCGCCATCGCGATGAACGACAGCCCGAGACCCCAGCGCAACACCTGCGGCCCCACGACGGTCGTCACCCAGGCGCCCACGGCGCCGGCCAGCGCGTGGTTGGCCAGCGTGGCGACCAAGATGCCGAGCACGATCGGCCAGGGCTTGCGAAAACGCGCCGCGAGAACGAGGGAAAGGAGTTGGGTCTTGTCGCCCATCTCCGCGAGGGCGACGATGGCGGTCGAAACGAAAAAGGCTTCCATTGGGGGCAGGGAGTTGTCCGGCCGGACAGGTCGCAGAGCATTGACTGCACCCCGACGCCGGCCTTTGGGATCGGTGTGCAGTCAATGGTCTCGCCCAGTTCCGATGGAACCGCATGCACCACAGGCCGCGCAGGCCCGAGTTTGTTGATGCATGCCCCCGTGCGGTCTGTGCGCCGGGCGGGCTACTCCCCAAAGACGGGCCGATTGTAACGATGCGCTTCCAGCCTTCGGGTAAATACCCAATGAAAACGTTGCAGACGCGCCAATTTTCGTGCTTGGACCCCGAATAGATGGTTAATAATGGGCCTTGCCTTTCTGCCAAGCAGGAACGCAAGTAGCGGTGATTGGTCGGTTTCGCGTCTTTGAAGTCGTCACAGGTTTGTTGATTGCGTCAGGCTCCATCGCGTTTTCTTGTTTTTTTAGGAGTCCTTCATGGGCAACAAACTCTACGTGGGCAACCTGCCCTATTCTTTCCGCGACGACGACCTGCAACAAACGTTCAGCCAGTACGGCGCCGTGCAAAGCGCCAAGGTCATGATGGAACGTGACACCGGCCGCTCCAAGGGTTTCGGCTTCGTCGAAATGGGCAGCGATGCCGAAGCGCAAGCCGCCATCCAAGGCGCGCATGGTCAAAACTTCGGCGGCCGTGACCTCGTGGTCAACGAAGCCCGTCCGATGGAACCCCGTCCCCCCCGCAGCGGTGGTGGCGGCAACGGCGGCGGCTACGGCGGTGGTGGCGGCCGCAGCGGTGGTTTCGGCGGCGGTGGTGGCTACGGCGGTGGCCGCAGCAGCTACTAAGCTCACGCTGACAGCATTTCAAAAAAGGGTCCTTCGGGGCCCTTTTTTCATGGCTGAGCCAGCGCGTTTGGCCCGTGTCCGGCACCTTGCTTTTTTGCGGAATTTATGGCCCATAATGCATCGGCGAGATATTTTTCGCGTCGACGTTTGCGGGGATCCGTCAGTTTCGCGCATGGGACATCTTTGTGATTCACTGGCTGCGTTTTCGGGACTCCATCGCTTTATCAATGTGTTTTTGAGGAGTCCCGTAATGGGCAACAAACTGTACGTCGGCAATTTGCCGTACTCGGTGCGTGACAGTGACCTGGAGCAGGCCTTCGGCCAATTCGGAGCCGTGACGAGCGCCAAAGTCATGATGGAGCGCGACACGGGCCGCTCGAAGGGCTTTGGCTTCGTCGAGATGGGCAGCGACCCTGAAGCGCAAGCCGCCATCCAGGGCATGAACGGCCAGCCCCTGGGCGGCCGCAGCATCGTGGTGAACGAGGCGCGTCCCATGGAACCCCGTCCCCCCCGCAGCGGCGGTTTTGGTGGCGGCGGTGGTGGTGGCGGCTACGGCGGCGGCGGTGGTCGTGGCGGTGGCTACGGTGGCGGCCGCAGTGATGGCGGCGGCGGTGGCTACGGTGGTGGTGGCCGCGGCGAAGGCGGCGGTGGTGGATATGGCGGCGGCGGTGGTCGCGGCGATGGCGGTTTCCGCAGCCCCTACGGCTCCGGTTCGCGCAATGGCGGCGGCGGTGGCCGCAGCGGTGGTGGCGGTGGCGGCTACGGTGGTGGCGGCAACGGCGGCTACTGATCCTCTCCCGCAGCGAGGGCCCTTCCCATCCGTGAAGGCTTCTCGCGCAAGAACAAAAGGCCCCTTGTCAGGGGCCTTTTTTGTGGGCGCCGCCGGCTGGAACCCCGAGGCGGGCCCCGTGCCCGGTCAATGCGGGGCGCCGCTTTTTTGCCGGTGCTTTCTCGGGCGGCCCGACAGCAGGCGGTCGAAAAGCCCGTTCGGCAGCACACGCAGCAACTTGGCCACCACGCCCATCTGCCAGGGAATGACGCGGTAGCTCGCGCCCGCACGGATCGCGGCGAACGCGCGGTCGGCAAAGTCCCCGGGCTGCATCAAGAAAGGCATGGCGTAGCGGTTCTGCCGGGTGAGCGGGGTGTCGATGTACCCAGGGCACAGCGTGACCACCCGCACCCCCGACGAACGCAATTCGCCCCGCAGGCTCTCGCAGTAGCTGATGACCGCCGCCTTGCTGCCGCAGTAGGCGCCGTGGCCGGGCAGGCCCCGGATGCCGGCGACGCTGCCGATGCCCACGAGCGCTCCGCTGCCGCGTTGGGCCATCGCATCCACGAACGGCTGGAACGTGGCCGCCATGCCGATGTTGTTGGTGGCGAAGGTGCGTGCCATCACGTCGATGTCCTCGCGCACGGCGGTGTCCATGCCCACGCTGATGCCCGCGTTGGCGATGACGACATCGGGCACCCCTTGCCGGGCCATGCAGTCCTGGCCCGCCGCCACGATGCTGTCGGGCTGCGCCACATCGGCGCTATAAATTTGATAGCTATCTGCCGGGATGTTGTTTGCGCTGGCCCACGATTGCATCTCTGCCGTGCGGCGGGCCACCAGCGCGAGCCGGTAGCCGGCCTGGTGAAAGCGCAGGGCGAGCGCCTGGCCGATGCCGCTGGATGCGCCGGTGATGAACACCAGGGGGCTGGAAGGCATGGGGGCTCCTGAGGGGTGGTTAGGCATCGTGCGCCGTCCAATGCCGGTCACTTGCCGGCCGGCGGCATAAGCATGCCCTTCACGCGGCCCTGCAGCTGCATGATCTGGCTGAGGTTGTTGTAGTCCATGGTGTCGGCGGTGAACTGGTCCTTGCCCCGCGTCAGCGTGACCGGCTGGTTCGACTGCACCCGCTCGTCGTTCAGCCACGCGTGCAGGAACTCGCCCCGGAACTGCAGGCGCGGCAGCGGCTCGCGCCCGGGCCGCACCAGGGGCTCGCGGGTGACGATGGCGTTGCCGAACAACTGCACCTCGGAGCCGTCCGCATTGGTGAGCGCGCGGTCGGCCGTGGCGATGGTCAGGCGGCCATCGGGCGCGACCGAGCGCATGTGGGCCTTGTCGATCTCCAGCGTGTCGGTGTCCAGGTAGTGGCGCGCGAAGTCGCCGCGGACATCGCTTTGCAGCCGGCCGGTGGCATCGAAGCTCTTGACCGAGAAGGTCTTCATGAAATAGTCCGGCTCGTGCGTCGGCGGGCGTTCCTGCACGGGCTTGGCCGGTGTGGGCGCGTTGCGCACCAGCCACCACGTGCCCAGCGCCATGAGCCCCATGAGGGCCACGGGAAGGTAGATGGACAGCCGGTCCCAGCCCCGGCGCAGCGTGGCGATCATGCGGTGTAGGCCTCCAGCAGTTGGGCATAGCGGCCGCTGGCCACCAGCAGCAGGTCGCAGAACTCTCGCGCCGCGCCGGCCCCGCCCGCCGCGGCGGTGACGTGGTGGGCCACCGCGCGGGCCTCGATGTGGGCATGGCAGGGCGCGCAGGCGAGGACGCAGCGGCGCATCAGGGGCAGGTCGGGCCAGTCGTCGCCGATCACGGCGGCCTGCGCCCAGTCGAGTCCCAGTTCGGCCAGGATGGATTCGGCGGCCGGGCGCTTGTCTTCGGTGCCGAAGCGGGCATGCACCACGCCCAGGTTCTTCAGGCGCAGGCGCAGCGCGGGGGCATCGCGGCCCGTCACCACGGCGGGGGTGATTCCGGCCTTTTGCAGCAGCTTGATGCCGTGGCCGTCGAGCGTGTGAAAGCGCTTGAGCGTCTCGCCGGCTTCGCTGAAGTACAGGCCGCCGTCGGTGAGCACGCCGTCCACGTCGAAAAACGCCACGCGCACGCCCTGCGCGCGCAGCAGCAGTTGCGCATCGAACTGCAGGGCGGGCCGCAGGGGCGGCAGCGGCTGGCTGGCGGGCGTTGCCGCACCGGCCGTGGCGCGGGCGAGGGGCTGGTCCATCAGATGACCTTCGCGCGCATCAGGTCGCCGATGTGCACCACGCCGACGAGAAGACCGTCCGGATGGGCCACCAGCACGCTGGTGATGGCGTGGCGCTCCATCATTTCGGCGGCGTCCACGGCCAGCGCGTCGGGGGCGATGGTGCGCGGGCCGGGGTGCATGACCTCGCCTGCGGTCGCGCCGCGTAACTCCGCGCCGGCTTCGATGCGCCGGCGCAGGTCGCCGTCGGTGAAGATGCCAAGCACGCGGCCCGTAGCGTCCACCACGGCCGAGGCGCCCAGGCGCTTGGCGCTCATCTCGCGCATGAGTTCGCTGAACGATGCGCCGGGCGCCACGCGCGCGATCTCCTCGCCCGAGCGCATGACGTCGCTCACGTGCGTGAGCAGCTTGCGGCCCAGGGCCCCGCCGGGGTGGGAGCGCGCGAAGTCTTCGGGTCGGAACCCGCGGGCGTCCAGCAGGGCGACGGCCAGAGCGTCGCCCATGGCCAGCTGCGCGGTGGTGCTGGCGGTGGGGGCCAGGTTGAGCGGGCAGGCCTCGCGGTCCACGCTGCAGTCCAGCACCAGATCGGCATGGCGCGCCAGGGTGGACTGAAGCCCCCCGGTCATGGCCACGAGCGGTACGCCCAGGCGCTTGAGCACGGGCAGCAGCACGGTGAGCTCGGCGCTTTCGCCGCTGTTGGAAATGCCCAGGACCAGATCGCCCGGCGTGACCATGCCCAGGTCGCCATGGCTGGCTTCCGCAGGGTGCACGAAAAAGGCGGGCGTGCCGGTGGAAGCCAGGGTGGCGGCGATCTTGCGGCCGATGTGGCCGCTCTTGCCCATGCCCATCACCACGACGCGCCCCGTGGTGGCGAGCACGCGCTCGACGGCGCTGGCGAAGCTCGCGTCCACGCGGGCCGACAGGCCGGTCAGGGCGGCGGCCTCGATATCGAAGGTTTCGCGGGCCAGGCGCAGCGCCTGGTCGGCATGGAAGGGCGCAGGCGCGGCGGGGGCGGAAAGCATGCGCGGATTCTATCGGCCGGACCATGGGCCTGCGTCGCGCCTGGGCTAGCATCCGTGCATGTCCTCACTTGCCTTGACGTTGCTCTACCTGCTGGCTGCCGTGCTGGGGGTGGTGGCGTGCCGCAGCCTTAAGCTGCCGCCGATGCTGGGCTACCTGGCGGCGGGCATCCTGATCGGGCCCCATGCGCTGGCGCTGGCCCAGAACTCCGAAGGCGTGCGCCATCTGGGCGAGTTCGGCGTGGTGTTCCTCATGTTCGCCATCGGCCTGGAGTTCAGCCTGTCCAAGCTGCGCGCCATGCGCCAGTTCGTGTTCGGCCTGGGGCTGATGCAGGTGGCGCTGACCATGGCGGCCACCATGGCGGGCGTGCTGCTGCTGTCGCGCTACGTGGGCGGCATCTGGGACATGGGCTGGCAGACGGCGCTGGCCCTGGCCGGCACGCTGGTGATGAGCAGTACCGCCATCGTGGTCAAGCTGATGGCCGAGCGGGCGGAGCTGGAAAGCGAGCACGGCCGCCGCGTCCTGGGCATCCTGCTGTTCCAGGACCTGGCCGTGGTGCCGCTGCTGGTGCTGATCCCGGCGCTCGGCTCCCGGCCGGACCAGCTGTTCGTCGCGCTGGGCCTGGCGCTGCTCAAGGCCACGGTGCTGGTGGGCGTGCTGCTGGCGGGCGGCCAGCGGGTGATGCGCTGGTGGCTCACGCTGGTGGCGCGCCGCAAGAGCGACGAGCTGTTCATGCTGAACCTGCTGCTCATCACACTCGGGCTGGCCTGGCTGACCGAGACGGCGGGGCTGTCGTTGGCGCTCGGGGCCTTCATCGCCGGCGTGCTGGTGTCCGAAACCGAATACCGCCACCAGGTGGGCACGGACATCCGGCCCTTCCATGACGTGCTGCTGGGCCTGTTCTTCATCACCGTGGGGATGATGCTGGACTGGCACATCCTGCTGGAGCGCTGGGCGCTGGTGCTGCTGCTCCTGGTGGTGCCCCTGCTGGTCAAGGCCGGTGTGATCCTGGTGCTGGCGCGCGGCATGAGCGCCACCACGGGCGTGTCGCTGCGCACGGGGCTGTATCTGGCACAGGCGGGGGAGTTCGGTTTCGTGCTGCTGTCGCTCACGCAGGAGCACGGGCTGGTGCAGCCCGCGCTGATGAACCCGATCCTGGCCGCGATGGTGCTGTCGATGCTGGCGACGCCGTTCCTCATCCTGTACAGCAACCGCATCGTGATGAAGCTGGTCGCCAGCGACTGGCTGCAGCAGTCGCTGCAGATGACGACCATTGCACGCAAGTCGATCAACACCAGCAAGCACGTGCTGATCTGCGGCTATGGGCGCTGCGGCCAGAACCTGGCGCGGATGCTGGAGCGCGAAGGCATTCCCTACATGGCGCTGGATTTGGACCCCGACCGGGTGCGCCAGGCCGCGGCGGCCGGGGATTCCGTGGTGTACGGCGATGCCACGCGGCTGCAGGCCCTGATGGCGGCCGGGCTGGTGCGCGCCAGTGCCGTGGCGGTGACGTACCTGGACATTCCCGCCACGCTCAAGGTGCTGGCCAACACGCGCGAGCATGCGCCGCAGGTGCCGGTGGTGGTGCGCACGCAGGACGACCAATACCTCGACAAATTGCAAGCCGCCGGTGCGACCGAGGTGGTGCCCGAGGCCATCGAAGGTTCGCTGATGCTGGCCAGCCATGCGCTGGCGCTGGTCGGTGTGCCCATGCGGCGCGTGCTGCGCCTGGTGCAGGACCAGCGCGATGCCCGCTACAACCTGCTGCGCGGCTACTTCCACGGGGCGGACGACGACACCGTGTCCGAGCGCGACCAGGAGCGGCTGGCGTCCATCATGCTGCCCCCCGGTGTGCGGCCGCTGGGCCAGGCGCTGGGGCCGCTGGCCCTGCATGCGATGGGCGTGCGGGTGGTGAACCTGCGCCACAAGGACGGCCGCATGTCGCAGCCGGACGATGCCACGGTGCTGGCCGAAGGCGACACGCTGGTGCTCTCGGGCCACCCCACGGCGCTGGCGCTGGCGGAAGACGCCTTGCTGCGGGTGTGAACGCCCGGCAGCCGCGAGCGGCTGCCCCACCGATACACTGCATTCCTTCCCTTCTTTCCCTTCCCCCGGCGTGGCGGCACCTGTGCGGCCGTGTGCGGGCGGCCTTTTCCTTCCAGCTTTCTTCTCCGCGCCATGCAAGCCCTCAGCGTCAACGAATACCTTCGCCAGCACATCCGCACGGTGCCCGACTGGCCCGCGCCGGGCGTGCAGTTCCGGGACATCACCCCGCTGTTGCAGGACCCGAAGGTGTTCCGCGTGCTCATCGATGCCTTCGTGCACCGCTACATGGACCGGGCCCTGCGGCCCGATGTGGTGGCCGGGCTGGATGCGCGCGGCTTCATCCTGGGCGCGGTCGTGGCCTATGAGCTGAACGTGGGCTTCGTGCCGATCCGCAAGAAAGGCAAGCTGCCCTTCACCACGGTCGAGGAAACCTACGAACTGGAATACGGCAGCGCCACCGTGGAGCTGCGTGCCGATGCCGTGAAGCCGGGCGACCGCGTGCTGCTCATCGACGATCTGATCGCCACGGGCGGCACGATGATGGCGGGCAAGAATCTGCTGGAGCGGCTGGGCGCGACGGTGACCGAGGGCGCGGCCATCGTGGACCTGCCCGAGCTGGGTGGCTCGCAGCGCCTGCGGGACGCGGGCCTGCCGCTGTACACACTGGTGGACTTCGCCGGCCACTGAGCCGGGGGACGGAACGCCGCTGGCCGGGCCCGCCACGGCCCCTGGGTGGGCAGGCACGATAAAATTAGCAATCATTCTCATCCGGCGGATTCGTTCCGGCGTTCGGCTGGAGACCGCCGCGGCGTGGGGCGTTGGCGCTGCTGCAGATGGAATGGCTTTTCTCGTTCGCTTCTTTCCTGGGTTCCGTCCGCTATGTCTCGCCTTGTCCCGTTCGACCCGTGCCGCTCCGGCCTGCGGGCTGTCTCTCTTTCCGCCCCCGGCCAGGCTCTGGCGCACGCCGGACCTGGCGAAGGGGCAGGCCTGTGAACCGCGACGGCGCCACATCCCAGCCGCTGGCCCAGAGCGCTGGTGCATTGGCCCCTGACGGGGCTTGCCAGCCGCAGGGCGGGGCATCGGAGGCCCGGCGTGCTCCATGGCGCCGGCTGGCGCTGCCCTCGCTGCGGCAGGCGTGGTTCCAGGTGCACTGGTTCCTGGGCATCACGGCGGGGACCGTGCTCGTGGCCATCGGCCTGTCCGGGGCGCTGCTGTCCTTCCATGAGGAAATCCTGGACGCCCTCAACCCCGGCGTGCGCCAGGTCACGCCGCACGCCGGGCCCATGCTCACCCCGCAGCAGATCGTGGACGCTGTGGCGCGCGTGCCCGGCCACCCACGCATCAGCACCCTGACGGTGCAATCGCAACCCGGTGCGGCGGCGCGGGTGATCTTCCAGGCGCGTCCCGGCGAGCGCCGGGGCGACACCGTCTACGTGCACCCCTACACCGGCGCGCTGCAGCCGGCGCTGAAGGGGCAGGACGCCTTCGAATGGATCGAGGCGCTGCACCGCTGGCTGCTGCTGCCGCGCGACTCCGGCCGCGTGGCCACGGGCGTGCTCGCGCTGTGCCTGCTTGCGCTGTCGCTCTCGGGCCTGTACCTGCGCTGGCCGCGCCACCCGCTGCGCTGGCGCACCTGGCTCACGTTCGATCCGGCGCTCAAGGGCCGCTCGTTCCTGTGGGCGCTGCACTCGGTGGTCGGCACGTGGGCGCTGGTGGTGTACCTCATGCTCACCGCCACCGGGCTTTACTGGGCGTTCGATGCGGTGCGCGACACAGTGGACGGCTGGGCCGGCATTCCGCGCCCGGCGCGCACGGCAGCCCCTGCCCCGCGCGCGGGCGGCAAGGCCGGGCCCGATGCCGCCGATGCCGCGCCGCTGGACCTCACGCGCGCCTGGCGCACGTTCGAGCAGCGGGCAGGGCCCTGGACCCAGGCCAGCCTGCGCCTGCCGGCGCGGCCCACGCAGGCCGTGCAGTTCACCTGGCTTGCCACGGATGCAACGCATGATCGCCAGCGCAACCGGATGTCCATCGAACCCTTGACCGGCGAGGTGCCGGTGGACGACCGCCATGCCCAGCGCAGCGCCGCGGCACGCGCGCTCGCCACCATCTATCCCTTGCACATGGGCACCTACTTCGGCCTGCCCGGCCGGGTGGCGGTGATGGTGGGCAGCCTGGCCATGCCGCTCTTCGCGGTCACCGGCTGGATGCTCTACCTGGGGCGCCGTCGCCAGCGCCGTGCCACGGAGGCCGCGCGCGCCGCCCACGGGCAGCCCGCACCACTGGCGGCAGGCGGCGCGGTGCAGGGCGCCGACACGCTGCTGGTCGCCTACGCCAGTCAGGCCGGCCAGGCCGAGCGCATGGCGCTGCAGAGCGCGGCCGCACTGCAGCGCGCCGGCTTGGGTGTGGCCGTGCAATCGCTGCAGGCGCTCACGCCCGCGATGCTGGCCGGGCACCGCCGCGTGCTGCTGGTGGCCAGCAGCTTCGGCGAGGGCGAGCCGCCCGACAACGCCCGCCGCTTCGCCCGGTTGCTGGCGCAACAGCCACCGGACTCGCTGCAGGGCGTGCGCTACGGCCTGCTCGCGCTGGGCGACCGCAACTACACGCGCTTTTGCGGCTTCGGCCACGCCCTGGACGAAGGCCTGCGCCGGGCGGGCGCCGAGCCGCTGTTCCCGCTCATCGAAGTGGACGATGCAGATCCTGCGGCCCTGGCCCGCTGGAGCGAGGCCCTGGCCGCACTGGACGGCGTCGCGCATCTGGCCCTGGAGGGGGCGTTGGCGGAAGGCGGTATGGCGCCCGTCTACGCGCCGTGGCGCCTGGAGCGGCGCGATTGCCTCAATCCGGGTAGCCTGGGCCACCCCTTGTTCGAGGTGTCGCTCACCTCAGGCACCCCGGCCGAATGGCATCCGGGCGCCTTGGTGGAGGTGCTGCCGCGCCACGCGTCCGGGGCCGTCGCGGCCTGGTTGCAAGCTGCGGGCGCCGATGGCGCTGCGCCGGTGCAGCACGGGGGCGGCAGGACCACGCTGGCCGAGGCCCTGGCGGTGAGCGTGCTGCCCCCGCCACCGTCGGGCGTTGCCGGGGCATCTGCCCAGGCCTGTGCCGATGCGCTGGTGGCCCTGGCGCCGCGCACCTATTCCGTGGCCTCCCTGCCTGGCGACGGCGCGCTGCAGTTGCTGGTCCGCCAGGAGCGGCATGCCCAGGGGCTGGGGCTGGCGTCGGGCTGGCTCACCGCCCATGCCCCGCTGGGTGCCGAAGTGGCTTTGCGCCTGGTGGCCAATCCGCGCTTCGATGCCGCCCCGGGCGACGCACCTTGCCTCTTCATCGGCAATGGATCGGGCCTGGCGGGCCTGCGCTCCCACCTTCGGGCCCGGGTGCGGGCGGGCCACCGGCGCAACTGGCTGCTGTTCGGCGAGCGCCAGCGGGCCCACGACAACCTGTGCGCCGAAGAAATCGGTGGCTGGCAGAACCAGGGCTTTCTCGAACGACTGGACCGGGTTTTCTCCCGCGATGGGGAGGCCCATCGCCATGTGCAGGACCGGCTGCGCGATGCGGCGGGCCCCTTGCGCGAATGGATCACGCAGGGCGCGGTGGTCTATGTGTGCGGCAGCGCCGAAGGCATGGCGGCCGGCGTGGACGCAGCGATGGTGGAGGTGCTTGGCGCCGATGCCGTCGATGCGCTGATCACCGATGGCCGCTACCGGCGCGACGTGTACTGATCCGTTGCAGGCCGACGCGCGGCGGCGGCGGGGGGGATGAGGCCCGTGCCGCCGCTGGTGCGGCTCAGCGCAGGTCGCCGTACTGCGTGTTGCTCAGGTCGGGCGAGCGCGCGTCGCTGCCCGGCATTTCCGTGTCTTCGAAACCGGTGGGCGTCGAAGGCAGCAGCGGTCCCGAGCGCGTGGACACCCCCGTGCGCGGTGCCGGTGCGGGGGGCTTGGCCGCAGCGGCGTTGTCCAGGGCCCGCTTGAAGGCCGCCACTTCGTCGGCCTCGATCGGGTCGAACGCCTTGGCAGGGGCGCGGGCCGGCGGGGCCGGTGGCACCAGGGGCGCGCTGCGCGGCGCGAGCAGCGGATCGATGGGCGGGGCGGCCACGGGTGCAGGGGCCGGCGCGTGGACCGGAGGACGCGCCACCGGGGCCGGCACGTGCGGCACGGAAGGGCCGGCCACGCCGTGGGGCGCGAGGCCCTTGCTGGGCATGCCGACGGCCACGTGGTCGTTGATGCGCCAGTACACGGCGGTCACCAGAATGTCGAAGCGGGTCTTGGCGGTCTGGGCGATGAGCGCCTCGATCTCGCTCAGGCGGACGGTTTCGCCGCCGTATTCGCGGGCCAGGTCCATCATCACCAGGAACTGGCGGCCGCGCTGGTCCAAGGACAGCACCTTGAATTTGTAGCCCGCGGACAGCACGCCCGCGCGGACCATGGCATCGCGCACCACGGTGTAGAGCAATTCGCGCCGCTCCATGCGCTCGTTCTTGCGGTTGGCCGCGTGTTCGGCCGCAGGCTCGGCCATCGGTTTGCCGGGGCCGCGTCCGGGCACCAGGGGCACCGTGGCGTCTGCATTCAGCAGACCAGAGGGCTCCACCGCTGGGCGCTGCCGGGGCGCAGGGGGTTTGCGGTTGAACCAACTGAAAAGTGACATGCCGTGCCTTTTTCGGATAGCGCCAAAAGTTCGAAAACGAGTGTAACGCGCGCTCCGGGAGCCAATGGCTTTCCCGCGTCCGCCGGCCCCGGCACGGGCCCGATGGGGGGCTCAGGTGTCAGGTCGCAGCAACACGCCGGCGGCGGTTGCCGAGGCGCTTGGACAGCACCGAACCCATGGCCATGGCCAGGCTGAGGGCCACGGCCGGCTGGCGGTTGGAGAGCTCGGAAAACCGCAGCGCCGTCAGGTTCCAGAGCTTGGACGGTGCGCCTGCCTGCACGGTGGCGGTGCGGGGCTTGTGCGAGAAGAAGGCGCTTTCGCCCACCACGGAGCCGGGGCCGACGATCGCCAAGCGCAGGCGGTCTTTTTCGTCTTCGTAATGCACGCTGAGGCTGCCGCTTTCCACGAAGTACAGCGTGCGGTCGCTGGCGCCTTGCGTGAACAGGGTGTGGCCGGTGGCGAGCGACATGGGCAGCAGGTAGCCCGACAGCAGGTCCCATTGCTCCGTGGTCAGCGGGTTCATCATGCTGTCTTCCGCCGGCGCCTGGGCGATGGCCTGCACGAGACCCGTGAGGTCCATTTTTGGGGTGTGGGATGACAGCACAGCATTCATAGTGGCGCGGAAGTTAAGCCCGATGCGTTCGGCGCACAAGCACTCTTTACCACTCCTTACAAAACGCAACCGTTCCGCGGGTGCGTCATTTTCCGATGCAGAAGCTGGAGAAGATCACGCCCAGCAGATCGTCGGAGGTGAATTCCCCCGTGATGGCGTTGAGGGCCTGCTGCGCCAGCCGCAGTTCCTCGGCCAGCAGATCGAGCGCCGGGCCCGGCGAATGCAACTGCGCCGCGGCCTCCATCAGGTGGCCGTCCACCGCCTGGAGCGCCTGCAGATGCCGCGCGCGCGCGATGTAGACGCCCTCGGGGGCCGACTGCCATCCGGCCACGTCCAGCAGCAGGCGGCGCATTGCGTCCAGCCCGTCCCCCGTGCGGGCCGAGAGGTGGACTGCCGGTCGGCCCGGCACTTCGGCTGCGCTGTGGCCCGGTGCCTGATCGGTCTTGTTCCACACGTCGATCACCGGCACATGGCCGGGCAGCGTCCGGGCGATGGTGCCGGCGATGTCGGCATCGGCCGACTGGTAGTCGGCCGCATCGGCGCGCGTGAGGTCGTGCAGGAAGAGCACGGCGTCGGCCGCGGCGATCTCGTCCCAGGCGCGCGCGATGCCGATCTTCTCCACCTCGTCGTCGCTCTCGCGCAGGCCCGCCGTGTCGATCACGTGCAGCGGCACGCCCTCGATCTGGATGGTCTGCTGCACCTTGTCGCGCGTGGTGCCGGCAATGGGTGTGACGATGGCCAGCTCGGCGCCGGCCAGGGCATTCAGCAGCGAACTCTTGCCAGCGTTGGGCTGCCCGGCGATCACCACCTTGATGCCTTCGCGCAACAGCGCGCCCTGGCGCGTGCGCTGCATGACGGCGGCCAGCGTCTGCTGCAAATTCGACAGCTGCCCGCTGGCGTCTGCCTTGCGCAGGAAGTCGATTTCTTCTTCGGGAAAGTCGAGCGTGGCCTCCACCAGCATGCGCAGGTGGATGAGCGCATCGCGCAGGCGGTGGATCTCGTGCGAGAACGCGCCCGCCAGCGAACGGCTGGCGCTGCGCGCCGCGGCTTCGGTGCTCGCATCGATCAGGTCGGCAATGGCTTCGGCCTGCGCCAGGTCGATCTTGTCGTTGAGGAAGGCCCGTTCGGTGAACTCGCCCGGCTGCGCCAGGCGCAGGCCAGGCAGGCGGGTCCGGCCGCCGGCCGCGTCGGCCTGGGCGGCGGCTTCCAGGCAGCGCGCCAGCAGCAACTGCAGCACCACGGGGCCGCCGTGCGCCTGCAGCTCCAGCACGTCCTCGCCCGTGTAGCTGTGGGGCGCGGGAAAGTACAGCGCCAGCCCCTGGTCGATGGACTGGCCGGCCGCATCGCGAAAGGGCAGGTACGTGGCTTCGCGCGGTCGCAGGGCGCGCCCGCACAGCGCCTCGGTGAGCGGTCCCAGGCCCCGGCCCGAGACCCGCACGATGCCCACGGCGCCGCGCCCCGGTGCGGTGGCGATGGCGGCAATGGGGTCGGAGTGGCGGGGCAGCATGCGAAGAGAGTGGGCTGGGGGACCGGGGCATGATAGCTGCGCCATTCGCGTGGCACACCCCTGCACGGGGCGCGGCACCACGCCCGCAAAAGACAAAGCCCGCCAGGGGCGGGCTTTGCGTTCGGTCCGATCGGAGGGCTTACTTGATCGTGGTCCAGTTGGGCATCGGGCGGTCGTCCGCGCGGTGCAGCGTCTCCACGCCCTTGCGCATCGCCCATGGGCGGATCTGGTGGTGCAGGGGCAGGTAGTAGTACTCGTCCTTGACCAGCTTGAGGGCATCGGCGATCAGCGCGTCGCGCTTGGGCGCATCCATCTCCACCTTGATCTGGCTGATCATTTCGTCCAGCTTGGCATCACTGAAGCGACCGCCGTTGTAGGTGCCCGCAGCCGTCTTGCCGGCTTTGGTGGCCATCAACGAATCCAGCGAATAGAGCGAGTCGAACGTCGCCACGCCCCAGCCGAACAGGTAGGCGCTCACGTCGTTGTTCATCACGCGGCTGACGAACTGGGCCATGGGGGCGGCCTGCAGCGTGGTCTTCACGCCGATGCGCGTCCACATGGCGGTGACGGCCTGGCAGATCGCTTCGTCGTTCACGTAGCGGTCATTGGGGCAGTCGAGCTTGAGCGAAAAGCCCTGGGGGTAGCCTGCGTCGGCCAGCAGCTTCTTGGCGGCTTCGACGTCGTACTTGGCTGCACGCTCGTCCAGGCTCTTGCTCCAGCCGTGGACCATGGGCGCGACCATGGTGCCGGCAGGCACCGACAGGTTGCGCATGGTGCGGCTGTGGATGCCGGCCGAATCGATGGCCTGGTAGAGCGCCTGGCGCACGCGTTTGTCCTTGAGCGGGTTCTTGCCCGGCGTGCCGGCACCCGGCAGTTCGTCGCGGAACTGGTCCAGGCCCAGGTAGATGGTGCGGTTCTCGGCGCCTTCGATCAGCGTGATGTCGGGGCTGGACTTCATGCGCGCCAGATCTTGCGTGGGCGGATCGACGACGAAATCGACCTGGCCGGAAATCAGCGCGGCCGAGCGCGTGGCCGCCGACTTGATGGGGGTGAACACGACTTCGTCGATGTTGCCCTTGGGCTTGTCCCACCAGTCCGGGTTCTTCTTGAGCGTGACCTTCACGTCGGGCTGCCAGCCCACCATGATGAAGGGGCCGGTGCCGTTGGCATTGCGCGAGGCGAAGTTCTCTTCCTTGCCGGCATAGTCCTGCGCCTTGGTCGAGTTGTTCTTCTCGGCCCAGGCCTTGTTCATGATGCGGGCTTCGGTCAGCTCGCGCAGCAGCACGGGGTTGGGGCCCTTCAAGATCAGGTCCACGGTGAAGTCGTCGACCTTCTTCACTTCCTTGATGCTCTGCACGGCGGACTGCATGTTCGAGGGTGGCGTCATGGCGCGGGTGAGCGAGAACACCACATCGTCGGCCGTGAACGGCGCACCGTCGTGGAATTTGACGCCCTTGCGCAGTTCGAAGCGCACCTGCGTGGGGGAGATCTGGGTCCACTTCGTGCCGAGTGCGGGCTGGATCTGGTACTTCTCGTCATAGCGCACCAGGCTCTCGTACACCTGCTGCAGGAAGGCATGCGTCGTCTGGTGGTTCTGGGCGTGGGGGTCCACGGTCAGGATGTCGTTGGCGCCGGCCCACCGCATCGTTGCGGCATGAGCCGATCCTGCTGCCAGCAGGACCGCGATGCCCAGTGCGCTCCATTTGAAAGTCGTACGCTGCTGTTTCATTGGCCAAGTCTCCTCGTCGGTTAACGAAAGTGGATGAAAGATGCCGCAGGGGCAAGCAAGCATCGTACCCAATGAAAAACGGCCGCTGTCTAGCGGCCGTGGAATGTGTCGCAAACGCAGCGCGCATCCGCGCTGCGTTGCGGGTCAGCGGAACTTCGGCAGGTTGAACTGCGGCGGCACGCCCATGCGCGTGTTGATGATCCACTGCTGCGCGATCGACAGGATGTTGTTCGTCAGCCAGTACAGCACCAGGCCCGCCGGGAAGAAGAAGAACATCACGCTGAAGATCAGCGGCATGAACCACATCATCTTGGCCTGCAGCGGATCGGGCGGCGCGGGGTTCAGCGCGGTCTGCAGCAGCGAGCTGGCGGTCATCAGCAGCGGCAGGATGAAGAACGGGTCGGGCGAGGACAGGTCCTTGATCCAGCCGATCCACGGCGCGTTGCGCATTTCCACGCTGGACAGCAGCACCCAGTAGAGCGCAATGAACACGGGGATCTGGATCATGATGGGGAAGCAGCCGCCCATCGGGTTGACCTTCTCCTCGCGGTAGATGCGCATCATTTCCTGCTGCATCTGCTGCGGCTTGTCCTTCAGGCGCTCGCGCATCTCCATGATCTTGGGGTTGATGGCCTTCATCTTGGCCATGCTGGCGTACGCCTTCGCATTGAGCCAGTAGAACGCGATCTTCAGCAGGAACACCAGCGCCACGATGGACCAGCCCCAGTTGTTCAGCACCTTGTGCAGCTGGTCGAGCAGCCAGTACAGCGGCTTGGCCAGGATGGTGAGCCAACCGTAGTCCTTCACCAGTTCCAGGCCGGGGGTGAGCGATTCCAGCATCGTCTCGACCTGCGGGCCGGCGAACAGGCGTGCGTCCACCGTCTTGGACTGCCCCGGCGCGATCTCGCCGACCGGGGTGATCATGCCGACCGAGTACAGGTTGGTGTCCACCTTGCGCACGAACAGGTCGCGCTGCACGTCGTTGCCCAGCAGCCAGGCGCTGGCGAAGTAATGCTGCACCATGGCCACGTAGCCGTTGGTGGAGGACTTGTCGATTTCGGCCTTGCCGTTCTCGATGTCCTTGAATTCGACCTTGTGGTACTTCTTGGCCTCGGTATAGACCGCGGGGCCGGTGAAGGTCGAATAGAACGACGACTCGCCCGGCGGCTTGTTGCCGTCGCGCACCAGCTGCAGGTACAGCTGGGGCGACACGGGCGCGGTGCCGGTGTTCACGATCTCGTGCTTCACGGCCACGTCGTAGGCGCCGCGCTTCACGGTCCAGGTCTTGGCCAGCTTCACGCCGCCCAGGTCGGCGGATTCGAAGCGCACGCTGATCTCGTTCTGGCCGTCCTGCAGGTCGCGGTTGCCGGCCACCACCGACATCGCCGTCTTGTGCGTGGGGTAGGCGCCGCCGATCAGGCCGGTCTGCGCCACGTACACGCGCTGCGCGCTTTCGTCCAGCAGCATGAACGGCTTGGACTTGTCGGCCATGTCGGGGTACTTGAGCAGTTCGCCATGCGTGAGCGAGCCGCCTTCACTGTCGAAGGTCAGGCGCAGCACGTCGCTGGTCAGGGTGACGCGCTGGCGCTGTGCCGCCGCTGCCGGCTGCGGCACGCCGCCCGGCACCTGCTGCGCATTCGCGGGCGCCGCCGCGGCCGTGGGGGCCGGCACTGTGGAAGCGCCGGCGGTGCCAGAGGCGGCCGGCGCCGAAGACGCGGGCGCCACGGCGGCAGGCGTTGCACCGGGGAAGAAAGTGGCCTTGTGGCCGTTGTGCACTTGCCACTTGTCCCATAGCAGAACCATGGAAAAGCCAAATATCACCCACAGGATGGTGCGGCGAATGTCGTTCATGAAGACTTCTTCGGTGAGGAGGGGGTGGAGGACGTGGAAGGAGACAGGCGCGAGAACAGCCGCAGTGCGCGGGGCAGTTCTTCGGGCACCGGATCATGCCCTCCATCGCACCAGGGCTGGCACCGTGCCAGACGGTGCAGCGTCAGATAAGTTCCGGCCGCGGCGCCATGGCGTTCAAGTGCCTGCAGCGAATAGGCCGAACACGTGGGCTCGAAACGGCAGGCCGATCCGAGCCAGGGGCTCAGCACCAGCCGGTAGCCACGCACCAGCGCCATCAGCAGCGCGCGCATCATGACACAGGCGCCGGGGCGGGCTGGGGGGCCGCCGCCGTCGGTGCCCCAGCGGGCGCTGCCGCGCCGCCGCTGCGCCGCACGGCGTAGCCGAACAGCTGCAGCAGTTCGGCGCGAACCGCCTGCTTGAGGACATCGGACGTGGCACTGGTGAACTGCTTGCGGTCGAACGTCGCCCGCAGGCGCACCACGTGCGCGGCCTGCGGCAACTGGGACTCGAACGAGGCGGCCACGGCATGGATCTGCCGCTTGATGGTGTTGCGGGTGACCGCGCGGCGGGCCCAGCGCTTGGGCACCATGGCGCCCAGCCAGACGCCGGGCGGCTCGGCCATGCCAAACAGGGCCTGCGGCCCTTGCGCATCAGGCAAGGGGCCGGGCCCTGTGGGAGGTGCGGGAGGCGATGCGGCCGCTGCGCCGGTGGGAGCGAGCCCCAGTCGGTGCAGTGCGAAGTGTGCGGTGCGGGAGACCGTTCCCCCGGCCATGGCGGCCTGGAACTGCGGACGGGTTTTCAGCCGTTGCATGGGAGGGTTCCCGCCCGGAACCGGGCCGAGTGCCGTGGCGGCCTTAGACGGCCAGGCGCTTGCGGCCCTTGGCGCGGCGTGCGTTGATGACGGCACGGCCGCCGCGCGTCTTCATGCGCACGAGGAAACCGTGGGTGCGCGCACGGCGCGTCTTGGAAGGCTGGTAAGTACGTTTCATGGTCAATGTCCTTGAGGGTTAGGTTCCGGGCGCAACTCGCAAGATGCGGGTTCCAGGCCCTCCGGATGCGGCACTTCGATCAAGATCAAAGCGCTTGGCCCGGGCGTTATTGCCCTGAACGCATTCAGGGAAACCGGCGATTATTGCAGGCTTGTGCCGGCGTGGCAATGGCGAGGCGGCAGTACAGGGGGTTTGCGGCGCGGGTGGCGCGCGCCGTGGGCGCCCTGGCCGAGGTTGTGGATAACCCTTTGAAAAGGTACAATCTGCGGCCCTGAATCGTTCCTCCTATCCACAACAAGAACCGCCATCAATGACCGAGGAACCTTCCCGCAGCCCCGACAACGACCCAGGCGCCGATGCCGGACAAGGA
>NZ_CP097270.1 GCF_028473645.1 Acidovorax sp. GBBC 1281
GCCCACGGTTGACGCCGTGCGGCGGGCCGCCCGCGTGGACATGAACGCCGCCAGTGCCGTGATGAAGGAATGGCGCAGGGCTCAGACCGCGCAAGCCGCCCCGGTGGCCGTGGCCGTGCCGGAATCCGTGCAGCAGGCCAGCAGCGCGGCCGTGGCGACGATCTGGCAGCAGGCGCAGGAGCTGGCGAACGAATCCCTACGCAGTGCGCAAGCGGCATGGGAAACCGAGCGGGCCGAGCTGGACGCCATGCGGCAGGAACTGGCCGAGGCTTTCGAGCGTCAGGCCGGCGAGCTGGACGCGGCCGGCGCAGCACTAGCCGCAGAGAAGGCCGCCGCCGAAAAGCAGGCGCAGGAGCTGGCCGACGTTCGCCAGCAGTTGGCCGAGGCCGTGAGCCGGGCCGACAAGGCAGACGCCCGTATTGCTGAAATCGAACACCGGGCCGCCGACCTTCGCGCCGAGCTGGACAGAGCGCACGCCGACGCCGACCGCTTGCGCACCGAGAACACCGAGGCCCGCCAGAAGGCCGCCGCCGAGATCGAGGCCGCCCATACCGCCACAGAGGCCGCACGCGCCGAGCTGGTGAAGGTGCAGGCCAAGGCCGAGGCCATCGAGCAGACCCACGCCGAGCAGCGCAAGCAGGCCGCCACAGAGGCTCACCGTGCCGCTGAGCGATTGACCAAGGCGCAGGGCGAACGCGACGACGCCACCAAGACCGCAGCAGAGGCCAGAGAGCGCGCCGCAGGGCTTGCCGGGCAGTTGCAGGCTATGCAGGAGCAGAACGCTGCTTTGCTGGCCGCGATCAATCCACAGGGTGAACAGAAGCCGAAGAAAACCCCGCCTGCCAAAGCCTGATCGTGGCGACAACTTCACGACCTGGTCAACACGCAGCCGGCACCGAAAACCTAAGTCATGACTTAGGTTCTGGCGGCGCAGGTGAAAACGGGCCGGGTGAATTTGTTCATGAACAAATCCGGGCCACTTTTCCAAAGAGCAAAAACGGCTTGGTCATGACCAAAAATCTTGAAGAGTGTGGGCTAGTGCAGGATAGGCTAATCGCCGGTGAAGTGTCATACGCTTTGCTTGCCACGTTGTTTTCCCCCTCACATTGAATTTGTCCCGGGACAAATGGAGGCTTCGCCATGACCGTAGAAAAGAAAAGCCCGATCCTCAGTGTCAGGCTGGGGCCAGACGTGAAGCAGCGTTGGGAAGACTATTGCGCCGCGCTTGGCAAGGCACCGAGTACGGCCATCAAAGAGGCCATCGAGCAGCAGATAGAGAAAGCGTCCAAGACGCAGCCACCCTTGCGTCAGACGGGCCAAGCGCCCGACCACGAACCCAAGGTGCGGTTTGAAATCCTGATGACCAAATCGGAAAAGGCGGCCGTGGAGGAGCGAGCCAACCTTGAGCGTTGTTCGCAACGGCGGTGGATCATTGATGCGATCCGGGCCGGGCTTACCCATGAACCGCAGTTCAGCATGGATGAAATTGAGGCGCTGGGCGAGTCGAACTATCAATTGCTCGCCATCGGCCGCAACCTCAACCAAGTAGCCAAGGCGATGAACGAGGGCCGGCGCGATTCCGTCACGGTCGAATCAATCGAACGACTCCGCGCGATCATCGACGCTCATACGGAAAAAGTGAGCCGTGCCATTGGTGCAAGTCTTGAGCGGTGGAACATCGAATGAGTAATTGGCGACAGCTTCACGACCTGGCCAGCTGCTGACCGTCACCAGTGCCGCCTGTTTTCTCATGAGAAAACTTGTCAGCGTTTTCTAAACCCGCGTTCGTCGCCAGTCGTTGCCCGTGTATTGGCTGGAAGCAGTGTCAAGGGCGACACCGGAGGCCGCACGCGGAACGGAGCGCAGCGAGTACCGAACGGGTGAGGATGGCGGGCGCAGCCGCACCCTTGATGCTGGTGAAAGCCAGAGAGCCTATCGGCAAGGGGGAGGGACGAAGGGCGAAGCCCGCCACCCCTGCCCCCGCAGCCAGTCGGGCAAGAACCGACGCGGGATGCAACCGAAGGGGTTGCCCAAGCGAAGCGCGGAGCGTTCCCCCGCTGGTGACGGATTGGCGCGATCGAGGCAGATCCTTTGCCGCCAAAAAGAAACCCCGCCGAAGCGGGGGACGTGGTACTGATCGAAAGACTACCGCTGACGCGGCCCGTCTTTCATCGTTCGCACTCCACCACCGGCACCGGGTAGGCCCGCGCGATGTTCTCCATGTTGTAGCCGTATTCCAGGCGGCCGAGCGTGGAAGGCTTCGCCCCTGTTCGCTTCGCCGCCTGGGCGACCGTCTGCACGTCCCGGCCGTGGTCAGAGGCAAGACCCTGCACTTGCGTTTGGATGGCCCGAGGGTTGCCCGACCGCTCCCACTCTTGCAGCCAGTGCGCAATGCGCCGGCTGTCGGGAACAAAGCCCGTTGCATGCGTCATGAGGCGCATCAGGGCTGCGGCGGGGTGAGCCTGAACGATCATGGTTCAAGCACGCGGCAAGGCAACATCGTCGCCCACGTCATCACCCTCGGCCCCGTCGTCGTCCTCTGGTAGCTCTGGCAGCTCGTCGGGCAGCGCGTCCCGGTGTGTCATCACCAGCAGCGGGCCAGATTTACCCAACACCTCGGCAAGCGTGTATTCCGGCAGATCGTTGGACGCGATCAGCTTGCGCAGGATGCGGCAAAACTCTTTAAACGTGCCCACGCTACCGCTGCGCTCATAAATCAGCTTGAACGTCCATCGAGCGCGGGCCTTGCCAGCAGCGCGGCGGGCAAGTCGATACAGGAAACGGCCTATGCCCGGCTCGATCAAAAAATACTCGGGATGCACGGTCAAGACGGCCGGGGATTTCACCTCGACCACCTCGTTATAGAGCCACTGCGGCACCTCGATAGAGACGCTCGTAAGCCGGCCATTGTCGGCATAGGAAACCGTCTCATAGCCGTTAATCAGCCCTACCCCTTTGGCCGTGCGCAAAGCCCGCTTGCCCTTGGCCTGCGTTGTCGTCACCACCTCCACGAACGTGGTGCTAAGGCGTTTCAACGCCCCTTCGATTTCCTCGTACTGGCGGCCACCATCGGAACGGCGGCAGAACTTGAGGATTTCCGACACATGCGGCCGAAAGATGCGGCTCGGCTTCTCGCCCCTGCCCTGCCTGTAAAGGTTCATGGCGTCGGTCAGGTGTGAAATTGCCATCAGCACAATGTCATAGTCCCAAACCGAAGCCATGCCGGCCTCGCCTGAAACCACTTCCACATAGCCATCGGGGCGCGTGTAGCGGATCGTTTCGTTAGCGCGCTTGTCCTTCTTGGACAGCCGGAAAACGGCCACGTCCATGATGCTGCGGCTATCTTTGGTTGCCACGTCGTACAGCAGCGGCACGAAAAAATCGGACTGTGCATCGCCCTCGGGCGGCTTGCGCATGGACGATGCGGCCTTGGCCGCGTCTTCGCGCTGCCGACCGGCCGCGATAGCGGCGGACTGCGCCCGTTCCTTCTCTTGGGCTGCCTCCCGCTCTTTGGCCGCGTCCTCGGCCCGCAAACGGCTTTCGGCCTGCGCGAACGTCTCGCCCGGCCGCGCTGCGGCCTCTACCTTCTCGCGGTGCCTCTTTGCGATACCAATTTTCAAGCGATCCAGAGAGTCGCCCAAGGCGTCACCGATCTGTTTGGGGCCGTTCGCGCTACTCATGGGCGGCACCCATTTTGCTGTTCACTGTGCCGCCATTTTTGGTAAGATTGGTCATGGTCATTTGCCTGTTTTGGTGATGGTCAGCGGCCCTTTAAGAGTTCGCCACTCCGGGGCCGCACCCAAGCCCAACACTGTTAGCGCGGTGTTGGGCTTTTCTTTTGCCTGCGTCAGTGCGGGCCGGATTCCTCGCACCAGTTGGACGAATCCACCACGATTTCAGGATCAAGGTGGGGCACCTCGGCCAGCGTCGTGAGTGCCTTTTCAAACGTCCGAAAGCGCACCGGGCGGCCTTCATGAGTGATGGCGTGCAAGGCCTGCCCCTGACGGGCATACAAGGCGAAGCCCTGGCCGTCGTCGGGGTAAAGCACGGCCTGCACTCGCTCTGCGTCCGGCGTGTCGCAAGCGGCGCTCAAGCGGTGGAACGTCCACGCCCTGCCCTTCTTCACCTTCGGTTCCATCTGCTCGAAAAAAGTATTCGCCATCGTCTCTGCCTGTTCGCTCGATACGTCCAATTCTTGGTTCGTGTTCATCTTCGCCACTCCTGAAAAACCGGCGTTAGCGCGCCGGGGTTGGTAATCACGGCGTTTGTTGCGCCGTGTGCTTCACTCTCAAAATCTCGACGGTGCGGGCCTCGGCCTGCACACGATAAAAAACGATGTAGTTCGGGTGCACGACCAGTTCGCGCAACCACTCGGGCAAGCCTGGCCGGCCCTGTCGGCCAAGCTCTGGATGCTGTGCAAGCGGCTTGGTTTTGTCGCGCAGTTCCTGACCGAAGCTCTTGGCCCTCGTCGGGTTGTCCTTGCCGATGTAGCGCACGATGGCGCGCAAATCCTCGCGTGCCATAGGCCGCCATTCAATGCGGTAAGGCTTGGCCGTCATGCTCGCTTTTTCTTGGGCAAGGCGGCAATGTCGGCGTCCATCTCAGCCATGACTTCATCATGAGCTACGTTCGGCCGGGGGTCGTCAATGGATGCCTGAATCTCGACGGCCAGCCACTGGTTATAGGCTGCGGCTTCGTGCGCTTCGCGCATGGCCCCTGCCCGGCCTCTATTGCCGGCGTCGGGTTCCTTGTCGGCCGGGTCGTATTCGCTCGCGTCGAACTGGCCTACCGTGATGCCAATATCGCGCAGCACGTTCAACGCGGCCAGCGGATTGCCAAAGCGGCGCGGCTCGGTGCTGCGGGCCTTGGACAACACGGCACCGGAACCGCTGCGCGTGGCGATCTGAACGAGGAACGCCCCGCCCTGCCCTTTCAAGGTCACGCCAGACACGCCGCCGGCGTTACTTGCAGCGCGTAGCTGCTCAATGGTCATGCTTTGCATGGTCGGCTCCTTAGTGGATTGACTCAGAAACATGATTAATTGTGCATGAAATCAAGGAAGCATGCAATTTAAAATGAGATGTTGCCTGCGCTTGTCGTCGTGACGCGAGACTGAACGCAGAAAGCGCGGCGGTACCGTGCTGGGAGAAATCAATGAAATCTCAAATTGACACTTTGGTTCGCGGCATCCTGTTTGACCTTGAGCATCAGCGCCCCGCTAACCCTCAACTAATGCCAGTTTTTCAGGCACTAAAGGCGGACAACATGTCGAGCGCCTATCAACAACGGGACGTGCTGGCGAGCTACGGGGAAGATGGCAACTTGTCGGACGTAGACCGACAGTACGCCCGTGAACAGCTAGAAGCTCTGCCGCCTTTCTGAAACCTTGAACGGAAATTGATGGCTCTTTTGGGTGGTCAAAAATGACCTAGCCAATTTAGATCGGCCTTTGAATTAATAGCCGACCCTGATACGCTCGGCCAACATAGCTATACCCAAAAAGGCCATGCAATGACGACAAAGAGAAAACCGGCCAGCCAGGCCGCGCCGGTCAAGGTGGCCCGCATCTACATGCGGGTCAGCACCGATGCGCAGGACTTGGCCCGGCAAGAGGCTATCGTCACATCGGCCAGGGCGGCGGGCTTCTACGTCGCCGGCATCTATCGGGAAAAGGCTTCGGGCGCTCGCGCGGATCGGGTCGAGCTGCTGCGCATGATTGGCGATCTGCAACCGGGCGAAGCCGTCGTTGCGGAGAAAATCGACCGCATCAGCCGCTTGCCCCTGGAAGACGCCGAAAAGTTGGTGGCCTCGATCCGCGCCAAGGGCGCGCGTCTGGCGGTGCCCGGCATCATCGACCTGGGCGAACTGGCGGCCGGCGCGCAGGGCGTGGCCCGCATCGTCCTTGAGTCGGTGCAAGACATGCTCTTGAAGCTGGCCTTGCAAATGGCGCATGACGATTACGAAGACCGGCGCGAACGCCAGCGGCAGGGCATCCAACTGGCGAAGGCTGAGGGCCGCTACTCCGGCCGCCCGCCCGACACGGCCATACACGAACGCATCGCGGCACTGCGAGCGGGCGGGAACAGCATTGCGGAAACCGCGAAGCTGGCGGGGTGCAGCGTTAGCCAGGTCAAACGAGTGACAGCCTTAAACCGTCACTCTGACGAATAAAGTCATTACTCAATGGCGCTAACAACGTCTCGGATATTCGGAGCCTGCTTATCTAGCTGGGACTGATTCACTACAACGTTCTTCCCGAGAACCAACTTAGTGCCGGAAGTCATCCGGCATATTGGTGTTCCCAAGGTGCTGGAAACAACAGATGCCGTATTGGCATCGCCAACTTCTTTCTGAAACATTGCTTTAAATGTTTTCTTGCTGGTTGGCAGTGGTGAACCTGCTGGATGGATACTAAACTCGTTCGGATTTGCGCGCCAAACATCATAGATTTCGTCGCCAATTTCTCCGACAACAGTTTTGAACGCTGCGGCGGATGAGTAATAGCTTTGCGTCAGTCGGTTACCTACATACATGTAGATTTTAGGCCGATTCATCTGATGCCTCAGAGTCCCCAAGAAGAACTCAGACTGCGCCTGGCCAGGTTGCCGGCTAACCCCATAAGCGAGGGCCAAAACAGAACGAACAGCGCGCTTTGATGAGCCATCCGCTGAAAACGGAATAATCAGCCTGTCCGAAGCCGACAGCGCGAGTTCTGTATAAATGGAGAAGCTGGGATTGCAGTCAACGAACACGGTATATTCATGATCGGCCCATGCATCAGCAACATCAGCGATCAGGTCACGAATCCACATATGGACAAGACGCCATGCATCATCTGGCCCGCGCTCTGTCGCTGCACGAACCCTTGATGATTGCAATTCTAGCTGTTCATCGCCCGCAATCAGATAAAGATTATTTGGCAATGCCGGATTGGTTCCAGCAAGCTGCGTCACATACCGGCTCCCAGTTCTTGGATTCTGATATGGGCTTACGATACGATCATCAATATATCCGGCGATTGATGTTCTCGGAACTGTGCCATGCAAGGCAGTAAGTGCATTTTCACCATTGATCATTCCACCAAGCAGCATTGACGATGAATTTGCCTGCGGGCAAAGATCAATAACAAGAACTCTCTTGTTTTGGTTTTGCTGCGCATATTCAGATGCGACTTGGAAAGTTAAATAACTTTTTCCTACGCCACCTTTGTTATTCCATATTGCATAAATTGCCATTTGATCCACCTTTTAGATTGTTGACTGATCGTAGAACGATCCGATTTTTTAGTGTTAAGGTATTTTCACCCCAACGAATTTTTCGTCTGCCGCAGCTCGCCACGCTGTGAGCCTGAAACCAGCAAGACAGATTCAGCGCGCCGGCTTCACGAAGTCGGCAAGGTCGATTTCACCGGCAACAAACCTGGCGGCCCGCTGCTCTTCGGCCTCAGAGGGCTTGAACCCTTCAAGGCCCACGGATGCGCGGGCGTAGTTCACTGCCTCCTGACGCTTGCGGCGTTCGTCATCAGTGATGGGCGCAGCCGTCGTGGTGTATTTACTCATTTAAGTAACCACTCCTTTACTCTGGAAGCTGCGCAACATAGTCGCTCAACACCTCTTTGATGCTCTTGCCCTGCTTCGTGGCATACAACTTCAATTTGATGTGCTGGTCGCGGTCTAGATCGAAGTTCACGCGAACGGTGGCGGCCTTGTCGACAAGGCTGGCAAGGGTTGCGGCTTTGTTGCTCTTGGCGCTCGGGCGGCCGGCGCTCAAAGCGCCCTTGGTGGTGGTGTTCATTCGCTTATTTCCTCATTTACTCAAACGAGTTTTTGCTTAATTTCGTTCATCAGGGCGCGGATTTCGCCGGAACCGTCGCCGTCTGGCTCGGCGTCAAGAATGGTTGTTCCTGCTGCTGCCGTGCCGGGGTAGCTCACGCGCTGCGTGATGCGGGATTCCAGAACGGGCAGGCCATAGCCGGCCAAAGCCTCGGTGATTTCCGCGCCTATGCGGGTGCCCTTGATCGCACGCGACACAACAAACGCCGCCTTTAGCTTCCCGTCCGTGACTTCGATGCGTTGTTTCACCAACTCGACAAGATCGGCCGTCGCCCAAATGTCGTAAGGGCTGGGCTGCACGGGTATCAGGATGAACGAGGCGGCCTTGATCGCGGAAACGGCAAGGTCTGCCGCCTGCGGTGCGCCGTCAATCACCACAAAGTCTTTATGGCCGATGGCCTTTAGGTCGCGGTCAATGGTGGGGCGGTCGATGCCGACAACCGTAACCGGGTTGTCGTCTTGCACTGCGGCCCAATCGCGGGCGCTGCCCTGCGGGTCTGAATCGACAAGCAACACGCTGGCACCGTCCAGTTGCAGGGCACGGGCTAGGTGGGTGGCGATAGTCGTTTTTCCTGACCCGCCTTTCTGGTTCAACACGGCGATAACCTGCATGGGGCCTCCTGGGTGAATGAAATTAACGTGCATTTACTCATTTGAGTATAACAAGGATTTGCACGTTAAGTAAGAACTCTTTTACTCATTCGCTCATTTCCAGCAACGTCCGGCAGGGCAGGGCGGCTAGCGCCCTTGGCCGTGGTCTGGCTTCTGTGCGTTCGCGCTGCTATCAGGCCATGCTCGAAGTTGAACCGGCGCATTTGAGTTAATGAGTAAAAACCCTTAACTTCATCTACTCATTGGCTGCAATGAGTGCTATACTCAAATGAGTAAATAAGTGGTGACAGGCTGGCGTCCCGCCTTGGTGCGCCTGTCGCCATCGACGTAACCGCGCCAAGATGGGAAAATCGGGTATGCCAAAACATTGGGTTTTGGCATAAATGAACAACAGTTTTGGGCATCGCCCATCTACTCGACAGGCTCCGTGCTGCGCCCTGTCTGCTTTGCCGAAAGACGGCCTGCCACGCGGTAAGCGCGTTGTAAAAGCCCGCAAGGGTGCGCTCCCGGATGGGGAGCAAGACCGCCGCCGATGGCTGCGGAATGGCTGCAAGCCCGATGCCCTCCTTTCAACAGGAGTGGCAATCATGATTACCTACCTTCACGTTCCGCTGATTGGCGTTTCAGCGGCTTTCCTGCTTTTGATCTGGCGGTCTTGGGCCGGCCTTGAACGACTCGGGCTAACCCAGGAGTTGAACCGTAAAGCGCCGGGCCTGCTCAAAAAAGAAACCATTGCCGTCGCTTTTTTATCGGCTCCCGTCCTCATTGCGGCAGCTGACTGGTTCGACCTCGTGATGGTTGGCCAGGATGCCCCGATCAGTTCGTGGATTGCCGTTCTCTGCTCGGTGGCCTCCCTCGGCGCTGCCCTTTTCATGCTCCGCGATTCGGCTGAAATCCTCGCGGGTGATTGGGCCGTAACGCGGGAAAGTGCTCTGCGCGCGGTCGCGGCGCAGCAGCATGAACCAGGTCAATTCACCGGCCGCACCATCGAAGCCGAAGCGCGCGAGGTGCGGAAATGAAAAATCTCGCCCTCTCCCTGGTCGTCGTGGCCGTCCTAGCCGGCTGCGGCGAGAACACGCCCGTTCAAACAGCCGATTGGTACAAGGCCAACGCGAAAGAACGCCTCGAAATGCTCGCCAAGTGCAAAGCCAACCCTGGCGAACTGGCGGCTTCCCCGAACTGCGTCAATGCAAGGGCTGCGCAAAACCAGCTCGACCTTGGCAGCAAAAATTACGGCGTCGATGCGAAGCCGCCAACCTTCAAAAAATAAGGGGCGATCATGTCTGACTTAACACTATTCCAGTTCATCGGCGAAACCGTCACCAACGCCACGGCGGCCTTTGTCGAACCGGCTGCAACAAGCCTCATGTTCGGCCTTCAAATGCTCGCCCTTACAGGGGTGTCGCTCTACATCACGATGACGGGCTATGCCATCAGTACCGGCTCGGTAGAAGCACCTTTCCCGACGTTTTTAAAGCAATGCGTGAAGATCATCATCATTGCCTTCTTCGCCTTGACCGCCGATGGCTACAACAATCAGGTTGTGGCCGCGCTCAATGGCTTGGAAACCGGGCTTTCCTCCCTGCTCAATGCAAACTCGGCTTCGCCTTCCAGCTCGATCTATCAAACCTTGGATGCAATGTTGAACAAGGGTCTTGATCTGGCCTCGCTGTGCTTGCAGCGGGCCAGTGATGCAGGATGGGACATAGGTGCGGCGTTGAGTTGGTGGGGGTCTGCGCTATCCATTGCCGTGGGCACGCTGGTTTTCGCCCTGATTGGAGGCGTAAATATCATCATTGCCAAGTTCTCCTTGGCGATCATGTTTGCCCTGGGGCCGCTGTTCATCCTGTGCCTGATGTTTCCGGTCACGGCCAAGTTCTTTGATAGCTGGTTCGGCCAAGTCTTGAACTACATTTTTTCGGTCGTCATCCTGTCGCTAGTCATGTCCTTCGGTGTCGTCGCCTTCGATGCCTTCGTGGGCGCGGTTGATCTGGATATAGAAGGCAGCAACGCACAAAACCCGTTCCTGATCGCGTTTCAGATTCTCGGCCTGACGGTGGCCTTGGGCTGGATTGCCATGCAGGCCAAAGGAATGGCCTCGGGGCTGGCCGGCGGTGTCTCCCTCCAAGCCATGTCCCTACGCCAGATCGTGGCCCCGGCCGCATCGGCCATGCGCCCGATCAACCCTCTTGCGCAATCGACACGCCTTGACCCCAGGACGGGCCACCAGACCAGCGCAAGCCGCGCGGAACACTTCATGATGGGCCGCACTGGCTGGAATCCGGCTTATCGTCAGGCGGTGAAAGAACGCGTATCGCAGGGCTGGCAAAAGGCCGATGGCGGCGACGTGAAAAAGGGGTGATGCGCCATGTTCAAACAGGCAGAGCATGAAGCCGGGGCCGGGGCTTTCGTGCTGCGCATCGAGCCTCGTCCCGAGTCTCGCCCCATCCGGGCATCAATCCCTTTCGTCATGCCGTACCGGCAGCGCTGCGCGTCATGCTGATGGCGACACCGCGGCGACCTGGCCAGCGTGCCGGCGTCACCATACCTTGCGGTGTGTAATAGACGGAGCCTTGGCGACAGAACGGCCACCAGGTCGGCGCGGTTTGTCGCCAAAGGTGTGTAATCGACGGCGGCGGCCCGGTTCCAGCTCTCAGCCTGTGGATAGCCCGTCGATTACACACCGGCTCCCGTCTATTACCCACCAGATACCGTCGATTACACACCCAAGCCCGTCTATTACCCACCGGGAACCATTGCAAGTCATTGATTTATATATATTTTTTTAGCTTTTCCGGCTCTAAAACTCTTAAAACATATTTAAATCTTTAAAACTTTTGGGCCTGTGTGTAACTCGACAGTCAGCGCAAAACGAAACGCCGTTAGCGGCCTGCGGCCGGGGCACCCCTTCGGGGTTCCCCCAACCTTCGGTCGGCTCCCCCTCCCGATAAATGGATGGCCTGCGGCCATGACTCTTTGTTGAGGCGCGGCTTGCCGCGCAGGGTGGCACCACCACCACGACCAAGAACCGGCACCAGTGCAGCACCAAGGCCATGAAAACCAACAGCCAAGACAAGAAGGCAACACCGGCCGGCCTTTGGCCGGAAAGCAGAAAACGAAGGACGGCACTTGCCGCCCGTGGTTGATCGACGGCCGAGGTAAGGCATGGTCTAAGCGTCCCGACCGGCAAGCCGGCCGGCATGGCCGCAAGCGGCCACCCCTGCCGGGGCGCTAAGACCGGGACAAATCACGCCCGGCCGACAAGTCGGCCGCCCGCTCAGCCCGGCGCGTGTGCGCGCCATGCCGGAAAGGTTCGTGATGATCGAGAGGCCGCAAAAAACCGTCTATCAGGAAGAGGGCAGGCCAGCACCGTGCCAAAAACAAGCGGCAGGGGCAGCAGGAAGGCCGTAGGGAGGTTTTCAGGGACAAGGCAAGGGGCAGGCCGGGCGAGCCGGTCACGGCGTCCTAGCGCGCTGAATCTGTCTTGTTTTCAGGAAAAGCAAAGCGCTTCCAATAGAAAAGCCGTTTTCGTGCGACGAACCACTCCCCCCCGCCCCTCGCCAGCGAGGGGAGCGAGTCGCCCTCTGTCGTCAGGGGTGCAGGCGGCGGGGCGCTTCGCTTCCTTCGACTGCCCCCCAGACTGAAGGCTTGGGCCGTTCCAGTGGCATCAAGGGTGCGGCTTCGCCCCCGTCCTCACCCGTTCGGTGCTCGCCGTGCCGGCTGCGCTCCGCGTGCGGCCTCCGGGCGTGCCCTTGACACCCCTTCCACTCAAAAACCGGGCAAGGAGGCGATTTTTATCCGTCCTGGCGCTCGCGGCCGGGCGGCAATTCAAGCCAATAATAAGATTGACGGATAAGAATAATAATAGTATTATTCTTCTTATTCACTTTCAAGGAAGCCGGCCATGACCCAAGCAGCTACAGCCATCCCCGCAGACGTGCGCGAGCGTGTCATTGCCGCTGCCGCCGATCTTTTTGAGCAGTCGGGCCGCCAGACCAT